>JAWRKJ010000053.1:0-24610 GCA_040307025.1 Desulfovibrionaceae bacterium | reverse complement strand
TAGTCGGCCTTGAAATATGCCCATCAGTCTGACAATGCTTAACAAAACGCCGGTATTAATGTATCGTCCTCGACCAGAAACTGCAGTGATTCCGCAGAAAACCGGTTGCATCTGAGCACTTCTGGGGGCGGTCATGAAGGCAAAATCCCGCGAAAGTCGGCAGGGCAATTTCCTTTATCCGGATCTTTTGGATCAGCTCAATCCCGCCCATCCCTTGCTCAAACTGGCCAAGCGCATCCCTTGGCAGCGCTTCGAGGATGAATTCGCCGGGCTCTATAGCCAGGCCGGACGCCCAGCCAAGCCCATCCGGCTCATGGTCGGCCTGCTCCTGCTCAAACAGCTTGAGAATCTGAGCGACGAGCGGGTGGTCGAGGCCTGGGTGGCCAATCCTTACTTTCAGGCCTTTTGTGGCGAAACCCGTTTCCAGTGGCAGTTTCCCTGCAATCCCTCGGACTTCGTCTATTTTCGCAAAAGAATCGGAGAAGATGGAGCGCGCCTGATCTTTGAAGTCTCGGTGGCGCTGCACGGGGAGGCCGCCAAGGAAGCGGAAGTCACCGTCGATACCACTGTCCAGGAAAAAAACATCACTTTCCCCACCGACACGAAGCTCCTGACAAAAATCATCAAGAGATGCAGGAAGATCGCTGCCGACGAAGGCATCCGCCTGCGCCGCAGTTTCCGACGGGAGTTGCCCGGCCTGCTGCTCCAACGCTTCAAGAGCAACCGGATCATCAAACGCATCCGGACGATGGCCGGAGTGCTCATCCGCGAGCTGGAACGCAAGCTCCCGCGTGAGGCTCTGGCCCGGCATGAGGAAACTCTTCAGCTTTTCCGAAGAGTTCACAAGCAGAAGCGGACAGACAAAAACAAGGTCTACAGCCTGCACGAGCCGGATGTGTTGTGCATCGGCAAGGGCAAGGAGCACAAGAAATACGAGTTCGGCCGCAAGGCTTCCCTGGTCGTGACCAAAACCACGGGTGTCATCGTCGGAGCGCTGTCCTTCACGGAAAATATCTATGATGGCAATACGTTGCCCGATGTTTTGGAGCAGGTATGGCAGATCACTGAAACCTGTCCCCAAGTGGCCATCTGCGACCGGGGGTATCGGGGTCGAACACGAGTGGGTGACACGGAAATTCTGACGCCGCGCCGACCGAAAAAGAGTGACACCCCCTGCCAGCGGCGCAACGCCAGGATGCGTTTCCGCAGACGAGCCGGGATTGAACCGGTCATCGGACATCTCAAAGCAGATTACCGCATGTCGAGGAATTTCCTGAAAGGCGTGCTCGGAGACGCCATCAACCTGTTCATGGCCGCCGCTGCCTTCAACTTCAGGAAGTGGATGGGGAAGGTGGCGCAGCTTTTTGCCCTCATCCTATTATGTCTGTTTGGCGAGACAAAGGACGATCTCTCCAGACTGGCCGTCGGATAACGACGAAAACGCTTTTTTCAGGACCGGCTAAATATAGTCAACTCAGCATGATCGTAAGGAATAAAGAATGCTCAGCAAACGAGAACCTGCTACTTGGCAAGAACTTCAGGAGATGGTTGCTCAGGTTTTAATAGAATGTGGGTTTGCTACTGAAGTCGAGAAAAAAATACAATCTGTACGTGGCGAAGTTGAGATAGACGTCTACGCAGAGGAGAAAGTCTTTAACAGATTGAATATTATTTTGTTTGAATGTAAATATTGGAAGTCAAAAATTCCTCAAAATATAATCCATGGATTCCGAACAGTTCTATCAGATATAGGAGCTAATACAGGCTATATAATTAGTTCCTCAGGTTTTCAAAGTGGATCTTTCAGCGCTTCAGAGCAAACAAATATCAAACTCAGAACATGGTATGAATTTCAAGATGAGTTCGAAGACATGTGGCTGCAAAAATATTTTCTTCTAACGCTTTCGGAAAAACTTGACCCACTGTTCTCATATATAGAACCATTACATCTAGAACCTGTATGGTTTAAATTTCTGAATCAAGAGGAAAAAATTAAATACGACAATACATATAAAAAATATTTTGATTTTGGTAATTATATATTTATGTTTTCAAAATGGCATCACCTTACAGGGTTTGACAAAGAAAAACTTGAATTGCCAATTACGACACAATTGCACAGACAAAAAGTCGACACGCACAATCTCCATATTCCCGTGGATATCTTGGAAGAAAATTCATACCGAGAGTTTTTAGAACGAGTATTGATCTATGGAGAGAAAGCAATTTCAGAGTTTCGACTTTTCCGCGACATCGGCTTAGCTAGGAAAGAAGAACATCATTAATCTACACAGACCGATCCTTTCTACAAGAAAATTGGCCGTCTGCCTATGCGCGGGACAGCATCTGCTCGAATGTTATCCAAAATTCCCGCGTAATCCCGTATGGTTGGCCAAGATGTTATCCAGGAAGGTTATCCAAAAAGATAACGGGGCCAAGCCAGAACTGACTTAACCCCGTGAAATCTTTGTGGTGCGCCCGGCAGGATTCGAACCTGCGGCCGTCTGCTTAGAAGGCAGATGCTCTATCCAACTGAGCTACGGGCGCGGAGCTCACAAAAATAAACAAGCCCTTTCCTTCGGTCAAGGTCGCTTTCACCGCATTTCGACGTCGTTGGGCAAACTTGTTCGTCGAGGCCGGAGGCCCTCTGGCGAGGTCTTGCCCAGATTTTCCTTCTCCCCGATCGCATCTTGGGCTATGCTCGCTTGCGAGACGCTTCATTTCGCCAACGGCGTAGCCGGATACGCACGGCCCGTCGTTCAACTCATGTCAAGGGAGGATCAGTGGTCAAAAACGCATACACATTTGCCAAGCGGTCCAAGGAACTGGCCAAGAAGAAGAAAAAAGAAGAAAAATTACAACGGAAGGCCCAACGGGGAGACGACTCCGACGACAGCCAGCCTATCTACGACGAGGCCACCGGACAGATCATCGTCCGTACAGGCGAAGGCGAGGAGTCGTCCCGGGACGATCCGGAGCCGCCCACCGCCTAAACGCGTCCTTCGGGGCGCGATCCCGGGGAGCGCGCTTTACGGCAGCAGAAACGACGGCAGTTTTTGCCGGAAGGTCCGATAGTCCTCCCGCCCCTCGACCTGGGTCAGTCGGTCGTTGGTTTTCCGGAAATAGAGCCGGTCCCATTCGCCGGTGGCCACCGGCGCACAGGCGGCGAGCTGGGCGAGCAGCGCGAGGACCAACACAAGGCGCATGGTGAAACCTCCCCGGGACGGCGGATTGTTCCCGACCCATCAGACTCTTGCAGATTCCATGCCCCGGATGGCCGGCCCCAAGCGGTCGACTTCCGGGGGCATGCCCTGCGCGGGGCACGCGGCGGTCGATTGATCGGCCAGGGCTTTTGCCGTAGGGTGCCGGCCACACGTTTACCGGAGTCCTGCACCATGCCTGATACGCCTTTTGCCGATCTCAAGTTGTTTATCACCGGTCCCACCTACCTGCGCCCGGAAGTGCGCGCCGCTGGCGCCTGGCCCGAATACGGCCACCGCGACGCCGAAAACGCCAAGCGGTTCAAACCTATTTTCGAGGATCTGGCCCGGATTGCCGCCTTGCCGGACGACTACCGGACAATGCTTTTTCTGGGCTCGGGTTCCACGGCCATGGAAGCGGCCATCCGCTCCCTGGTGGCGGCCGGCGAAACCGTGCTCCACGTCTCGGTCGGGGCCTTTGGCGATCTGTGGTACAAAATTTCGGTGGCCAACGACAAAAAGGCCGTGTTGCTGTCCTTCGAGCCCGGCCAAACCGTGGATAGCACCGCCCTGGAAGCTGCCCTGGACGCGCACAAGCCGGCCGTGGTCGCCTTCACCCACAACGAGACCTCGACCGGGGTGCTCAACGACATCACGGACCTGTGCCGACGGGCCAAGGCCCGGGGCGCCCTGACCCTGGTGGACGGGGTGAGCATTTTCGGCGGCGCGCCGAGCCACATCGCCGCGTCGGGTTGCGACATGTATTGCACGGCCACCCAGAAGTCCCTGGGGCTGCACGCCGGGTTCGGCATCGGCTTTGTGAGCCCGGCCGCCATCGACAAGGCCCGGCACGTGACCGGCAAGGGGCATGCCGGCGACATCCTCAAGCACCTGGAGCGCGCGGCCAAGTACCAGACCCAGTCCACGCCCAACGGCGCCCTGGGCAACCAGATGTACGTGCAGCTCGAATACATCGTGAAGGAAGAGGGGATCGCGGCCCGGTTCGCCCGCCACGAGGCCATGCGGGCCATGGCCTGGGATTTCGTGCGCGCTTTGCCCGGATTCGAACTGTGCGCGCCGGAAGGCTTCCGCTCGCCCACGGTGACTACGGCCGTGGTGCCGGCGGGCATGACCTTTGCCGATCTCAAGGCGGCCAAGGAAGCCATGCGCGTCCGGGGTTATCTCTTCGATCCCGGCTACGCCAAGCTCAACGAGGATCTGGAAAGCCAGGGGCGGCGGCCGATTTTCCGCATCGGCCACATGGGCGACATCAGCCCGGCCATGCTCCAGGGCTTCCTGGACGCGTTGGGCCAGGTTCTTTCCCGCTAAGCGCACCTCGGGCCGTGGCGCGGGTCACGGCCCGAGGCCTCCGTGCGGGTCCCGGATCAGCCGGCCAGGCTCAGAGCATCCAGGGCGCGTAGCTCGTCTTTGCGTTCAATCCACTTGTACATGAATTTGAGGTCGTTGCCACGGATGCTTCCCTGGTTGGCCAGGCTCAATTTACTGCGGGCCGAGGTGCCAGAATCTTGCCGGTGCTCGCAGGTGACCGTGCCGCAGTAAAAGACCTTCCAGCCGGCCAGGCAGAGCTGGATGTCGTGGTCGGTGTCGTCGATCTGGGACGGGCTGTAGCGGATGTCGAACCAGGGGGCGTCGGCCAGGGCGGCCACGCGCAGCAGATGCTGGCAACCCATGACCACGCGGGTTTCCCGGATCACGTCGTAAAGCCCGATGTCGTACTGCATGTAGGGCGTGGGCAGGCTCACGCGAATGGCGTCGTCGTTTGCCACCGAAACGTGACGGTAGAGGTACTGGAGCAGCTTGAACCGGCCCGGAAACACGACTTTGCAGCCCACGTTGCCGATGCGGGGATCGCTTTCGGCCACGGTCAGCATGTGGGCCAGCCAGTCGGGCTGGAGGGTGATGTCGTCGTCGAGAAAGGCGACGTAGTCGCTTTCCCGGGTGCGCGGCAGGGCGAGCAGCCAGTTGCGGGCCGCCGGCGCTCCGACATTGACCGGCAGTTCGATGCACTCCACGGGGTTGTTCGGGAAGCGTTCCCGGGCTTTGGCCACCACGGCGGCGCTGTGGTCGGTGCAGCCGTTGAGCAGAACCGTGATGCTCGCCCGGCCGATGGCCGTGCCGGCCAGGCTTTCCAGGGTTTCGGCCAGGACGTCGGCCTTGTTGTAGCTGTAGAAAGAGATGGCCACGCGTTTGGCGTCCACGAGGCTGTGGTCGGGCCGGAAGGGCGCGCGCAAAGCGTCGAGGCGCAGGGCATAGGGGCGCTGGAGCGGATCGAGGGCCTGGGCGCGTGCGTACAGGCCCTGGGCCTGGTCCGTATCGCCGGCCCGTTGGAAAAGTTCCGCGGCCTGGGACAGGGTGAAGGGATCGTTGACCTGGGCCG
The DNA here is from genome assembly GCA_040307025.1 of Desulfovibrionaceae bacterium. GTDB lineage: Bacteria > Desulfobacterota > Desulfovibrionia > Desulfovibrionales > Desulfovibrionaceae > Solidesulfovibrio. Next base: position 19,012 of record JAWRKJ010000053.1, on the reverse strand, counting down.
CGATGGGCGACCACAGGGGGCGGGCCAGGACGTCGTCCCCGAGGCCCGCGAAATGGTTGAACAGGCGTTTTTTCCAAAGCGGCAGCAGCACCTTGGGGCAATGGAAGTCCGTGATGGCCGGGCTCGGGTCCCGGCCTTCGATGAAGTCCGCCTGGAGCAGCAGGTCGGCGTAGCGCACGGCCATGGGATGGCGGGCGAGTATCTTTTCGCAGACTTTGCGGATTTCCGGGGCGTGGCGGCGCAGGGGAACCGAGCGGATTTCGTCGTACACACCGGGTTCCACATGGGTGGCTTCGAGGACCTTGATGACCGGGGCGGCGTTCGGGGCGATGCCGGAATTGACGCCGATGCCGAGGATCTGGGGATCGAAGTTGGCCAGCTGGACCGCCGCCTTGATGGCCTGCTCCAGCAGGGCATGGGCCCGTGGCGGCAGTGCGGTCACATTTTCGGCCAGCACCCGGTTGATGAAGCAGATGGTCAGGGGCAGGTCGATCTGGAAGGCGTCAAGATAATTCTGGTAGTAGTCGCAGGCCCCGTCCAGGGAAAAGCCCGCGAGTTCCCCGTCCAGACCGACGTTTTTTTCCGTTGCGGCGTTATCCGCCATGGGTTTCCTCCCGGTCGTCAGGACCGTTGCGCGTCAGAAAGGAATGTTTCGTCCTGCTTGCGGATGGGATGCAAGAAAAGTACCAGGCACGGGCTGCGCGGTGTCGGTTACGAGGCGGCCTTGGCCTCGACCTGGGCCCGGATGCGGCACACGCCGCAGATTTCGCTCGATGACGGATAGCCGCAGGTTTGGCAGGGGGCAAGGGTTTCGCCCCCTGCCTGGTTGGGCGCGGCGAAATGCGGCCGCCCCCGGTCCAGGAAGGCTTCGTAAAAGGCCACCTTCTGGCCGGGACTGCGGTCCTCCAGGTCGGCGAAGAGCTTTTTGTGCCCGGTGAAGCTGGCGCCACCGCTGTAGGGGCACCCCGCCTTCCAGTGGTCGATGCCCTTCAAAAAACAGTAGGCCGCAGTCTCGAACTCAGTCACGCGGTAGAGCGGTTTGATCTTGCGCACAAAGCGGCCCTCGGCCGGCAGCACCGGGCCCTGGCCGCCCAGATAGGCCGCGTCCCAACGCAGCACATTGGCGAACAGCCGCGCTACCTCGTCGTCGAGGTTGTGGCCGGTGGCCAGGGCGGCAAAGCCATTTTCATAGGCGAACCGGTTGAAATAATGGCGCTTGATCTTGCCGCACACGGCGCAGATCGGCCGTCTGACCGCCGCCTTGACCGCCGGGATGGCCAGGCCCACATCCTCCATGCGCAGGACATGGAGGGGAAAGCCGTTGTCCCGGAAATAGGCTTCGGTCTTGGCGCATACCGGGTCCGAGGAGTCCGGGATGCCCAGATGCACGTGGAGCCCCTCCACGTCATGCCCGAGCTCGGACAGGACCCGCATGAGGGCCAGGGAGTCCTTGCCGCCCGAAACGGCCACGAGCACCTTTTCTCCGGGCTGGATCATGGCGTGGCGGCGCACGGCGGTCTCCACCTGCCGTTTGAAAAAGACCTCGAAGCATTCGGGGCAAAATCCCGCGTGGTGACTGGGCAGCTTGACGGCGGCCAGCGCGCCGCAGCGTTTGCACTTCATGGGAACCTTATCAGGGGTAAAGGGTGTCGGGGGCGGAGGGGAAGAGCCTCCGGCGGCCGGGGGCATGATGTCCCCGGACTCCTCGCACGGGAGACTCTAACCGCGCGAAGTCACCAGGCGCACGGTGACGTGGTCGCCGTCGCGCAGGCGGCGGTCCGGGGTGAGCAGTTCCCCGTCGCGGATGATGAGGGCGTCGTTGACGCGCAGGTCAAGTTTTTGCTGCAACTGCAAAACGGTGTTGATTTTTGGGAAAGACAGGGGTTGACTCTGGGAACTTATGGTCACGGTGATCATGGCCCGATGATATACCCCTTGGCCGGTATGGAATCAAGACGGCCGGGAGGGAAAAACGGTTGACCCCTTGCGGGCTTTTCAGCATAAGGTGAGAGTGTCGGCACGGTTTGTTTTTTGTATTACGCCGTATTGCGAGGAGTTCAGTCATGAGCGGGAAAATTTTGGTCGTCGATGACGAAAAACATATCCGGATGTTGTACCAGGAAGAGTTGGAGGGCGAGGGGTACGAGGTCGTGACCTCGGACGGCGAGGAAGCCATCCTGCCGCTGATGGAGCGGGTCGCGCCCGAGGTGGTGGTCCTCGACATCAAACTCGGCTCCAACCGTTCCGGACTTGACCTGCTCCAGGAGATCCGGGGCAAGGACCAGGCCATCCCGGTGATTTTAAGCACCGCCTACGACAGCTTTCAGCACGATCTCAAGTCCATTGCCGCCGATTATTACGTGGTCAAATCCGTTGATTTGGGCGAGCTCAAGGCCAAGGTGGCCCTGGCCATGGAAAAGGCCCGCAGCGGGCGGGGATAGGCTGACCAACCCGTGTCAACTCCGGTTGGGGGCGTTCCATGATCTCTCGCGGAAGGCGGGTGACCGTCTTCCGCTTTTTTATGCGGCGCCCAATGGCCTTGCTTGGCCGTGCGGTTCGTGCTAGCCGGCTTCACCATGCTTCCTGACATTTCCCGGACAATCCAGGAGATCGCCCTGCTCACGGTCCCCGTGCTCATGGCCATCACCTTCCACGAAGTGGCTCACGGCTATGTGGCCAACTGGCTGGGCGATCCCACGGCCAAGCTGGCCGGCCGGCTCACGCTCAATCCGATCAAGCACCTCGACATCCTCGGCGTGCTGGCCTTCGTGCTCACGCGCATGATCGGCTGGGCCAAACCGGTGCCGGTCGATCCCCGCTATTTCCGCAATCCCAGGCACGGCATGATGCTCGTGGCCGTGGCCGGGCCGCTGATGAATTTCCTGCTGGCCGTGCTGTGCGCCTTGGCCGCCCGGGGGCTCGACTGGCTGGCCACGGACCTCACGCCAGGGACGCTCGGCTACCGGGTGCTCGAACCGCTGGTCTACATGGCCGTGGCCGGAGTGTCGGTGAACCTGGCCCTGGGCATCTTCAATCTGCTGCCGGTGCCGCCCCTGGACGGCAGCAACATCCTGGCCTATTTCCTGCCGCCCATGGCGGCGGTGCGCTACATGGCCTTCGGACGGTGGGGTTTTTTCATTTTGCTTCTTTTGGCCGTAACCGGGGTGCTGGGCAGAATTTTGCTCCCGCCGGTTTCTTTTTTGTACGGACTCCTGCTCTAGGCGGACACCTCGGCCGTCCGCCAAGGCATCACAGCAAAAGGACTTCTCTGGAATGAGCGAGAACACTCCCAAGGAAAACAAACGGATCGTTTCCGGCATGCGCCCCACCGGCCCCCTGCATTTGGGCCATTACTTCGGCGTGCTCAAAAACTGGGTCGAATTGCAGGAGACCCACGACTGCCTTTTCTTCGTGGCCGACTGGCACGCCCTGACCACGGAATACGCCGAGCCCAAGCGCATCAAGGGGTTTGTGCCGGAGCTGGTCAAGGACTGGGTGGCGGCCGGGCTCGATCCGGAAAAATGCGTGTTGTTCCAGCAGTCCCAGGTCAAGGAGCATGTGGAGCTCCATCTGCTCCTGTCCATGGTCACGCCGGTGTCGTGGCTGGAGCGCAACCCCACCTACAAGGACCAGCTGACCGAACTGGCGGCCAAGGATCTGGCCACCTATGGCTTCCTGGGCTACCCGGTGCTCATGGCTGCGGACATCCTGCTGTACAAGCCCGGATTCGTGCCCGTGGGCCAGGATCAGCTGCCCCACATGGAGCTCACCCGGGAGATCGCCCGCCGGGCCAACCACCTCTACGGCAACTTCTTCCCCGAGCCCCAGGCCCTGCTTACGCCGGATGCCAAGCTGCCGGGCCTGGACGGCCGCAAGATGAGCAAGAGCTACGGCAATGCCATCGGCCTGACCGAGGAACCGGGGACCATGAAGAAAAAGGTCATGAGCATGCTCACCTGCACCAAGCGGGCGCGCCGCGAGGACCCGGGCGATCCCAAGGAGTGCAACCTCTATCCCTATCACGAGTTGCTGACCGATCCGGCCCGGCTGCCGGAGATCGGCGAGGGCTGCCGCAATGCCTCCTGGGGCTGCGGGGACTGCAAGAAGCTGCTCGTGGAATCCATGACCGCCTTCCTGGAACCGATCCGGGCCCGGCGCCAGGCATTCGACAAGGACCCGAACCTGGTCTGGGATATCCTGGCCAAGGGCAATGCCGTGGCCCAGGAACGCGCCAGCCGCAATTTGACCGCCCTGAAGAAGAAACTGAACTTCAATTTTTAGCCGGGAGAGAGCTGGAAGGACGACGGACGGGGGATGGGGGAAGAGACGCCTCCGGCGGCCAGGGGGGGGAGCCCCCTCCTGGACCACCCGTCAGGGGAAACGTTTTTTCTGGCCCCCGGAAGATTGTGCGGCAACGCCTCTTTGCATCAGAAGATGCGGAGGGGCGTTTCGTTTTGTATGACAGCTCGTTGCGAGAAGCCGGGGAAAAAGAGCTGTTTTCTATGGTGGGTTTCCAAAGGGCTGCGCCCTTTGGCCGCCGGAGGCGTCCGTTCCCCCCATCGTCTCGACCACAGGCGCGGCCGTCGGGCTGTCAAAGCGCACGGTCACGGCGCCGTGGCGGTTGGTGGCGTAGGTGGGACAGCCGAGCCGGGCCAGGCTTTCGACCACCTTGCCGGACGGGTAGCGGCCGGAATCACCGGCGCTGGCGATGGCCACCCGGGGCGCCACGGCGGCGTGGAACAGTCGTGACAGGCTCGAGGACGAGCCATGATGGGGCAGCACGAGGACCGCCGCCTGGAGGGGCGTACCCGTGCGGGTCAGCCGGTGGGCCACGCTCCGTTCGATATCTCCGGGGAGCACGGCCAGTCCTCGGCCGTGCCAGGTCAGGCGCAGCACCAGGGAGCCGTTGTTGCCGGACGGATCATCGTCCGGGCCCGGATGCAGGACGTCGAGGGCCAGGTCGTGGCCGAGGTTCAGCCGGTCCCCTGCGGCCAGGGAGGTCCGGGGTATGCGGCGTTCGGCCAGGGCCGCCTGGATGGGCGCGGCCAGGGCGCCTTCCGGGAGGCCGCCGTTGTCGTCATAGGACGCGACCGAAAAGCGCTGGAGCAGGGAGATCAGCCCCTTGACGTGATCACTGTGGGGGTGGCTGGCGAACACCGCCTCCAGGCGCGGCGGATGGTTGTCGGCCAGGGCGGCGCCGACCACGGCCCGGCCTACGTCGAAATTGCCGAGCAGACCGCCGCCGTCCACGAGCAGGCGCTTGCCGCCGGGCAGGGTCACGGCCACGGACTGGCCCTGGCCCACGTCGAACACGGTGAGGCTGACCGCCTCGCGGCTGTCGGCCAGATCGCGCCACAGGCCCGGACCGACGAGCAGGGCCAGGCTCGTGAGCAGGGCGGCCAGGGGTTTGGGGCGTCCGGCCAGCACCAGGGCGAGGCTCGCGAGCAGGCCGTAGCAGCCGAGCAGCTCAGGCCAGGCCGGCCGCAGCACGGCCGTGGAGAGGAGCAATCCGTGGCTTTCGAGCCATGCCAGGCCGTGCATGAGCTCCTGGCAACACCAAGCGGCCGCGAGGAGCAGCCAGGCCCCGGCAGCGGAGAGCAGCGGCACCGGGAGCAGGGCCAGGCCGATCAGGGCCATGGGCGTGACCACGAAGCCGAGCAACGGCAGCCAGGCGGCGTTGATCCAGGGATTGCAGTTCCAGTCGCCAAAGAGTCGGACAATGATCGGCAGCACGGCGGCTTCGGCGCACAGGCTCGTCCACAGCACGGCCAGAACCGGCACCACAATCCATCGGAAAAGTCGCGACCGGGGGAGCCGGGAGCAAAACGCTCCGAAGGGTGGCCACAGCAGTCCGATGCCGGCCACGGCCGCGGCCGAAAGTTGCAGCCGCACGTCGTAGGCGGTCAGGGGAGAGACCGCCAGCATGGCGGCCAGGGCCAGAAACAGGCTGTCGCACAACGGCGCGTGGCGGCCGAGAAAAAGAAGCAGACCGCAGCCGGCGAACATGAGCACGGCCCGGTACAGCGACGGCGAATACCCCCCCAGCCAGCAATAGCCGGCCACCAACGGCGCGGCCACGAGCAAAATGAGATAGGGGCGCGGCGTTCGCAAGAAAATCGCCGGATGCCACCGGCCCGCGATCCAGACCAGGGCGATGGCCACGGCCACCACATAGGACACGTTCATGCCGGAGAGCGCCAGGGTATGGGCCAGGGAGGCCTGGCGTATCAGGTCGAGATCCGTTGCGGCAAAGCCGGAGAGCTCGCCGAAGAGCAGGGCCGCGACCATGGCCCGGCCGGCCCTTGTCGCGGAATCGGCTTCGGCCGGCGGGGTCAGAACCGAAAGCACCCGGTCGCGGATGCGTTCCCGCCACCGGTCGGCCACGTTCGGAGTCGCTTCCAGGCGGCGCAGGTTCCCGGTTTCCGCGCCTCGGGCGTAGGCCCGGAAAAATACCCCGTCCAGGCGGCGCAGGAACGCGAAATCCGTCACGCCCGGGTTGGCAAAGCCCCGGGTCGGACGGATCTTCGAGGTAAAGGCGAGGCGGTCGCCCGGCAGGGGGCGAAACGCCGGGGTGTCGATGGTCAGGGCCAGCCGACCGGGTAGGGCAACGGCGTCGCAGTCCGGGCCCGTAAGCCGGACATCGGCCAGCAGGCAGGACAGCCGGCCTTCGGGCCGGGGGGCGACCGTTTCCACGCGACCGACGCAATCGAGGGGTTTGCCCCGGGCCAGACAGGGCGGCAACGGGCCGGGCAGGGGCGGCATGACCCACCAGGCCACGGCCAGCCCGGCCAGGAAGGACAGAACCATGGCGGTCAGGGATGGCCGTCCCGGGGCCGGGCGCGGGAAAAGCGCCAGCAGCACCAGGCCGGTTCCGGCCGCCAGGGGATATTCCAGGGCCAGGATGCCGGCGATGGCGGCCAGAAGGCAGGGCTGCCAGGGCAAAAGGGGAGGGGTGCCCCGGATCATAGGGGCGCGATGCTAGAAGGGGCCGGATGCGGCGTCAATGGGGGGCGGGGGGAGATGGCGACGTTGCGATCAAGGCGTGTCGCCGGCCGGCCCGTCTTGTCAGGGCGGGACCTTGGGCGTAGGAAGAGAGAGACTTGGAGCCGGGTTTCCGGGCCTTGGCGCGTTGTGGACGCCCGTCCGGAGGGGGCTTCCCCAGACCATAAAGGAGTAACAGATGGCCGTGAAAAAAATCCTGATGCTCGTGGGCGATTTCGTCGAGGATTACGAAGTCATGGTGCCGTTCCAGATGCTCGTCATGGTGGGCCATGACGTGTCCGCGGTCTGCCCGGGCAAGAAGGCCGGGGAGACCGTGCGTACGGCTGTGCATGATTTCGAGGGCGACCAGACCTACAGCGAAAAGCCCGGGCACAATTTCACCCTCAACGCGGATTTCGACGCCGTGGATCCGGCCGCCTTCGACGCCCTGGTCGTGCCGGGCGGGCGGGCGCCGGAATACATCCGCCTCGATCCACGGGTCATTGAGATCGTCAAGCATTTCGGGGCCACGAAAAAACCCATCGCGGCCATTTGCCACGGCCCGCAGCTACTGGTGGCGGCCGGAGTGGTGGCCGGGTGCGAATGCATGGCTTATCCGGCGGTCAAACCCGACCTGGAACTGGCCGGCGCCAAGTACGTCGACCCCAACGACACCTTCAGCAATGCCCATGTCAGCGGCAATCTGGTCACGAGCCCGGCCTGGCCGGCCCATTCCGAATGGATCCGCAAGTTTCTGGACATGCTCGGCACCACCATCGTGCCCTAGCGGGTACGGAGCAAGGGGGCCGTTTTCCTAGGCGGCCCCCGCCCATAACGGCCCAGTGACCCGCCAAGCCGGTCGTCGCCGGCAGGGGAAAAAATGAACGGGACAACACCCCGAGGGGTGGTCGCAGGACCGCACCCGGCTTTTTCCCTCTTTTTTCCCATGGGCAACAATGCTATAGCCACGAGCCGACAAGCGGCCCGTGGGCGGCCCGGACCAGCCCGACGGCGGAATGAGGCGCTATGAGCGATTCGAAGAAGATGGAGCGAGTGCGGCAGATCATTGGCGATTTTGCCGTGAACAAGGGCAAGGTGCTCCTGCTGTTGTCCTTTCTGCTGTTTATCGTGGCGGCGTATTACGTCATGGATTTTGTGACCGAGGACAGCCTGGCCGTGAAGTACAAGAAGACCACGGCCTTGGTGGAAGAGGTCCAGGAGACCAAAAACGTCCTGACCATCGTGACGAGCCAGGGCTTTTTTGTGGTCGATCCGGGACTGCGCTCGGACAAATACAAAAATATCGGTGACTTTTTCCGCAAGGTTAAAGAAGACGGGTCGCCGGTGCGCATCGATTACAAAGACGTCGGCAACGACAAGGTCATCGAGAACGTCTTTTATCGGGCCGAATCCACCAAGTTCGGTAAGATCAGCTCCCTCAAATAAGGACGGCGCTTGGGGCGTCGTCTCCCCGTGGCCTTTGGGCGTGTTGTTTCCGCCAGCCTCCTGTACGGTCCTGGGGGGGGGACTTTTTTCTGTCCCTCTGCGCCGCCGCGCGTAGGGGCGGAAAAGCCGCTCTGCGGCAGGTGTCGTGTCTCTCGCGAGCGGCATTCCAAAGGGCTTCGCCCTTTGACCGCTGGAGGCTTTCACGCCAACACGTCGGGAAGGCAAAAGCGTGGGGACCGTGGCACCCCCTCTGGGGAGCGCCACGGCAGTGGGCACGCAGGGCCGGGACGGGGCTTGCCCGGCGGCCGACCTACAGCTTGTTGAGGATGTTGTCGTCGATCCAGTGCTGGTCCCACCATTCGATGGGCGAGGTCTCGTGGCCGAAGACAAGCACGCCGAAGTGGAGGTGGTCGCCGCCGGCCAGGCCCGTGGTGCCGGTCTTGCCGATGGGGTCGCCCTTTTTGACCTCCTGGCCTTCCTTGACGTCGATCTGGCGCAGGTGGGAGTAGAGGGTTTGCAGGCCCAGGCCGTGGTCGATGATGACGGTCTCGCCGTAGATGCCGAAAAATCCGGCGAACACCACCTTGCCGCTGTTGGCGGCCGGGACGGTGGCGCCTTCCAAGGAGGCCAGATCCACGCCCATGTGGGTCTGGTGGTCGATTTCCTTACCCTGGTAGTAGTAGGTGCGCTGGTCGCCGAAGCCGGCCTTGGGCGCGGCATTGGGCAGGCGCATGAAGGCTTTTTTGTCCCAGAGCATGCGGGGCGCGGTCTTGTGGCCGAGATCGTGCAGGAAGACACTGTTTTCGCGGCGCAAGTCGTTGTTGACCCGCAGGTAGATCTGGAGATTGTCCCGGGTGTCGGTGATGATGTTGTAGTATTGGGGCATCTTGGATTCCAGAAAGTTGTCGGAGATATTGAGCTTGTCCTGGCGGAACTTCCTGGGAATGGCCGTGTAGCGGAAGCTTGTCAGCGCTTCGTTACCGGCCTTGTCCACGGCCTTGATCTTGGGAACGAACATCTTGGGGTCCATGTCATAAGGGAAGACGTAGAGCCCGAAGTACCGTCCGTTGTCCATCTTGAAGGCCGGGAAAAGTTCGTCGCCCACCAGCACGCCGGCCACCTCGGGTTCCTCGCTGAGGGAAAACGACACCGCTCCCACGCCTCCCTGGCGCACGTTGTGGGCCAGGCTCGTCACTTCGATGCGGGGCGGGATGGTGTCCAGGGTGCGGGTTTGGGTCAGCACGGTGGTGTTGCCGCTGCCGAAATTGCCGAAGGAGCGGTCGGTGGCGGTCACGGTCAGGGTGAACGGGCCGTCGCGCAGGCCGGCCGGTTCCAAGGAAAATTTCTCCGTGACTTCCTTGATCGGGCTGGCATAGGTCTGGTCGAGCAGGGTGATCTGCTTGTCGCCCTGACTGACCACGACCTTGGTGCTTTTGAGTCCCGAGCCGCTATCGCGCAGGTTGGCGGTGAATTCCCGCTTGGGCGCGGCCACCTCGCTGTCAGGAGTCAGATTGATTTCAGGTTTGGTCCGGTCGGTCAGGAACAGATAGCCGGCGCCGGCGCCGATGGCGATCACCATAAGCAGGAACACGAAGACAAGTTTTTTCATAATGGCGTACCTCGTAGGTCAAGGTCCGCTTCATAGCGACCCGGCCTTGGCAGTGCAAGCCCGGACGGATCTCTCGGCCCGGGTGGCTCTTGCCGGGGACGTGCGCTCAGACGCGTACCCTTGTTCACGACACCATGACATATTGTGGCCGGAAACGGTGCACGATCATGCAAACGACCCGGGCCGGGGCGGTATTTTCGACCTTCACGATCCGCGAGACCCGGTTCACGGGAAGGGGGCCAGGATGCGACGGCATATCGGGATACTGACAGGGCTATGCTGGTTGTTGTTGCCAGGGATCGCCATGGCGGCCGATCCCGCGGCCCAGGACGGGATTCCTCCGGTTGAACCGGCTGCCAACTTCCTTCGCGTGGGTGTGGTGGTGGCGCCGCCCTTCGTTACCAAGGGGCCAACCGGGCAGTTCCAGGGGCTGAGTATCGATTTGTGGCGTGATGTGGCCCATGACCTGGGGCTTACCTGGAAGGCCCAGGAGTATGACCTCATCGGCCTGCTTGATGCCGTGGGCCATGGCGAGGTGGACGTAGGCGTGTCTGATCTGTCCATCACGCCCGAACGCGAGTCGGTCATGGATTTTTCCCAGCCGTTTTATGCCACGGGCCTGGGCATCGCCGTGCCGGCCAAAGATCGGGACGGCATTTTGTCCTCGATCGTCCGAAGGCTGATCTCCTCCCATGTTTTGCTCTACGCCGGTTCGCTGCTCGGACTGTTATTGGTTGTCGGGACGGCGATCTGGCTTGTGGAACGCACCCGCAACCGCAACAATTTCCGATCAGGACTGCGAGGCATCGGCGACGGGCTGTGGTGGTCGGCCGTGACCATGACGGCCGTGGGCTATGGCGACTCCACGCCGCGCACCCTGCTTGGCCGGGCCCTGGCCATCATCTGGATGTTCGCCTCGGTGACTCTGCTTGCCTTTTTCACCGCCGGCATCACTTCGTCACTGACCGTGGAGCATATGGCCTCCAAGGTTCACGGGCCCGATGACCTCCACCGGGTGCGCGTGGGCGTCAAACACGGCTCGGCGGCCGAGGAGGAACTCGTCACCTCCCATGTCGGCGTGATCCGTTTCGACACGGTGGATGATGGCATGCGGGCCACGGACTCGGGCGAGATCGAGGCTTTCGTGCACGACCAGCCGGTTCTGCAGGCCATCGCGTACAACATGTATCCTGGTCGGCTGCGGGTGCTCCCCATTACTTTCGATCCGCAACTGTATGGCTTTGCCTTCCCGTCCGGATCGGGACTGCGCAAGAAAGTCAATGTAACAATGCTGCGTCTTCTGGAAGACAGAGAGTACCGGAAGCGCCTGATCGGCACCTATTTGGGCAAGGCTGCGACGTACTGAACGGTAGCAGGCCGTTTTCTGCTTGGCATTGCGCAGAACATCTTGACATTATAAATCATATATTGGAGAGACGAGACGGTCGAAATACGTGGCACCATCGGGGATTGCCGCCTCCGTCTTTGCAGGCTCTCCCCCCACAGCACAAGAGGAGATCGCATCCATGCCAGCAGCCGTGTTCTGTCCGCTGATCCGGCGTCTTGGACCCGTGGCCCTGTGCGCCGCCTTGGCAGCCCCCTTGCTGGTCGGCTTGTGGGGATGCGACGGGAAAAAGCCGGCGGCCCCCGCCATGACTCCCGTGGAAGTCACCGCCCTCGAAATCAAGCCCCAGAGCGCCCCCATGACCGTGGACGGCATTGGTCACGTGACGGCGTTGCGGTCCATCGGTGTGCGTTCCCAGGTCACCGGGGTGATCAAAAAAACGCTTTTTGCCGAGGGAGACGTGGTCACCGAGGGGCAACCCCTGCTCGTCATCAATCCTGACGCCTACAAGGCCCAGCTCGACGAAGCCGTCAACACCCTGGCCAAGGATCGGGCCACCGCCGCCCAGAACCGCCGCGATTGGTTGCGCTACAAGGACCTCGTGGCCCAGGGCGTGGTCAGCCAGGACGATTACGAACAGAAACGCACCACCTACCAACAGGCCGCCGAGCAGGTCCGGGTGGACGAGGCCAGCGTGGTCAACGCCAAGGTCAGCCTGGACTATTGTTACATCAACGCGCCCTGCACCGGTGTGGTCGGCCTGCAATCCTACAAGACCGGCAATCTCGTCGAGGCCAACAAGGACGTCATCGTCACGGTCAACCAGATCGAGCCGGTCAACGTGCAGTTCGCCGTGGCCGAAAAATACCTGCCGGAGCTGCGCGACTACGCCGCCAAGGGCTCCCTGGTGGTCGAAGCCAGCTACCCCAATCATCCGGACAAGGTCTCCAAGGGCAAACTCTCGGTTATCAACAACACCGTGGATACGACCACCGGCACCATTGTCCTGCAGGGCGAGTTCCCCAACAAGGACCATTTGCTGTGGCCCGGCCAGTTCGTCAATGCCACGGTCGTCCTGACCATGACCGCCGACACCCTGCTCGTGCCGTCGAGCGCCCTGGTCACCACCCAGGACGGCTCCGCCCTGTTCGTGGCCCAGGCCGACAACACCGTGGAAATGCGCAAGGTCGAGGCCGGCCGCAAGGTCGGGACCTTCACGGTCGTGGACAAGGGGCTCAAGGCCGGCGAAAAGGTCATCACCTCGGGCCAGATCAAGCTTTTGCCCGGAATGCCCATCAAGATCGTGGATCAGACGACCTATGACAACGGTCCCGTTTCACCGGCGGCCGTGGCCACGGGCAACGCGGCCAAAACCACCGGGGAAGCCCAGGGGAACTGACCATGACCGATCTTTTCATCAAACGGCCGGTAGCCACCACGCTGCTGATGGCCGCGTTGATCTTTTTCGGCGTGGTCTCGTATTTCTCGCTGCCCATCAGCGAGATGCCGAGTATCGACTTCCCCACCATCCAGGTGTCGGCCTCCCTGCCAGGCGCCGATCCCCAGACCATGGCCTCGGCCGTGGCCACTCCCCTGGAGCGGCAATTCACCTCCATCGCGGGTTTGCAGTCCATGAGTTCGGTGAACTCGCTCGGCACCACCACCATCACGCTCCAGTTCGACCTCACCCGCAACATCGACGGCTGCGGCACGGATGTGCTCACCTACATCAACGCCGCCCAGGGCAGTCTGCCGACCGACATGCCGAGCCCCCCGACCTTCCAGAAGGTCAACCCGGCCGACATGCCCATCATCTATATCCGAGTTTCGAGCGACACCATGCCGCTCAACCGCGTGACCAACTACGCCAAGGTCTACATCGCCCAGCGTATTTCCATGGTCAACGGCGTGGCCCAGGTGTCGGTCTACGGCGACCAGACCTATTCCCCGCGCGTCCAGGTCAACCCGGACAAGCTGGCGTCCCTGGGCATCGGCATCGACGAGGTGGCGACCGCCTTCTCCAACGAAACCGTGCTCCAGCCGACCGGCTCCCTCTACGGGCACGAAAAACTCTTTACCATCAAGGCCCAGGGCCAGCTCACCAGCGCCTCGGCCTATAACCGCCAGATCATCGCCTACCGCAGCGGCAAGCCCGTGCGCCTGCGCGACGTGGGCCAGGCCATCGATTCGACCCTCAACAACAAAAACGCCGGTTTTTTCGACCAGGAACAAGGCATCGTCATCGCGGTCAAGCGCGGCGCCGGCACCAACACCATCCAACTCGTCCAGGCCATCCGGCACATGCTGCCGAGCATCAAGGCCACGCTGCCGCCGACGGTCAAGCTCGAAGTCCTCTACGACCGGTCCGAATCCATCAAGGAAGCCATCAATGACGTCCAGTTCACCTTGCTGCTCTCCATCGGCCTGGTCGTCCTGGTGGTCTACCTCTTCCTGCGCAACATCCCGGCCACGATCATTTCGAGCCTGGCCATCCCCACCTCCCTCATCGGCACCCTGTCGCTGATGGTGGCGTTCCACTTCTCCATCGACAACCTCTCGGCCATGGCCTTCATTCTGGCGGTCGGCTTCGTGGTGGACGACGCCATCGTCATGATCGAAAACATCGTGCGCCACACCGAGATGGGCAAGACCATCATGCAGGCCTCCCTGGACGGGGCGCGCCAGATCGGGTTCACCATCATTTCCATGACCCTGTCCCTGGCCGTGGTGTTTATTCCCATCATGTTCATGGCCGGTATCCTCGGGCGCGTGCTCAACGAGATGGCCGTGACCATCACCTTGTGCATCCTGGTGTCGGGCTTCGTCACGCTGTCGCTCACGCCCATGCTGTGCAGCCGCTTTCTGTCCGGCCGGATTTCCGAAACCGGCGGCATCTTCAAGGTCATTGAACGGGGCTATGAGCGCTCGCTGCATTTTGCCTTGCGCTTTCGTTTCCTGGTCATGATGGTCTCCATCGGCATCCTGGGTGTGACCTTGTGGCTTTTCACCATCGTGCCCACGGGCTTTATTCCGGCCACGGACTCGGGCATCTTTTACTGTTTCGGCATGGCCGAGCAGAGCGCCTCCTTCGAGACCATGAAAGAGCGGGTGCTCAAGGTCGGGCGGATCTTCATGGCCGACTCGGACGTTTTTAAGTTCATCGGCATCGTCGGTGTCGGCGGACCCAATACGTCCATGAACAACGTGTCCATGTTCCCGTTGCTCAAGCCCCTGAGCGAGCGCAAGCGCAGCGCCCAGCAGATCATCGACGACTTGCGCCCGACGATGTCCAAACTTCCTGATTTATTTATTTTTATGTACAACCCCCCCTCGATCCAGATCGGCGGCAAGCTGACCAAGGCGCTCTATCAGGTCACGCTGCTTTCACCCGACCCGGACGAGCTTTATCCCGTGGCCCGGAAAATGACCGCCGCCATGCGCAAGCTGCCGCAACTGGCCGACGTCAACTCCGACATGCAGGTGGACGGTCCCCAGGTCTTCCTCGACATCGACCGGGACAAGGCCCGTTCCCTGGGCGTGACCACGGCCGCCCTGGAAACCGCCCTGACCACGGCCTATGCCGCCCGCCAGGTGACCAACCTCTACGGCGCCACCGACACCTACAAGGTCGTGGTGGAAGTGCAGCCCGAGTTCCAGCTGCGCCCGGACCTGCTCAACAAGCTCTACGTCAAGACGAGCCAGGTCGATTCGAGCGGCAATCCGGTACTCGTGCCCTTAAACGGCCTGGTCAAGATGACCGAGGGCGTGGGGCCGCTCGTGGTCAACCACACCGGCCAGCTTACCTCGGTGACCATCTCGTTTAACACTGCCGGCAAGTACTCCCTGGGTGAGGCCGTGACGGCCGTGACCCAGCTGGCCAACAAGGAGTTGCCGAGCAACATCAGCTTCACCTTCGAAGGCCAGGCCACCGCGTTCAAGGAATCCTTGAGCAGCGTGCCGTTTCTGCTTTTTATGGCCATCATGGTCATTTATCTGATTCTCGGCATCCTTTACGAGAGCTTCATCCATCCGATCACCATTTTGTCCGGTTTACCCTCGGCGGCCCTGGGCGGTCTTATCACCTTGCTCGTGTTCGGCCGCCAGCTCGATCTCTACGGGTTCGTCGGCATCATCATGCTGATCGGCATCGTGAAAAAGAATTCCATCATGGTCATCGATTTCGCCATCGAGGCCGAGCGGGAGGGCAAATCACCCTTCGACGCCGTGTTCGAGGGCTGTGTGGTGCGTTTCCGGCCCATCATGATGACCACGGTGGCGGCCATTGCCGGTATCTTCCCCATTGCCTTGGGCTACGGTGCCGGCGGCGACGCGCGCCAACCCTTGGGGCTGGTGGTGGCCGGCGGTCTGGTCATCTCCCAGCTGGTCACCTTGTACCTGACCCCGGTCTTTTATACCTACATGGACGAACTCCAGACCTGGTTGACCGGGCATCAGGCCGAGAAGATGGTGGAATAAGGCCGGTGTTGGCGTCCGGGCTGGCCGAAGGCAGTGCGGCCGGAGGAACCATGTTCGATTATGCCGCGTTGGCCGAAGCCGTGGCCGGCGTGCTGCGCGCCCGCCGACGGGGAGAGGCGGCCGCGCCGGAGCGGCTGGCCCTGCCAGTATCCGGGGGCGTGCTGCTGTGCATGCCGGCCACGGACGGTGAGATCGCCGTGGTCAAGACCATTACCGTGCATCCGGCCAACCGCGACCGTCCGGTGATCCAGGGCGAGATCACGGTGCTCGCGGCGGCCACGGGCCGGCCGGCCGTCACGGCCCGGCGCACGGCGGCGGTAAGCCTGCTCGCGGCCAAATTCCTTTCCCCGGCGGACGACGGACCGTTGCTCGTGATCGGGGCCGGAGTCCAGGCCAGGGCCCATGTGGAGGCCTTTTGGCAGGGCTTGGGCGCGCGTGACATCACCCTGGTCTCGCGAACCCGGTCCCGGGCCGAGGCCTTGGCGACTGAACTGAAAAAAAATGGGATTTCCGTCAAAGTAAGCGACGATGCGGCCGGCGAGGCCTGCCGGGCGCGGCGTATCGTGACCGCGACGACCAGCCGGGAGCCGGTGTTCCCGGACACGGTGCGTGACGACGTGTTCGTGTCGGCGGTGGGGGCGTTTACGCCCGAGGCGGCCGAGGTCCCGGCCAGCCTGGTTGCCCGGGCGACACTCTACGCGGACGATCTGGACGCGGTGCGCATCGAGGCCGGGGATTTCCTGCGCGCCAGGGTGGATTGGGCCACGGTCACGCCCTTGGACGCCCTTTTGGACGCGCCGCCGCCGGTCACGTCCGGTCCGGTGGTGTTCAAGAGCGTGGGGCACGCCCTGTTCGACCTGGCCGCAGCCAAGCTGGCCTTTGCCGCCGGCTGAATCAGGCCCTGCGCCGCCCCTCCCGTCTTTCCCCGCGATTCAGTCCCGAATTCTCCGCGTAGCGTCACCGAGACGGGTTTCCAAAGGGCTAAGCCCTTTGGCCGCCGGAGACGTTCCCCCTGCCTCCCTGACCGCTCCTCATCCGGCAACTTGCGCGTGGAACAAGTCGGCGCCTTTTTTGAGCGCCTCGGCCGTGCCGAGCACGTAGAGCCGGTCCCCGGCCGCCAGGGTGAACAGCCCGTTGGGGTTGGGCACGAACGAGCCGCCGCGCCGGGCCGCGGCCACGGTGAGGGCGTGTTCGCGGCGCAGGTGTACGTCTTCCAGGGTCCGGCCGGCCAGGGGTGAGCCCTCGTCCACGGCGAACACCGCCACATGGAGCCCGGCCAGGGACTTGTCCGGCGTGAAATGGGACATCTCGGCCAGGGAATCGGGCAGCATGGTCTTGTAGCCCTCGCGTCGGATCTCCTGGGCCATCTCTTCGATGTCGTCCCGGGGCACCATGAATTTGGCCAGCACCCGGGCGAAAACCACGAGGGAAGCCTCGAACTCCTCGGCAATGACGTCGTTGGCGCCGAGTTCGAGCAGGGCCTTGATTTCGGTGTTGAACCGGGTCCGGGCCACGATGTAAAGCGCCGGGTTTTCCTGACGGGCGATTTCCACGGCCCGCCGTGCCGCGGCCGCGTCGGAGATGACCACGGCCAGGGCCGTGGCCTCGCGCACGCCGATATGTTCAAGCACCCCGGGTCGGGAGGCATCGCCAAAGACGATGGGTTCGCCTTTTTTGGCTTCATTGCGCACGGTATCCGGATTCATTTCCAGAACAATGTAGGGGATATCGACGGACTTGGCCGCCCGGGCGAGCTGGCGTCCGCCGGCGCCGAAGCCGAGAATGATCATATGGTCGGCCAGGGCGGCCTGGGGCGGCGGATCCGGGATTTCCCTGGCCCCGAGCAGGCGGCAGGCTAGGGAAGCCAGACGTGGCGCCAGGGCGATCAAAAACGGGGCCACCATCATGGTCAGGATGCTGGAAGCCAGGAACAGCTGGTAAATGTTGTCGGACAGGATGCCGTCGACATGTCCGGCCTTGGCCAGGATGAACGAGAATTCTCCGACCTGGCACAGGGCCAGACCGGCCATGACCGCCGTCCGGGTGGGGTAGCCCAGGATGCGGGCGGCGGCACCGGCCAGGATGGCCTTGAGCACGAGGAGCAGGACGCAGGTGGCCAAAACGAGCGGCAGATGCTTGAACGCCAGGCCCGCGTTGAGGAGCATGCCGATGGAGATGAAAAACAGCGCCGTGAAAACGTCCTTGAACGGCAACACGGCTTCATGGACATTTTCCCGGTAATCCGACCCGGACAGCAGCAGCCCGGCCAAAAAGGCGCCCAGGGACAGGGACAGGCCGATGGAAGCGGTGAGCAGACTCACGGCCAGGCATACGGTCAGGGCGGTCAGGAGAAAAAGTTCCCGGCTGCGGGTGCGCACGATGGAGAGCATGAGCCGGGGTAACAGCTTTCGGGCCAACACCACGAGCAAAACCAGGACGAACGCACCCTTGCCCACGTTGAAGACGATGCTCTGGGTAAAGCCCACGCCCTTGCCGGATAAAAGCGGCACGCACAGCATCATGGGCACGGCGAGCAGATCCTGGAACACGAGGATGCCGAGGCTCACCCGGCCGTGGGGCGCTTCCATTTCGGCCCGGGCCTGCAAGGTCGTCAGCACGATGGCCGTACTGGACAGGGCGGCCAGCATGCCACACAGCACGGCCGTGCCCGGGGCGAGTCCCGAAAAGTGTGCCATCCCGGTAAAGACCAGCCCGGTCAGCAGCAGTTGGGACGATCCGCCGATGAAAACCGGCCGGCGCAACCGGGTCAGGTCGTCCAGGGACAGTTCCAGGCCGATGGTGAAAAGCAGCAGGATGACGCCGATTTCGGACATGATCTCGACGTCGTGCACGGAATCCACCAACCCCAGGCCGCCCGGGCCGCAGATTACGCCGGTCAAAAGCAACCCGACCAGGGACGGCACCTTGAAGCGGTGGCAGACCAGGATGACAAGAACGGCCAATCCGAAAATCGCCGTCACATCGGGAAGAAGCGGTATATCCATGGATTTGAGTATGGCTCAAGGGTTGTCAAAAGAAAAGAGACCTCACCGCGGCCCCGGCTGGTCGGCCGGGGCGCGTCGAGAAGTTTTCGCCTGGGGACGTCAACATTTGAGGTCGGCGCGAACCGCCTCCATGCAGTGCCGGAGCACCTC
>JAWRKJ010000052.1:0-4076 GCA_040307025.1 Desulfovibrionaceae bacterium | reverse complement strand
CCCCCCCCCCCCCCCCCCCCCCCCCCCCCCCCCCCCCCCCCCCCCCCCCCCCCCCCCCCCCCGCCGGAGGCGTCTCCCCTGCTCCCGGATCGCCCGATTTTCCGCTACTTGAGCACCACCATAGTCATGCCGTCGCCGCCGCGGTCCTCGGGAGCCAGGGCGAAGGACGCAACCTGGGGATGTTCCTTCAGCAACCGGTGCACTTCGCGGCGCAAGGCACCCGTGCCCTTGCCGTGGATCACTTCCAGTTCGCCATGCCCGCGCAGGATGGCCGCGTCGAGAAAGGCGGCCAGCTCGTTTTCGGCCACATCGGCCCGCATGCCGCGCAGATCGAGCGTCAGTCCCAAACCACCGGATGCGGCCCGGGGCGCCGGAGCGCTCACTGCCACACCGCCGCCCTTGGCGGCCGTCGCCTTGGCCGGGGCCATGTCCGCCGCCGCCACCCACAGGCTCACCCCACCGATATCGACCTTGGCGGCCTGCCGCTTGAGGTCTTTTTCGCGCACGGTGGCGATTTTGTCCCAACTCACGATCCGGACGGTCTCCCCCGGAGCCAGGGCCTCGAAATCAAGGGCCGGCCCGGCCTCGGGCTGGCCGTCATTTTCGCCAGTCAGGGCAATGCTTTCATCAATAAGTCTTTTTCGGGCATCGGCAAGGGCCTTCTGGGCTTCCTTGCGCCCGAGCTTGCCGGCCTCGTGGCGCCGCACCACGTCCCGGGCCAGGGCGCGAATCTCCTCGACAAGGTTGTCCTGGACTTTTTTCAAGTTCTCCTTGAGCTTTTGGACGCGCCGTTCCTCTTCCACCCGCCGCGCGGCCAGTTCGTCCAGCTCGCGTTCCCGGCGCAGGGCCAGGTCGTTCAGGCGATCGAAGACAAGGCCGGCATCGGCACCATCCAGGAGCAGATAGCGGCTGGCCCGTTCGAGAATCTCCTCGGGCAGACCATGCTCCCGGGCCACATCCAGGGCGATGGAGGCGCCCACCTGGTCGTAGGCCAAGCGGTAGAGCGGCTTTTTGGTCTTGGGATCAAAAAGCATGCAGGCGGCACGCACCCCGGGCCGGGACAGACCGTAGGCCTTGAGGGCCGGAAAATGGGTGGCCGCAGCCAAATACGCCCCCCGGTCGAGCAATCCGTCCACCACGGCCTGGGCCAGGGCCGCACCTTGGGACGGATCGGTGCCGGCGCCGAATTCGTCGAGCAACACCAGGGTTTCGCCGTCGATCTCCGGCCAGATCCGGGAAAGATGGCGGATCTGGGCCGTGAAGGTGGACAAATGGTCGAGCAGGCTCTGCTCGTCGCCGAGAAACACGAACACCTTGCGGAAAAACGGCAACCGGCTGCCCTCGGCCGCCGGAATGGGCAGCCCGGACAGGGCCATGACCGCGAGCAGCCCCAGTGTCTTGAGGCACACGGTCTTACCGCCGGCATTGGCGCCGGTGACGATCAGCGCCTTCTGGTCATCGGCCAGGATCAGGTCCTGGGCGACCACGTCCCGTGGCCGACTCCCCTCCTCGCCGGTCACGGCCAGGGCCAACAGCGGATGGCGGGCGGCCAGCAGGTGGACCGGGTTGTCCGGGGACACCTCGGGCAGGCTGCCGGAAAATTCCTCGGCCAGGGCGGCCTTGGCCCATAGCACGTCGCAGGACACAAGGAGCTTAAAGGAGGCGGCCACGGCCACGGATTCGGCCCGGGCCAGGCCGGTCAAAAAGGCCAGGACCTTGGCCTCGGCCTCGCGCTCTTCGTTTTTGAGCTCCTGGAGGCGGTTGTTGATCTCGACCAGAAAAAAAGGCTCCACATACACGGTCTCGCCGGTCTGGGAGTAGTCGTGGATGATGCCCTGGAAGCGGCCCTTGAAATTGGCCTTGAGCGGCAGGACGTAGCGGTCCGAGGAGATGGTGACGAAGTCGTCCTGCAAAAACGGCCCCAGGTCCTTTTCACTGATATGCTCCTTGACCCGGTTCAGGATGGTCTGGTGGATGGAGCGGATTTCCTGGCGCACGGAAAAAAGTTCGGGCGAACTCTCGTCGCGCAGGCGTCCGTCCGGGGCCAGACACCGGGCCAAGGCGGCCTGGGTTTTCTGAGGCCAGGGCGTGGCAGTCACGACCTGGCGCAACAGCGACTCCGAAACGCCGGAAGGCCGGCCGGCTTCCTTTTGGGCCAAGGCCTCGCGCAGGGCATGGCCCTGGGCGAACACCGCGTGCAGGGCGACCAAGGCATCGAGATCGAGCACCCGCAGCTCGCTGGCCAGGATGTCGAACAGCGGCGCGATGTCTGGGAAGGGCGCAAAGGTGAAAATGCCGTCCCGGCGCAGTTCCCGGGCCTCGGCCAACCGGCGCTGTTCCTGTTCCAGGGCCTCGTGATCGGCAAAGGGCACCAGGGCCTGGCAAGCGGCGGCAGCGGGTTCCGAGGCGGCCAGGGCGGCCAACCGCGCAAGCACCCGAGGAAACTCCAGCAACGAGAGAGTTCTGGATTCCATAGAAAAAAAGAGGAAAACCGGGTCGGTTCAGGAAGCGAGGCGGGCCTTGACGGCGACGCTGACCCGTTTGCCGTCGACGCGCCCCTTGTGGGCGGCCAGCACAGACTGCACCACTCGGCCCATGTCCTTCATGCTCCGGGCGTCCAGTTCGGCCACGGCCGCGCGCACCGCCTTGTCGAGCTCGGCGTCGGAAAGAGGAGCGGGCATGTAGTCCAGGAGCACAACAAGCTCCCGCTCCTCCTTGTCAACGAGATCGGCTCGACCCGCGGCGGCGAACTGTTCCACGGACTCGCGACGCTGCTTGGCCTGCTTGGCGACGACGTCAAGCAACTCGTCATCGGCCAAAGGATGGCGCAGCTCGACCTGGCGCATTTTGGCGGCGGCCTTGAGCATCCGCAGCACACCTACGCGCACTTCGTCCCTGGCCTTCATGGCAGCCAGATAGTCGGATTCTATACGGGTCGAGAGGTTCATTACATCATGTTGATTTTGCGCATTTTCTTGAGCAACCGTTTGCGGGCGGCCGCCTTTTTCTTCTTGCGCATAACGCTTGGCTTCTCAAAGTGCTGACGCTTTTTCAGCTCAGAAAGAATGCCGGATTTTTCGACCTGCTTCTTGAAGCGGCGCAGGGCCACATCGAAGTTGTCGGAATCGTCGAGGTAGACTCCGGGCACAGACCTCACCCCCTCTTTGGGGAATTCCCGCGACAAAGAGAAACATTTATCCCAAGAACCCCACAGACGTCAAGGGCATCTTGGTCTGCATCCAAAAAAGTCCGCCCGGCCACGGCCGGGCGGATCAGAACGGCTCCAATGACCAAGGGGAAAGACTAGTGATGCCCGCCGACGCCACCGCGGATGGTGTCCTTGAACGCCTTGACCACACAATACCCCATCCCGGAAGCGATGATAAAAAGCACCAGGTACAGAACGCTGAAAAACACGAAGTGGTCGGGCTGCCACCAAGGCAGGTCCTGGGGCAACGGGCTGTGGATGGTTTCACCGTGAAGCATGAACATTCTCCCTGGTGCTGGTTATTGAATCGCGTCCTTAAGCAGCTTACCGGGCCGGAACTTGACCACCTTGGACGCCGGGATGTTGATCTCGGCGCCGGTGCGCGGATTGCGTCCGGTGCGGGCCTTGCGCTCATCCACCATGAAGGTCCCGAAACCGGTCAAGGTGATCTTGCCCTCACCGACCAGGGTTTCTTCCACGGCCTCGATGAACGCGTTGAGCGCGCGTTCGGCATTGGCCTTGGTCAGGCCGGTCTTTTCTGCAATTTTCCCTACCAGGTCAGCCTTGGTCATTATCCTCTCCTCTTCGTTTGAAATGCCGCCCGCCGCGCGGCGCGACAGAGAATACCGAACCTCTCCCTCGATATCTCCACAAAAAAATGGATCGGGCCACCGAGCCGCCCGCTTCCCCGTTGGCGCGCGGACCGGTCTCCCGTCACCGCCGCGAAGCCGCATCTGTCCTATGCTCCCACGGCCTCGCAAGTGCGGCAAAGCAGAATCGATTTCAGGCCCAAAGTCAAGAGGCCAAGCGTGTTTTCAGAAATTGGGCCAGCTCGCGCAGCCCCTGGGGCGAAACATTTTCCGGCCGA
>JAWRKJ010000051.1:0-8034 GCA_040307025.1 Desulfovibrionaceae bacterium | reverse complement strand
AACACGACCCCGTCCATGCGTGGGGCCGTGTTTGGGCCGGGCGGTTGGCGCTGCCGCGAGGCCTTCCTTGCCCGATTTCGGGTGTTCGGTTGCAGAACAGTGTCGCGAAGGCGAACAATCGGCCGGGCAGATGGCGAACAGTCGCCGCTTCCGGCCCATCCGGCGGTTCTGTTCGCATTTCGAGCAGGCGTGTCCGTGATCTGAAACTGCCGGCCTTCCCCGCAAAACCCGCGTCCAGGCGCATCTTCCCGCGGTCACCAAAGCGCGGCAAGCCTGTCATCTCTCGGCTCCGGTCCTTTTTTGAAGCCTAAGGCCGTCTGGGCTTGGCCAGCTATATTTCGAGAAAATCGTCACGGAATACGTGGCATGTCCCTTGCTAAAGAAACTCTCGCATAGGGTTTGGTTATGATTGCTTGATTTTTTGCCAATCGGAGTGCCTCCGTCAGCAGGAGGACTGGAAATCGAGCTTCATTCTCTAATGACGCGAATAGAGCCAACCCTCAATGCAAGGAGCGACAACGATGTCTATCGACGGAAAGGTTGCACTGATCACGGGTTCTGCTCAGGGTATTGGTCGCGGTATTGCCTTACGGCTTGCCAAAGATGGGGCCGACATTGCGCTTGTCGACCTCAAGAAGGACAAGCTTCCCGCCGTTGCCAAGGAGATTGAAGCCCTCGGTCGGAAGGTTACCACGTTTTCCGCTGATGTCAGCGATCGCGCTCAAGTGTATGCCGCAATCGACCATGCGGAAAAGGAACTTGGCGGCTTCGACATCATGGTCAACAACGCCGGTATCGCCCAGGTGAAGGCCATTGCCGACGTTACCCCCGAAGAGCTGGAGTTGATCTTCAAGATCAATGTCTTCGGCGTGATGTGGGGCATTCAGGCCGCCGCCGCCAAATTCATCGCCCGCAAGCAAAAGGGCAAGATCATCTGCGCTTCTTCCATCGCCGGCCATGACGGCTATGCCATGATCGGTGCCTATTCGGCCACCAAGTTCGCCGTGCGCGGTCTTATTCAGGCTGCTGCCCGCGAATACGCCAGCAAGGGCATTAACGTGAACGGTTATTGCCCCGGCGTGGTGGACACAGACATGTGGGATGGCATCGACAAGGGCTTTCAGAAGACCACCGGCACCAAGCCGAAGGAAGCCTTCACCCAGTTTTGCGCGGGTATCGCTCTTGGACGTCCGGAGTATCCCGAAGATGTCGCCAATTTTGTCTCGTATCTGGCCGGCCCGGATTCCGACTACATGACGGGACAGGCGGTGCTCATTGATGGCGGTATGGTGTACCGTTAAACAACGCTGATACTTTCAAGCACATTCGCTCTATTCGCGTTATTAGAATGAGGCTCGGAATCGGGTAAGCGGGTTAGTGGTTCTTTTTACAGCGAACCGTCTGTTTGAAGATAAAGATCCATCAAGCCGTAGATTCAGGAATAGGAAGGCGCTCTCCATTCGACGGGATGGCTGGAGGGCCAAGGAAACTTCAAGGCGATGACGATCGCGCACAATGCGTTTTTTATTTGAGCAGATGCACAAAGCAATTGGAGGGTGATGGCAGTGAGCGTTACTGTTACGATGCCGAAGCTCGGCCTGACCATGAAGACCGGTAAGGTCTCCAACTGGTTCAAGGCCGAAGGGGCTGAGGTCAAGAAAGGCGAAGACCTGTTTGAGGTCGAAACGGACAAAATCACCAATAAGGTGGAAGCCCCTGAAGACGGTATTTTGTTCCAGATCGTGGTGCCGGCCGGCAGCACGGTTCCGGTCATGACCGTTGTCGGCGTCATTGCCAAGCCTGGGGAAACACCCGAGCGGGTCGAAGCTGGTCAGACCGGCGAAGCCCCCAAGGAAGCCGCCAAGCCGGCCAAGGCCGCTGCCGCGGCCAAGGACGAGCCCCAGGCCGCTCCGACCGAGATCATTGCCTCGCCCGCGGCCAAGCGCGTGGCCAAGGAGCTCGGTGTGGACCTGGCCAAGGTCAAGGGCACCGGTCCCGGCGGGCGCATCAAGGAAGATGACGTGACCAAGTATCACGAAAACGCTTCCAAGAAGCCCAAGATCACACCTCTGGCCGAGGTGCTGGCCGAACAGGCCGGCCTCGACATCTGGTCCCTCACCGGCACCGGTGAAGGCGGCAAGATCACCAAGGCTGATGTCGAGCGGGCGCTCAATCCCGAGGCGGCTGCCGCGGCCGAAGCCCCGGCGGCGGAAGGCGGCGTGAAGGTCGTGCCCATGGCCGGCATGCGCAAGGCCATTGCCGACAACATGTCTTCGAGCCTCCAGAACGCGGCCCAGCTCACCCTCATGACCGAGGTCGACGTTACCGAGAGCCTGGCCTTCCTGGCCTGCATCCGCGCGATGTACAAGAAGGACGAGACCTTCAAGGTGTCCATGAACGACGTCTTGATCCTCGCCGCCTCGCGCGCCCTCAAGAAGTTCCCCATGCTCAACGCCACCCAGGTCGGTGACGAGATCTTCATTCACGACAGCGTGAACATGGGCGTGGCCGTGGCCCTGCCCGAGGGCCTCATCGTGCCGGTGCTCCACAACGCCGACAAGAAGGGCCTGGTCCAGATCGCCCGCGAAGCCCGGGTGATCGCCAAGAAAGCCCGCACCAGCACCCTCGAATCCGAGGACGTTACCGGGGGCACGTTCACCATTTCGAACATGTGCTACTCCCCGGTCGATTTCTTCACCCCGATCCTCAAGCCCACGGAAACGGGCATTCTCGGCGTGGGCCGGATCGTGGAAAAACCGGTGGTCTACAAGGGCGAGATCAAAATCCGCTCCATGATGGGGCTGAGCCTGACCTTCGACCATCGCGTGACCGATGGCGCCCCGGCTGGGGATTTCCTGAAGGAACTGTGCCAGTCTGTGGAACAGCCTTCGCTCATCATGTTCTAATCCAGCGCGCCCCTTTGCAGCTGGGGTGGAAGCAACGAGGTAAAAGCCATGTATGACGTGATTGTTATCGGTGGTGGACCGGGCGGGTATGCGGCGGCCATTCGCGCCTGCCAGCTTGGCGGCAAGGTGGCCCTGATCGAAGGCGCCGAAATGGGCGGCACCTGCGTGAACCGGGGGTGCATCTCCAGCAAGACCTGGTTGCAGGCCGCGACCCTGCTCGACCAGACCCGCAAGGCCGGTGAGTTCGGCATCAACGCCACCATCGATTTCATGGAACTCAAGACCATCGTCGACCGCAAAAACGGCGTGGGCAACGACATCCGCATGGGCATGGAAGCGCTGCTGCAAAACAACGGCGCCGAAGTCATCCGCGGCCGGGCCGTGCTCAAAAGCGGCAAGGAAGTCACGGTCGGCGACCAGGTCGTCGAAGGCAAGAACATCATCATCGCCACCGGCAGCGTCCTGGACATGCCCACGGTGCCCGGCCTTGAAGAGGCGGCCTTCACCACCGACCAAGTCTTCAACATGACCGAGATTCCCGAGTCGGTGCTCGTCACCGATCCGGGCTACATCGGCGTGGAAATGGCCTTTTTGCTGAATGTGTTCGGCAGCAAGGTCACCATCGCCGTGCCCACCCCGCGCATTCTGCCGGCCGAGGACCAGGATTCCAGCCAGCGTATCGCCCAGTCCCTGCGCGAGCGCGGTGTCGAGATCATGACCCGCCAGACCTTGGCTTCCGTGGCCAAGGGCGGCGCCGGCTTTGCCTGCAAGCTGACCAGCGGCGACAAGGAGCAGACCATCGAGGTCAAGAAGGTGCTCGTCTCCACCCGCAAGCCGTGCGTGGCCGACATGGGCCTGGAAGCCCTGGGCATCAAGTTCAACGCCGAGGGCGGCATCGCGGTCAATGACCGGGTTCAGACCTCCGTGCCCACCGTGTACGCCATCGGTGACGCCACCGGCGGCTGGATGCTGAGTCATGCCGCGTCCTCCATGGCCATCTGCGCGGCCGAGAATTGCATGGGCCAGGCCACCAAGTTCAACGGCAGCCTTATCACCCGGGCCATGTGGACCGTGCCGCAGATGGGTTCCGTGGGCCTGTCCGAGGAAGAAGCCGAGAAGAAGGGCCTGGACATCGAGGTCGGTGGCTTCCCGTATTCCATCAACGGGTATGCCATGCTGCGCGGCGAGGTCGACGGCGCGGTGAAGATCGTCTCCGATGCCGGTACCGGTGAGATCCTCGGCGTGCACATCGTCGGCAGCGCCGCCACCGAGACCATCGGCGAAGCCGTGTTGGCCATGCAGCTCGAATGCACGGTCAAGGAACTGGCCCGGAGCGTGCGCGTCCACCCGGCTTTCTGTGAAACTGTTGTCGATGCCGCCCGCGATGCCGCGGGTTGGGCTCTGTATTTGCCCAGACGTCAGTGACGGACCCCACGAAACGCCAGGGCTGCAACGGAAACCGCTGGAGGCTCTGTCCGAGAGCCTCCACGGTTTCCACTTAAAAAGGTGGTTCACGTGCGACCATTGCTCCAGACAGCAGACCGCCGACCGGGCGGGACGACCAGCCGGGGAAGCGTTCCCGGTTGGATCGGGGTGCCTGGTGCGGGCGCGCGGGAAGTATTCCATGCGAAAGGCCGAATATGCGCGATGCAGCGAGCCAGACGGTACCATGTGATGGAGATGTTCCGGCCCTTGAGGTAATCGAGCTGGGTCGTCTTGATTACGACAAGGCGTTTCAGATTCAAAAACGCCTGGTCGAGGAACGCATAACCGACGCGGCCAAGGACAGGCTTCTCCTGGTCGAACACCCGCCGGTGATCACGTTGGGATTAAGCGGCAGCGATGCCGATCTGTTGGTCGAGGAACAGGTGCTGCGCGACAAGGGCGTCCCTCTGTTCCGCGTGGACCGGGGCGGCAAGGCCACCTTCCACGGCCCAGGCCAACTCGTCGCCTACCCGATCATCAAACTACGCGAAAAGGATCTGCATCTCTACCTGGAGCGGATGCTCGAGGTGGTGTCGCGGGTGCTTCGGGCGTACGGCCTGACGCCGGAACTCGGTGTCCGGGGCCCGGGAGTCTGGGTCAAGGGCGCCAAGATCGCGAGCGTCGGCATGGCCGTGCGCAAGTGGGTGACCTACCACGGGGTGGCACTCAACGTGAACACGGACCTGCATTGGTTTGGCATGATCAATCCGTGCGGGTACGCCGAGGAACGCATGACCTCCATGAAGCGCGAACTCGGCGAGACGCTCGACATCAACGACGTCTCGACGTTGTACGTGCGGGAGTTCTGCAAGGTTTTTTCCTTCGAACCGCCGGCCGCCGAACGGCACTGCTGCCAGAAGCGACCGGCCTGGTTGAGCATCCAGGCCTCGCACCCGGGCGATACCGACCGGGTCGAAGCCCTGCTCGACAAGCTGCGCCTGGGCACGGTCTGCCAGGAGGCCAATTGTCCCAACATGGGGGAGTGCTTCACCCGGGGCACCTCCACTTTTATGATCCTCGGCACGATCTGCACCCGGGGCTGCCGCTACTGCGCGGTGACCAAGGGGCGGCCGTTGCCGCTCGATCCCGATGAACCGCGCCACGTGTCCGAGGCCGTGGCCACCCTCGGCATCCGCCACGCCGTGGTCACCTCGGTGACCCGCGACGATCTGGCCGATGGCGGGGCGGGACAGTTCGTCCGGACCATCCAGGCTATCCGACAGCGGACCCCGAACGTGACCGTGGAAGTGCTCGTGCCCGATTTCGGTGGTTCCGAGCCGGCCCTGCAAAGCGTGTGCGATGCCCGGCCGGACGTGTTCAACCACAACATCGAAACCGTGCCGCGCCTTTTTCCCAAGGTACGCCCCAGGGCGAGCTACGACCTGTCCATGCGCATCCTGCGCCATGCGGCCAACCAGGGCCTGGCCACCAAATCCGGGCTCATGCTCGGCCTTGGCGAGACGGAAAGCGAGATCCAGGAGACCTTGGGCGACCTGTATCGCGCCGGGTGCCGCTTTCTGACCCTGGGCCAGTACCTCGCCCCGACCAAGGACCATGCGCCCATCGACCGGTACGTCACGCCCAACGAGTTCGAATACTGGGCGCAAATGGCTCGGTCCATGGGCTTTACGGGCGTTGCCTCCGGGCCGCTGGTGCGCAGCTCCTACCGGGCCGAGGAAATGGTCACCCCCCGGGATACCCGAACTGCCTGCGGGAACATCGTCTGAAATCAACGCGAGAGGCTAGCGTAACAAGGGCCTGACCTCAGAGGGGAATCGACTCATGAACGCCGACACCACGACTTGTTCGAAACAAGGGGGAGACTGCATGCCCCGGCCGGCGGCACGCCGCCCGGCCATCGGGCTCGGTCTTGTCCGCTGCTTCCTGCCGGTACTTGCCGCGCTCGTTGTGTGCGCCTGGCCGGGACAAAGCCAGGCTTCCTGGCTCATCAACCAGGCCCGCTATCACATCGGTGCCCATAACAGCCTTGGCTGTGCCGATTGTCACAGCTCCATCCCGACCGGCAAGGACCATCCCAATCCCGCCGATGTGTCCAAGCCGCTCACGGCGTTTTTCCAGGCCGACACGTGTCTCGGCTGCCACAGCGAGATCAGCGACGAGCTGGCCAAGGGCACCCATGCCGGCAAGCCCGTCGTGAAGGACCGCGACTACCAGGCCTGCATCACCTGTCACGATCCGCACTACCAGAAGGGCAAGAAAGAACTGCCCAAGGCCTTCAATCCGGCCAAGCCCGTGGAAGAACAGTGCGGTGCCTGCCACGAGAAGCGCAAGGCCCTGCCCGCCCTGTCCAAGGACGACGCGGCCTGCATGTCCTGCCACCGCGAAATGCGTTCCACCGAGCCAGGGGCCCAGGCGGCCGTGGCCAAGATGTGCCTCGACTGCCACGGTGCCGACCAGGCCAAGGGCGCTGTCCCGGGCATGGCCACCATGGACAAGGCCGCCCTGGATGCCGCCACCCATAAGAAGGCCTCCTGCCTCGACTGCCACAAGGACGCGGCCAAGTTCGGCCATGACAAGCAGCAGCCGGTGACCTGCACCCAGTGCCATGCCCGCCATGATGAAAAGGTGGCCCATGACGCCCATATGAGCGTCTCCTGCCAGGCCTGCCACCTGTCCGGGGCCACGCCGGTCAAGGACGCGGCCACGGGCCTGATCACGGCCAAGCTCGGCACGTCCAAGCCCGGGGCGCTCACGGTCCACACCATGAGCCTGCCCGAAGGCGAGAAGTCGTGCCTGCGCTGCCACTTCCCGGGCAATACGCTCGGCGCCGCGGCCTCGATCCTGCCGGCCAAGGGCTTGCTGTGCATGCCCTGCCATACCGCGACCTTCTCCGTGGGCGACACCACGACCGCCCTGTCCCTGATTGTGTTCCTTTGCGGCATGGGCTTCCTGTGCGTGTTCTGGTTCTCGGGCGGCGGCCTGCTCGGCGCGACTTCCGGCGCGGGCAAGGCGGCCGGCCATCATGCCGCGCCGGCCACGGATTGGGGACATGTGTGCGACGTGGCCTTCTACGACATCTTCCTGCAGCGGCGCCTGTACCGGCAATCGCCCAGCCGCTGGGCCGTGCACGCCCTGATCTTCTTCCCCTTCGCCTTCCGGTTCCTGTGGGGGATCGTGGCCCTGCTCGGCTCCCTGTGGACGCCCGAAGCCTCGCTGCCGTGGCTTATGATCGACAAGAACAGCCCCCTGGGTGGCTTCCTGTTCGACGTCAGTGGGATTATGCTCCTGATCGGGCTCCTGTGTGCCGCCGCCAACTGGGCGCACAAGCCGGAGAACGTCGAGGAGGCGGCCGGGTTGCCCAAGCGTGACTGGCCGGCGCTGTTGCTCCTGATCGCCATCGTGGTCGTGGGCTTCATCCTGGAGGGCATGCGCATCGCCATGACCGGCCATCCGGCCGGCTCGGGCTACGCCTTCCTGGGCGCCATGCTGTCGCATCTGTTTACGCCCGGTTCGGCGAGCCTGTCCGGCGCGTATGGCACCATGTGGTACGTCCACGCCATCCTCACCGGCGTGACCGTGGCCTACGTGCCCTTCAGCCAGCTGCGCCACGTGGTGACCGCGCCCCTGGTCATGCTGCTCGGGGCTTTTGGGAAAGAGGAATAACCGCGGGGACGCCCCCCCG
>JAWRKJ010000050.1:0-15719 GCA_040307025.1 Desulfovibrionaceae bacterium | reverse complement strand
CCCCCCGGCCCCCCCGGATGGGTAGGGACGAAGCATTGATGCCACCACAAAACAATGACCGTGAGAAGCTTGCCGGGGCCGACGAGCGGTTCATGCGCCTGGCCATCGCGGCCATGCGCCGGGCCGGGGTCACGGACAAGACCGGCGGTCCCTTCGGCGCGGTCATCGTGCGCGACGGCCAGGTCCTGGCCGCCTGCGGCAACAGCGTCCGGAGCGACAACGATCCCACGGCCCACGCCGAAATAAACGCCATCCGCCAGGCTTGCGCCACCCTCGGCACCTACGACCTGTCCGGCGCGATCCTCTATACAAGCTGCGAATGCTGCCCCATGTGCTACGCGGCCGCCTCCTGGGCGCGCATCGAGAAAATTTACTATGCCGCCTCGTGGCGGGACTACGACGACCTGTTCGACGACGCCGCCATCCACGCGGACATGAGCCGGCCTCCGGCCGAACGGCTGCTTGCGCCGCAGCAAATCCTGCGCGACGAAGCCCTGGCCGTGCTCAAGGCATTCCGCCTTCTGCCCGACGGCGCCCGCTATTGACAACAAAGGTCTTCCTCGCCAATCGACAAAACAACCGCACATACCCCTCCCTGGACGCCGGAGGCACATTCTCCCCATGACACCAGATACTTTCGACTGCATCGTGGTCGGCGCCGGGCATGCCGGTTGCGAGGCGGCCATGGCCGCCGCCCGGCTCGGCCTGTCCACCCTGCTTATCACCCAAAACGTGGACCGCATCGGGCATCTGTCCTGCAACCCGGCCATCGGCGGCTTGGCCAAGGGACATATGGTGCGCGAAATCGACGCCCTCGGCGGCATGATGGGCCTGTGGGCCGACGCTTCGGGCATCCAGTTCCGCACCCTCAACACCCGCAAGGGACCGGCCGTACGCGCCACCCGGGCCCAAATCGACCGCGAGGCCTACATGCGCGTGGTCAAGCGCGACATCTTTGCCCAGGACAACCTGTCCGTACGCCAGGACACGGTGGAAGAGGTCCTGGCCGATGGCGGCCGGGCCGCCGGCATCCGCACCGGCTCGGGCGAGGTGTTCGCTGCCCGGGCGGTGCTGCTGACCACGGGCACGTTTCTGGGCGGCCTCATCCATATCGGCCTGACCCGGACGCGCGGCGGCCGGCTCGGCGATCCGCCGTCCGACGGCCTCTCCGCCAGCCTGCGCGCCCACGGTCTGGTCCTCGGCCGGCTCAAGACCGGCACCACGCCGCGCCTTTTGGCCAAAAGCATCGATTTTTCCGCCACCACGCCCCAGCCCGGGGATACGCCGCCGCCGCATTTCAGTTTCCACGGACCGGGTCCGGTGCTGCCACAAGTGCCCTGTCACCTGACCTACACCAACGAACGCACCCATGCCGCCATACGGGCCGGGTTCGACCGCTCGCCGCTTTTTACCGGCGTGATCAAGGGCACAGGCGCCCGCTACTGCCCGTCGGTGGAGGACAAGGTGGCCCGGTTTCCCGAACGCGACCGCCACCACGTCTTTCTCGAACCCGAGGGCCTGGACAACCCGGAAATCTACGCCAACGGCATTTCCACGAGCCTGCCCATCGAGGTGCAAAAGGAGATGCTCAAGACGATTCCGGGCCTGGAACACGCGACCATCGTCCGGCCCGGCTACGGCATCGAATACGACTACGCGGACCCGATCCAGCTCCAGGCGACCCTGGAGACCAAGAAGCTGCCGGGACTGTACCTGGCCGGCCAGATCAACGGCACCTCGGGCTACGAGGAGGCGGCCGCCCAGGGGCTGTGGGCGGCGCTCAATATCGTGGCCGCGGCCACGGGTCGGGAACCCTTTCTCCTGCGCCGGGACCAGGCCTACATGGCCGTGCTGGTGGACGCCCTCGTGCCCAAGGGGGCCCCCGAGCCCTACCGGATGTTCACCTCCCGGGCCGAGCATCGGCTGCTGTTGCGCGAGGGCAATGCCGACGCCCGACTTACGGCCTTGGGTCGGGACCTGGGGCTGGTCGGCGACGACCAGTGGCGGCTTTTCGGGGACAAGGAGCGGGGATTGGCCCGGGTGCTCGAAGGTCTCTCCGGCCGCCGGGCCCGGCCCGACGATCTGGACGCGGCCGGCTGGGACACCTTTGGCGGCCGCCCGGACGGTCGATCCGTGCGGCTGGACGAACTGTTGCGTCGGCCCGAGGTGACGCTGGCCGACCTGGGCCGGCTGTGGCCCGAACTGGCCGAGTTGCCCGAGGACGTGGCGGTCGAAGCCGAGACGCGGGTCAAGTATGAAGGGTACTTACGCCGCCAGGAAGAACTGGCCGGGCGCATGGGCCGCCTGGAAGCCGTCCCCCTGCCTGGCGATCTGGACTACGCTGCCGTGCCCGGACTGTCCCGGGAAGTGGTGGAAAAGCTCACCAAGGTGGCACCGACCACCCTGGGTCAGGCCGGACGCATTTCGGGCGTCACTCCGGCCGCCCTGGCCTGCCTGGAAATTTCTCTGAAAAAACGGTCACGACGCGGCGAGACTCTTGTGCCAACCCGAACTCTCGCATAAAGTCGGACCATGGAATTTACCTGGGGCACGGGCGGGTTACCGTCCTTCACAGGGCTTTTCGATCCGGGCTGGTGGGACAGGATGCGCGATTCCACCACTTCGGGTCATTTTTCGCCCGAAGCCACCATCCTGACCGTGGGCATTTTCGCCCTGGCCGGGGTGTGCATCGCCGTGGGGCTGCTCGTCACCGTCCGGTTTCGCCGCGGTGACAACCAGCCCGCCACCTGGATCGTCCGGCCCGACGCCGTGCACGATCTGCTGGAATCGGCCCTGGCCCAGCGTAGCAAGATGCGGGTCGGTTTCGTGCGCGATGACCCCGGCACCCGCTCCACCGACGCCACCATCCTGTCCATTGATCCGGTGCGCGGCATCGAGCTTGAAATGACCTCCCTGATCCGGGCCAATCCATCCTGGGTGGGCAAGTACGTGGTGTGCGACTTCAGCCAGCGCCCCGATCCCCGCAAGGACTACCACAATTTCTATTCCTTCGTGGTCCCCATCCTCGCCATCGTCAAGGCCGGCGACGACTTCATCCACATGACCGTGGCCTGGCCCAGCCGGCTCGAACTCGAACAAAAACGGTCATTTTTGCGTGTGGAACCGCCCAAGGGCACGGTGCTTGGCCTGGATATCTGGCCCGAGGCCATGGTGCGCGGCATCCAGGGCAATTTCGGCGACCCGTCCAGCTGGGGCGATCCCCTGTTGACCCTGAACCCGAGGGGCGGGCTGCCCGGACCCGATGTACGCAACATCTCGGCCGGCGGCCTGCGACTCGAAATCCGGGCCGATGCCGCCCACAGCCGCCGATCCATGTTCGAGGCCGGGGCTCGTTTCCTGATGCGTCTGGAACTGGCCATCCCCGACGAAGAACAGACCTTGGTCTGCTTCCTGGCCGCCCGGATGCAAAACATCTACGGCGATCCCGCCAAAGTCGGCCTCAGGGCCTATGGCTTGCGCTTTTTGAGCCTTGGCGTTCCTTCGGACACGCCACTCAAAACCTTGACCTGGAAAACGGTCCCGGGCGGCGTGCCGGCCATCGACGACTGGGCTTTCCGCCGTCATCTGGAAATCTACCGGGCGCGCGGCGAAGCCTAGGCTGGACGGGCCAGGGGCTTTTTGCTATCCGGGCCGCGTTTTTTCCCGTAATGTCACTGAAACGGCACGGTTTCCGGCCCATATTGCCCGCCAGCCCCCAGGATACGGGCCGGGCAAGGAGGAACGAGGTTGGACGACGATTCGGACGGTCGATTTTGGGGCGCCCTAAGCAAATTTTTCCGCCAAAAAAGCATCTCCATCGAGGAGCTCATCCTGGAGGCCAAAAAAGACGGCACCCTCATCCAGGAAGACGCTTCCATGCTGCTCAACATCCTGCGCTTGGAAAAAAAGCAAGTGGCCGACATCATGGTGCCCCGGCCCGACATCATCTGCGCCGAGGTCGATGACGGCATCGAGGCCATCCGCGATCTGGTGGGGGCCCATGGTCATTCCCGCATCCCGGTCTACGACGGCAACCGGGACAACATCCTCGGCGTGGTCTACGCCAAGGACGTCCTGGTGCATCTGGTCGGCGCGCCAGGCGCCTATCCGGACATCCGCGCCATCATGCGCGAACCCCTGTTCATTCCCGAGACCCTCAATCTCAAGAAAATGCTCCTGGAATTTCGCAGCCAGAAAAAACATATGGCCGTGGCCCTGGACGAATACGGCGGCACCTCGGGGCTGGTCACCCTGGAGGACGTGCTGGAGGAAATCGTGGGCGAGATCGAGGACGAACACGACCCGAGCAAGCCCGAGGAAATCCAGGAACTGCGCCCCGGCGTGCACCTCGTCTCGGGCCGGTTTCCCCTGGACGACCTGCGTGCGGCCTTGGGACTTGACCTGGAGTCCGATCAGGTCGAAACCATCGGCGGCTTTTTGACCGAACTGGCCGGCCGCGTTCCCCGCCAAGGGGACTCCTTTACCCTGGAAGGCCGCCGCCTGACCGTGCGCGAGGCCGACCGGCGACAGATCCGCTGGATCGTCATCGAACCGGCCGCGTAAGTGCCCACCCGACCGCCTTCCCGAAACCTCCAGGCTCTTCAGCGGGCCCCCAAAAGGACTTCCGTTTTATGACCCTTGCAAGCATTTTGGCC
This sequence comes from Desulfovibrionaceae bacterium, assembly GCA_040307025.1. Lineage (GTDB taxonomy): Bacteria > Desulfobacterota > Desulfovibrionia > Desulfovibrionales > Desulfovibrionaceae > Solidesulfovibrio. Next base: position 11,064 of record JAWRKJ010000050.1, on the reverse strand, counting down.
GTGCTCGGCGCCTGGCTCGGCTTTGCCAATCCGGTCTACCGGCTGCCTGTCCTGGTCTTGCTGTTTCCGGCCGGGCTCACCCTGGCCGCCGTGCGCGCCGCGTCACCGGCCCGGGCCGCGCGGTCCGGGTTCTGGATCGGCAGCCTGGCCGCCCTGGGGACGCTCTACTGGACCGTCCTGCCCGTCCACGACTACGGCGGACTGGCCTGGCCGCTCGCCTTGCCGATCCCGGCCCTGCTCGCCATGGTCCTCGGGCTCTACACCGCCGGCTATGCGGCCGTGGTCCGCTTCGCCCATCCCCGACTCTCGCCCTGGCTGTTCGGCCCCCTGGCCGGACTCGCCTTCGCCGCCCTGGAAATGGCCCGGGGCACCTGGTTCACCGGCTTCCCCTGGCTCACCCTGTCCGCGGCCCTGGCGCCCTGGCCGGCCACCATCCAGGGCGCGGCCTTCATCGGCGCCTACGGCCTGTCCGGCCTGTGCGCCTGGCTGACCACCTGGCTGGTCCTGCCCGGGCCCATAAGCAAGCAGGGGCTGGTGGCGGTTCTGGCCGGCATCGGCCTGCTCGTGGCCGGCAACCAGCGCCTGGGCACCCCCCCCGAACGCGACGGCACCGTCCATGTCACCATTGTCCAGGGCAACGTGGACCAGAGCCGCAAATGGGACCCGGCCGCCCAGAACGAGACCGTGGACAACTACCTGAACCTGACCCGCCAGGCCATGAAGGACACGCCGACGGACCTGGTCGTCTGGCCCGAAACGGCCATGCCGTTTTATTACCAGGACCATGGGCTGCTGTCCGAACGGCTGGAATCCTTCGTGGCCACGGCCAAGATCCCGCTCCTGTTCGGCGCTCCGGCCTACGGCCGGGAAAAGGATGGCGATCTGGTCCTGCACAACCGGGCCTATCTCCTGCCGCCGGACGGCGTGACCGCTTACTACGACAAGGAACATCTCGTCCCCTTCGGCGAGTACGTGCCCCTGGGCAATATCCTGACCTTTGTCCACAAGATGGTGTCCGGCGTCGGCGACTTCCGGCCGGGACGGCAGGAAAAACCCTTGCAGGACGGCAAACTTGCCCTGGGAGTGCTCATCTGCTATGAGGCAATCTTTCCAGAACTCGCGCAGCAGCGCGTCCAGGCCGGGGCCAACCTCCTGATCAACATTTCCAACGACGCCTGGTTCGGCGATTCGGCGGCCCCACGGCAACACCTGGATCTGGCCCTACTGCGGGCCGTGGAACAGGGACGGGCCATCGTCCGGGGCACCAATACGGGCATTTCCGCCGCCATCGACCCCCGGGGACGCATCATGGCCCAGGGCGGACTGTTCACGACCTTGACCCTGCCCTGCCCGGAGACGCCCCTGGTGTCGGAAACCACTTGGTTCCACCGCCACTACACCCTGGTCACCTGGGGCATTCCGGTCTGCTTTGCCCTGCTGTTCCTCTGGAGTCTTTTCGCCCCGGGCCGGCCCGACACCTCCCGCCCGGCGGGTAAAACCCTGTAACCGAGTGACCCCATCATGCTTCAATATTCGGAACTGCGTAGTCAAGGCACGGAACTGCTCGACAAGTTTGATGAATTTTGGAGGCGTCTTTGACTTGACGCGCTGTCGGGAACGTCTGGACACCATTGAGGCCGAACTGGCCAAGCCCGGCGTCTGGGAAAGCCCGGAACGGATGACCCCGCTGCTGCGGGAAAAAAGCGCTTTATCCGCCAAGGTGACCGGCGGAGAAAAACTCGCCGCCGCCAAGGAAGACCTGGAGGAGTGGCTCGGCCTGGCCAAGGATGAAGGCAGCCAGGAAGTCCTCGACGCCCTGTCCGAGCAGATCACGACCCTGTCCACGGAACTGGCCGATGCCGAACTGGCCGCCTTTTTCGGTCCCGAGGACAATGCCGACGCCATCCTGGAAATCCATCCCGGCGCCGGCGGCACAGAAGCCCAGGACTGGGCCGAGATGCTGTTGCGCATGTACCGGCGCTGGGCCGAGCGCAAGCAGTTCGGGCTCAAATTCCTCGATCTGCTGCCCGGGGACGAGGCCGGCGTCAAAAGCGTCACCTTGCAAATCTCCGGTCCCTATGCCTACGGCCTCCTCAACGCCGAAAAAGGCATCCACCGCTTGATTCGCATCTCGCCGTTCGACGCCTCGGGCCGCCGCCACACCTCGTTCGCTTCGGTGGACGTCTATCCCGACGCGGGCATGGACATCGACATCGAGATCAAGGAAGACGATCTGCGCATCGACGTGTTCCGGGCCTCGGGTCCGGGTGGCCAGCACGTCAACAAGACCTCCTCGGCCATCCGCATCACCCACTTGCCGACCAACATCGTGGTCCAGTGCCAGAACGAAAAGTCCCAGCACCGCAACCGCGAATCGGCCATGAAGGTTTTGAAGGCCCGGCTCTACGACCTGGAACTGCGCAAGTTGCAGGCCGAGAAACAGGAAAGCTACGAGGCCAAGAACGCCATCGGTTTCGGCTCCCAGATCCGCACCTACACCCTGCAACCGTACCGCCTGGTCAAGGACCACCGCACCGGTGTCGAGGCCGGTGACGTGGAGGCCGTGCTCGACGGCGACCTGGACCGGTTCATCCGCGGCTACCTGCTGCGTAGCGGCCATGAAAAATAACCCGCACCCCCAGGCCGAGATGGCTCAGACCATACCCCTGCCCGCAGTGGAGCAGGAAGCCCTCCTGACCGAACTGGATACGTTGCGGCGACTCCTCGTCGCCACCGACCCTCCAGCCTGCGCCACCCGGGGCGAGGGTCTTGTCATCATGCGCCTGTGCTCGGGCCTGGACCTTCCCCAATGGGAGGCCATGGCCCGACGCCTGGACCTCCGCGACTGGCTGGCCATGCCCCTGTCGGCCAATCCCCTGCCCTTCCTCGCCCACATCCAGGAGACGCTCAGGGAACTCATGTTTCTCTCCGAGCACGACCCCCTGACCAAACTCATCAACCGGGGAACCTTCGAACGACTCCTGGACGCGGAACTCGTGCGCGCCGCCCGGGCCGGCCAGACCCTGACCCTGGTCCTGTTCGACTGCGATGATTTCAAGCATGTCAATGACAGCTACGGTCACCCCTGCGGCGACCGGGTCCTGCAGACCATCGGCAGCCTGCTGGCCCGGGAAAAACGTGTCTACGATCATGCCGCCCGGGTGGGCGGCGAGGAATTCGCGCTCATTTTGCCGGGCTTGGGCCTCGTGCGGGCCGAGATCGTGGTGGAACGCATTTTAGCCGCCGCCCGGACCTTGTCCATCCTGTGCGATGGCGTGGACACCCCGCTGCATCTCACCCTTTCGGCCGGCCTGGTCTGCACCAAGGGCAAAAAACCCGTCAGCCGGGAAACCATTTACGCCCAGGCCGATGCAGCCCTGTACCAGGCCAAGCGGGGGGGGAAAGACCGCCTCATAGCCGCCCCCATCATGGACCTGACCGGCCCGCCCGAGGCGAGTCTGGTCCGGGCCGACGAAAAACGTTTTCTTTTTACCGGCACAAGCAAAGGATGACACGGCGTATGTCCCAAGCCCCAAACCCCAACGCCACCCTGTCGGTCGCCATCCTGAGCGGCAAGGGCGGAGTCGGGAAGACCAATCTGGCCCTCAATCTCAGTTATGCCTTGTTCCGGGCCGGGCACCGGGTTCTGGTCATGGACTTCGACGTGGGCCTGGCCAACCTGGACGTGCTGCTCGGCCTGTCGCCGGAAAAAAACCTCCAGGACCTTTTCCGTCCCGAAGTCACGGCCGACGAGGTCATGCTGCCCATCGAACCCGGCGGATTCGACTTTCTCCCGGCGGCCAGCGGTGTGCCCGAGCTGCTCGAAATGGACGACGACATGCGCGAGATCCTGTTCGACAAGCTCAACACCGTGTTCGGCGGTTACGATTATGTCATGTTCGATCTCGGCGCCGGCATCGCCCAGACCGTTCTGTCCGTGGCGGCCATGAGCCATGTGCGCGTACTCGTGGTGACCCCGGAGCCCACGTCACTCACCGACTCCTATGCCGTCATCAAGGTCCTGCACACCCAATACGGCATTGACGATTTCCAGATCCTGGTCAACCAGGCCGAAAGCTCGGCCGATGCGAAAAAAACCTTTCAGCGCCTGGCTGCGGCCTGCGAGCGGTTTCTTGGCATCGAACTTCAGTCCCTGGGCGGCGTACGCACTGACCCGGCCCTGCCCGACGCCGTGCGCCGCCAGATACCGCTTCTGCGCCACGCCCCGGGGTGCCCGGCCGCCAAGGACATCCTGGCCGCCGCGGTCAAGCTCCACCGCCGGCGCCAGCAGCGGGACGCGGACTTGCGAGAGATCCCGGTCCTGGGAAAAATTCCCCAGATCCGCAAGTAACCCTTGACGAAAACCGGTGTTTTTCGGCAATGGTATGAAATAGATGGACGATTGCTGTGATCCCCCTTCCCGGAGGGTTCAGGTCAACCGTCAACAGCGCGAGGTCCCGCGATGAACAAAAGCGAACTCATCAAGACCCTGGCCGAAACCAAGGATCTCCACATCGACGAGGCGGCCGACATCGTCAACGCCTTCGTCGACTCCGTCAAACAGGCCCTGATCAACGAGGACCGTGTGGAAATCCGGGGCTTTGGCAGCTTCAAGATCAAGGGCTACAAAGGCTACACCGGCCGGAATCCCAAGTCCGGGGACGTCGTCACCGTGGCCCCGAAAAAACTGCCGTTTTTCCGTCCCGGCAAAGAACTCAAGGAATACCTGAACAAGTAGCTGCCCCATGCGTTTTGCCTCTTACTGTCTCGGGCTCGCGGCCCTTCTGTTTTTGACCGTGGTACCGGTCTGGGCCGCCGACCCGACCTTGGCTATTGTTTTCGCCGGCAATACCTACGGTTATTTCGATCCCTGCCCCACCTGCGGCCCGGAAAAGCTCGGCGGCCTGGCCCGCCGGGCCAGCTCTATCCGCCAGGCCCGCCAGGATGCGGCCACCGCCGGCAAGGTCCTGGCCGTGGCCGGGGCCTGGGAATTCACCCCCGAAGTCTCGGCCGCGCCGCCCCAGCCGGCCAAGCTCCCGGCCGTGGCCACAGCCCAGTCCCGCATGGGCTACGACGTTGCCGTCATCACCCCGGACGAACTCAAGGTCCTGGCCGCCAACAAGGCCACGCCGCCGGCCGGCTTCACCGTGCTCGGCGAGGAACCGCAAACCAAAATTCTGTCCGTGGCCGGCAAATCCGTGGGCCTAGTCCTGTTTCCCATGCTCAGGGACGTGAGCGCGCCGGTGCCGGAAAAACTTATGGACGTGACGGCCAAGGCCGCAGCCGCCTTGCGGGGCAAGGTCGCCCTGGTGGTGGGCGTGAGCCCCTGGGGCGCCCTGGACGAGGAAGCCTTCATCAACAGCCGTCCCGGCGCCGTGGACGTACTGCTCGGCAGCGGCGGCGGCTCTGGTTTTCCCGCCCGGACCTCCAAGGACGGCAAAACCCTGTGGACCAGGGCCTATATCAAGGGCAAGACCGTCAACCGCCTCGATCTGTTCGCCCTACCCGGCGCACGCGATTTCACCTGGAAGACCGAGGGCGCCTACAAGGCCCAGGTCACGCCCCTGGATACGGCCTATCCCCAGGATCAGGCCATCGAGGCGCTTTTCTGACCCATCCCGCCCTTGCCCGGGACCCACGGCCCCGGGCAGCCAAACCTCGACAATACGGTTACGCCCTATGTTGCAACGCATTCTCCTTGCGACCCTGATCGGCCTGTGCCTGCTCCTGGCCGGCCAGACCGCCCCGGCCCACGCCCAGGCCCCGGTCCTGACCCTGGTCTTTTCCGGCAACACCGACGGCAATTTCGCGCCGTGCCCCTCCTGAGGGGGCAAGCTCGTCGGCGGGCTGGCCCGGAGGGCCGCCTTCATCCATTCCCTGCGCGAAACGCCCCCCACCAAGGACAGGCTGGCCCTGCTCGCCTGCCCGTATGAGATCGTGGCCGACGGCCCGGCAACCGTCGAACCCCGGAAGCTGCTCGCCATGGCCAAAGCCTATGAACTGCTCGACTACGATGCCGGCCTTGTCACTCCGACCGAGGCCGAGGCGCTTAAAAAAGCCGGGACCGCCCTGCCTCCGGCCTTTGCCGTGAGCGCCGCCGCTCCGAGCGTCACCACCATCCGGGCCGGCGGCCACAGTATTGGCATCGTGCGTTTTCCCCTCGAGCCCAAACCCGGGGAGCCCATTCCCGAGGACCTGGCCACGGCCACGGCCCAGGCCGCCGAGACCCTGCACGGCCGGGTCGAGCTGGTGGTGGGGCTGTCCGGCTGGGGCATGGCCGATGAGGAGATGTTTCTCGGCACCCATCCCGGGGCCGTGGACGTGCTGCTCGGCAGCGGCCCGGGCGCCGGACTGGCCGGGGTCACGGCCGGGGCGGGCAAGACGCTGTGGGCACGGGCCTACACCAAAGGCAAGACCCTCAACCGCCTGGATCTTTTCACCCTGCCCGGCACGCCCGATTTCGTCTGGAAGCCCAAGACCGACTACAAGCCCGACGTCGTCTTGCTGGATGACCGGATCCCCAGTGATCCCCAGGTGCAGCAACTGTTCTAAGGCAGGAGCCAGGCGGTTTTCCGGCCCCCCGAAGAAAAATACTTTCTAATAGAACAAATTCATTCTAGAAGTTGTCTCGGATTCGTCCCGTGACCACCGATGGCGGCCTTTCCGAGCGGTGATGCGACAGCCTCGCGGCAAGATGCCCAGGCTTGCCGGACGACCAAAAACACACTAGGAAATGGCGGGGTCCATTCTTCCAAGGAGGTCCTTATGGAGTTTCGCGGCGCAATCACGGCCTTGGTGACGCCCTTTCGCAACGGCGAAGTCGATGAGGAAGCCTATCGCGCGCTCGTCGAGTGGCAGATCGGACAGGGCATCCACGGTCTTGTCCCGTGCGGGACCACGGGCGAATCCGCCACCCTGTCCCATGCCGAACATAAACGGGTCATCCACATCTGCGTAGACCAGGTCAAAGGCCGGGTACCGGTCTTGGCCGGGGCCGGCTCCAACAATACCCGGGAGGCCATCGAGCTGACCCGGGAGGCCAAAAATGCCGGCGCCGATGGTGCGCTGCTCATCACTCCGTATTACAACAAACCCACCCAGGCCGGATTGGTGGCCCACTTCAAGGCCATCGGCGCCGCCGTGGACATGCCTTTCATCGTCTACAACGTGCCCGGGCGCACGGCCCTCAACCTGCTGCCCGAGACGCTGGCCACCATGAAAAAGGAAATCCCCCAGGTGGTGGGCGTCAAGGAAGCCACGGGCGACCTCAACCAGGTGTCCCGGGTGCTGGAATACTGCGGCCAGGACTTCCAGGTCCTGTCCGGCGACGACTTCACGGCCCTGCCCACCATGGCCATCGGTGGCCGCGGCGTCATCTCCGTGGTCTCCAACTTCGTGCCCGCGAAAATGAGCGCCATGTGCAACGCCTTTTTCGCCGGCAACCTCGAAGAGGCGAAAAAGCTGCACTTCGAGATGGCGCCCTTGTTCCGGGCCGCGTTCCTTGAGACCAACCCCGTGCCCGCCAAGCAGCTTTTGGCCTGGATGGGCCGGATTCCCTTCGAGACCCGGCTGCCCCTGGTACCCATGGAGCCCAAAAACGAGGCCAAGCTCAAAACCATCGCCACCGAAGCCGGTCTTTTGTAACCAAACCGAGCAACTGCGATTTAGGGCGGGCCTTCCAGTGGGAGGCCCGCTTGTCGTTGAAAGGCTGTATTAGTATGCCCGCTTCCGCCGCCCCCCTGGTCGTGTGCGACCATGTCAGCGTGACCCTGTCCGGCCGCCCCGCCCTGATCGACTGCACTTTCCGCCTCGATCGCGGCCAGACATACCTCGTGCTCGGCCCCAACGGCTCGGGCAAATCCACCCTACTGCGCCTGCTGCGGGGCGATATCTGGCCCGACGCCGACGGCATGGGACAACGGCTCTTTTTCCCGACCGAGAACACGGGCCGCCCCTCGCCCCTGGGGGTGCGCCACCGCCTGGGGCTGGTCTCGCCGGAGCGGGCCCGGGCCCTCAAACGCCTGGGCGGGCACCTCGAAGCCGCCGCCTGCATCCTGGCCGGCGCCCGGGACAGCCTCTATCTCCAGGGACGGGCCTCGGCCGCCGAAAACCGGCGTGTGGTCGATCTGCTGACCCGCCTGGAACTGACCCATCTGGCCGAAACCCCGGTTGCCGCCCTGTCCAACGGGCAATTGCGGGCCGTGCTCCTGGCCCGGGCCCTCATGCGCGAGCCTCTGGCCCTGTTCCTCGACGAATTCCTGGACGGCCTGGACGCCGAGGCCTCGGCCATTGCCGGCCGGGCCACCCGGGCAGCCGCGGCCACCGGCACGGCCCTGGTCATCACGAGCCACCGCCCCCAAGGTCTGCCCGTGGACGCGGCCCGGGCCATTGTCCTGACCGCCGGCCGTCTGGTGGATTCAGGACCGGCCAAGGCCGTGCTGACCCGCTACCTGGCCGCCCATGACAGCGCCGTCGCCCCCCTGCCCGCACCGATTTCCCCGCCAGCCCAGATGCCCCTCCCGGAAGTGGCCTGCCCGAGCGCAAACCTGCCCCTGGTGGTCCTCGAAAACGCCAGCGTGATCCTGGACGAACGGGTGGTCTTGGACGGCGTGTCCCTGACCGTTCGCCCGGGCGAGCACCTCGCCCTGGTCGGCGCCAACGGCTCGGGCAAGACCACCTTGCTGCGCCTCATCGCCGGCCTCTACCATCCGGCCATGGGCGGCTCCGTCGAACGCCCGGGGCTGGCCGCGCCCGAAGGACTCACCGACCTGCGCGAGATCCGCAAGCGCATCGGCATGGTCTCATTCGAGTTGGAAGCGGAATACGAAAAGGAATTGACTGGATTGGAACTCGTGCTGTCGGGCTTTGCCGCCTCCATCGGGCTCTACGACACACCGACGGAGGCGGCCCTGGCCACGGCCCGACGCTGGCTCGACAGCCTGGGCGTGGCCGACCTGGCCGACCGGCGCCTGGGCGCGCTGTCCGCCGGCCAGACGAGACGGCTGTTTCTGGCCCGGGCCATGGTGGCCAAACCACGCCTGCTGCTTTTGGACGAGCCCTTTGCCGGCCTGGATACGGACTCCCGCCGCGAAGCCCTGGCCACGGTCTCGACCCTGGCCCGAACCGGCGTGACGGTCCTGGCTGCGGTCCACGACACCGGGGACATCATCCCGGAAATCCGCATCATCCGGCGCCTGGACCACGGCCGTCTGCTGCCGGCCAAACCGGCCTGAGCGGCGTTATTCGCCCTCGTCCGCAGGCGGCAGCACGATCAAAACGTCCCGGGTGATCAGCGTATTGGGCACGCGCAACCGTTCGTCCTCCACGGTGCGCACGGTCACGGACAGCCCGCCCAGCCGCTCCACCCGGCCGGTACAGCCGGCCACCCGGAGCACGTCCCCGGCCCGTACCAATCCCATGAGGCGGATGCCCCAGCCGGCGGTCAGATTATCCACCACCCCGCGCAAGGCCCATAACACCCCGAGCAGCACCACGAGCACCAGGGCCAAACCCGCCGCTTCCGGCCCGCGAAGCGGAGGCCCGGAAGGGAGCTCCGTCGCGGGTTCGCTGCCGGAGATCGTCGCGGTCGGTGAAGTGGTTTCCGCTATGGCTTTGGCCGAAGGCCCGGTTTGCGGCTGGGCAGGTTCGGCGGTCTGCGGTGCTGGTGCCGGCGCAGGCTGGGAGTCCTGAACCGACGGCGTGGCCGGCGCCGATTTGGGAAGCGTCGGTTTCATCGACGTATCGACCAGATCCCGTTCCCGCAGCTTGGAGGTCAGGGGCACGGTGGCCTGGGGCGCCTTTTCGGGGCGCAGTTCAATGGTCTTGTCGGACGACGCGGCCGGCATGGGAACAGGGGCCGCAGCGGCTGGCGAGGCCTGGCTCCCGGCCGGAATAAGAATCTCCCTGCCCAGTTGCAGGCGGGAAGGATTGAGGCCGGGATTGGCCTTGAGAATGGCCGCCGCCGGCACGCCGTACCGTTGGGCCAGCAAACTCACGGTCTCGCCGGACTTGATGACGTGCTTTGTGGGGCCAGCCGCCAGCACCAGGGCCGCCGCCGGCGCCTCGGTCAGGGAAAAGCCCGGCCCGGCCTGTCCCAACACCAGACAACCCACCAACAATCCCATGGCCACGAAACATTGCCCCCGGTCCCTCGACATGCATACCTCCCAGGCCGTGTTTTTGGAGACGTCCGGCCTGCCCCACAGGCCACAAGCCAGCGCGTCCGCAGCCACGCTCCGGTTTCGCGCCCGGTCGTCAAACGACCGGTACCCGGTCTATTGAAAGACGAACTCCGTGAAATACAAATCCTGAACCTTGCCCTCGCCGGCGTATTTGCCGAAAAGCGCGATCAAGTCCTTGCGCAGGACCATCTTGCCGGCATTGGTCAACAAATCCTCGGCAACCTTGGACGACAGGGTCAATATGAGCTCCTCCCGGGCATCGGGCTTGAGCAGCCGCTCGGCCGAGGCGTTGTCCGCACAGCGCACCTGCATGCCCAGACGCAAGAACTTGTAGCCCTTGTTGCTGAGGATGTTCACCACCAACGGGCCGATATCGATGACCCCGTCCACGGCCTTGCCGGCTTCCTTTTTCTCGCCCTTGCCGGACTCGCCGCCGTGCCCGCCCTCGGACGAGGCGTACAACCCAGCCGGGCCTAGCGCCACAAGCAGGACCGCCAACAGCAGCGCGCCAATCCGCATACCATACGCCATGCGAAATCCTCCCTCAAACGATACCGAGGCGCCGAAAGTCTTAAGCAACCAGCTTCCGGTATCGCCCGGACGCATCTGCCATGGTAGCGAGAGAGCCCCCGGGTTGTCCATGCCGCCAGGAAGAAGCTTGTACGGCGGTGCACAGGAAGGAGCCCTGGAGCAGCGTCCCTATCGGACCGCTGACGCCGGATTCAGTCCCCGGACGCGCTTGTGAGCGCCTTGGCCTGGCGGCGCCGGGCGTGGAGAATGGGCTCGGTATAGCCGCTCGGCTGTTGGCAGCCGGTGAAAACGAGGTCGCAGGCGGCTTGGAAGGCCTGGCTCGTTTCGGGCGCCTCGGCCATGGGCCGGTAGG
>JAWRKJ010000049.1:0-7476 GCA_040307025.1 Desulfovibrionaceae bacterium | reverse complement strand
AAGCCGGCACGCCCCCGGCGTCTCGCGGCCCATAGCTGTGGTTTCCCGCTCGCATTTTTCCGACCATCCACGTACCGCTCTTCGGTCGCCCCAGGGCGGGGGAACCGGGGGGGATGATCCCCCGGCAGGGTGATCCAGGGGGGGGGCGGCGCCCCTCCTGGCGGGGTTCGGGGCAGTGCCCCGGCCCACGGCAGCGCACAACCCAAGGATGGATACATGACGTTGGAACGGTATGTCGGGCCGGGATGTGTGGTCGAATTCATGCAGGGCAACCAGGCGCAAACGGCCTGGGTTCTGGAGGAATCGTCCGGCCGGCTGCGGGTATACACACTCACCAAGCGGGAGGAAAAGCTGCCGTTGTCGCGGGTGTTGCCCTGGATGGGTCCCCGGTATGAAGGGACCAGGGACCGGGGCGAGATCCTGGAGCTTTTGACCGCCCACCAGAACCGGCGCGAGAGCGCCGCGGGTGCCATCGACGCCTTGGAGTTGTGGGATCTGGCCCAGGGTGAGGTTCGGGAGGAGTCGGCGGTCTGGTTCGCGGGCCTGGTCGGCGAGGCCCCGGACGTGGACGCAGTGGCGGCCATGGGCCGGGCGCTGCTGCGGTGCAAGACGCATTTCAAATTTCATCCGCCCAAGTTCGAGATCTATCCGGCCGAGACCGTGGAGCGCCGGCTGGCCGAGCAGGCCCTGGCCGAGGAACGCGAAAAGGTCGTGGTGGCCGGGCAGACCTTTTTCAAGGAGCTCTGGCATGGCTGGGCCACGGGTGAGCGGGGTAAGGCCGCGTCCCTGGCCGCCAAGCTCGATCCGGTGGCGGCCGAGCGGCTGGCCGACATGCTGCGCCGGCTCATCGCCGATGCCGATGATCCCGAGGCCGCGCCCCTGTGGACCATGCTGCGCAAGGGGCTGCCCGAGCATCCGTTCCAGGCCCTGCTTTTGGCCCAGCAGTGGGGTATTGTCCCGTCCCACCACAACTATCTGCTTGATCAGGCCGACTATGCCGCCGGCGACACCTGGTGGCAGGAGACCCTGTCCGAGGAGGTGGCGGCGCTTTCGCGCAGCCTGGTCGGGCATCTGGGCGAGCCCGAGTCCACGCCGTATGTGAGCATCGATTCGCCGACCACCCGGGACATCGACGACGCCTTTTTCGCCGCGCCGCTGCCGGACGGCGGCACCCGCCTCAGCCTGGCCCTGGCCGATCCGGCCCTGGACTGGGATTTCGGCGGCCCCCTCGATGCCGCCGTGGCCCACCGGGCGTCGAGCCTGTATCTGCCCGAAGGCGTCAGCCACATGCTGCCCGAGGTGCTCGGCACAGGGCTTTACAGCCTGCTCGCCGGCGAGGTCCGGCCATCCCTGGTCATGGAATGGGACTTCGACGCCGAGGGCGAGACGCGTGCTTTTTCCATGCGCAAGACCTTTGTGCGCCTGGCCGAAAACACCACCTACGGCGCCGTGGAAGCGATCCTTGGCGGCCCGGACGCGCCGGATCACCTGGTGCGCGGATACCGGCTGGCCGAGGTGTTGCGTCGCAAACGCCTGGAGCGCGGCGCGGTCATCATCGAACGCCCCGAGCCCGACATCAGCCTGACCGGCTCCCCGGACAACATCCAGGTGGAGATGACGCTGTCTCCGTGTTATCCCAAGGCCCAGCTCCTGGTCAGCGAGTTCATGATCCTCGGCAACGCGGCGGCTGCCGCCTATGCCGTGGAGCGGGGCGTCTCCCTGCTCTTTCGGACCCAGGATGCCCAGCTCCCCCCGGAGATCCGGGGGGTGCACGACGATCCGCCTTCCATCCAACGGGCCGTTCGCGAGCTGCCGCCCACTCTGACCGAACCCGATCCCCGGCCCCATGCCTCGTTGGCCGTGCCGGCCTATGCGCCCATTACCTCGCCCTTGCGGCGCTACGGCGACCTGGTCAATCTGGCCCAGATCGACAGCCTGCTGCGTACCGGCGCCCCGCGCTGGACCCGGGCCGAGCTGGGCGCCCGGCTCCCGGAACTGTCCGCGCGCATCGAGGCCGTGGGCCGGGTGCAGCGGTTTCGGCCCCGGTACTGGAAGCTCCTGTATCTGCAACGGCTGTGTCGGGAACGGACCTTCGAAGGCGTGGTGGTGGACCTGGGGGGCGGCGGATTCGCGTCCCTGTCCCTGCCCGACCAGCAGATTTACGTCCGGGCCACCCGGGATACCCTGGGCGATTCGGTCTACGTCGGCCAGCACTTCGCCCTGCGTCTGGGCAAGATCGATCCGCTGACCAACGAATTGCGCGTGTTCGGCGCCGAGGAGATCCCGGCCCGACTGCCGGAATCCACCGAAGCCCTGTTCATGGACGCGGCCGCGTCATGATGCGTTGATGGTGGGGGCATAAGGCGTAAAGGACGCCTCCGGCGGCCAGGCGGGGCATGGCCCCTTCTGGACCTCCCGAAAGGGGGAGGCGCATGGGGGATGGGTGTTTTCCGTGAGCGACGCAAGCGAAACGCATGGGGGATGGTATGGCGTATGTGGGCTGGATCGTCGTGACCTATCTGGTGGCGGCTTTTCCGTTCGGACTGTTGGTGGCCCAGGTCTGTTGCGGCATTGACCCGCGCCAGGCCGGCAGCCGCAATACCGGCGCCACCAACGTGGCCCGGCTGTGCGGCACGCGCTACGGCATAACCACGCTGGTCCTGGACCTGGCCAAGGGCGCCGTGCCCGTGCTCGTGGCCCGGGCCATGTCCGATTCGTGGTTGTTCGTTTCGCTGGTGCTGCTGGCGGCCCTGGCCGGGCACATGTTTTCGGTCTATCTGCACGGCAAGGGCGGCAAGGGCGTGGCCACGGCCATCGGCGTGTTTCTGGCCGCCGCACCGCTTTCCGCCTTGCTTGGCGCGGCCTGCTGCGTGGCGGTCATCGCGGCCACGGGCTATGTGTCGGCCGGTTCCCTGGTGCTGGCCGTGGCCTTGCCCGTTTTCTGCTTTGTGCTCGGGCCGGTGGCGCTGACCCCGGCGGCGGTGGTGGCGGCGGCGGCCATCATCTGGAAGCACCGTGAAAACATCGCCCGGTTGCGCGCCGGCCAGGAAAAGCCCTGGCGCAAGCGCGGCAACTAACGGACCGCCGCGTGCGTCCGAGGCTTGGCAGCCATGCATATCCTCCTTGCCCTGCTCGTCATCGTCGCTGGCAACTACTTGGCCCTGCGCGGACTGCGCCGGCTGCGGCGCGGCCGGCAGGCCGCCTTGTCCGTGCTCGTATCCGTGGACGCGGTCCTGGCCGTGCTGCTCGTGCTCGAACTGGGCATGAGCCTTTTTTTCGCCCAATCCGACGGCTTCAACATCACCTTGGCCAGCCGCAACTGGTTCGCCCGGTACTGGAAGCCGGTCAACAGCCTCGGCTACCGTGACGCGGCCGTGACGCCCCGGGCGCCGGGCGAGAAGATCGTCCTGGTGCTCGGCGATTCCTTCGCGGCCGGGCACGGCATCGAGCGGGCCGAGGACCGGTTCGGCAACCGGCTCGGGCGCGACCTGGGCCCGGGCTGGCGCGTGGTCAACGTGGCGAAAAACGGTTGGGACACGCCGGATGAAATCGAGGCGTTACACACCTATCCCGTGAAGCCGGATCTGGTTGTGCTGTCCTATTTCGTCAACGACATCGGCCAGGCGGCCGCCCGCCATGGCCTGACCCTCGGCATGCCCGTGGGCGCGCCGGAGTTTTTTGGCGGCAAGTACCTGGTCAACCATTTCGCCCTGGCCAACTTCGCTTACTGGCGCCTGGTCCGGGTGGGGCTCAAGGACGCCAGCGCCAGTTTCTGGCACAAGCTCGTCCAGGCCTATGCCGATCCGACGATCTGGGCCGCCCATGCGGCGGAAATCGAGAGCATCGTCACCTGGTGCCGCGACAACCGGGTGCGGCTGGTCGCCCTGGTTATTCCTTTGTTGCTCGATGTCCGGGGGTCTGGGCCCATCACGGGCAAGGTGGCAACGTTTTTGCGCGACCAGGGCGTGGCGGTGGTGGACCTGACCGGTCCCTTGGTGGGGAGAAAGCCCGGGGAACTGGTGGTCAACGCCGTGGACGGCCATGCCAACAAGGCCTTGCAGGTGGAGATGGCCCGCTTGCTGCGGCCGGTGGTCCTCGACGCCTTCCAGCAGGCGCCGGCAGCCGCGACCGGCGCCGCCGGCAACTAGATCGTCACCGCCATGTCCCCGGTGCGCGGTGCGCTACGGCGCACCCGGGGCACTTCCCGATCACGCTGATTCCGGAAAAAGGCCGGTGGCCTGGGCCAGGGCGAGCAAGGCGCCCGTGGCCGTGGCTGGCGCTTGATCGGCTTCCAGGGCCGCGGCCAGGTCGCGGGCCTGGGCTTCCAGTTCCGGGCGTTCGGGATCGGCGAAGGCGGCCAGGGTGACCGCGGCTTTGGCGGTCTTGCCCAGTTCCAACAGGCACAGGCAAAGGCCGATACGGGCCATGGGATCTTGGCCGTCGGTCAGGCGCAGGGCATGCTCGAATTCCACCCGGGCCTGGATAAACTGCCCGGTGAGAAACAGGGCCTGGCCAAGCCGTGTCCGCACGGCCACGTTGGACAGGTCGCCGCGCACCGAGGTCCGGTAAGCGGTCACGGCCCCGGCGAAATCCCCGGCAATGAAGGCGGCGTCACCGGGGGCGTGGGGATCGGCCTGGGGCTGGCGCGCGTTCTCGCCGGAGGGCGGAATGTTGCGGCCGAGCAAGGCCCGTACGAGGTTGCGACGCGAGACAACGGTCGGCCGATCGGCTGGGGACATGGCGGCTCCTTATTGGGGGGTGGCGGTAATGTCGCTGAAAAACACGCTCTCGATCTCGCGGATACGCGCGTCGCCCGCGGCCGCTACTTGGGCCAGGATCGATTCCGGCAACCCCAGGGAGGCCCAGGCCGCCTCGGACAGGGGCGGCACCTGCGGACCGCCCACGGCCGGCCAAGCCAGGGCCGTGGCCAGGATGTCGGCCACGTGGATGAGGGCGGTTTCGCGCTGCTCGGGTCGGCCCGACGGCTGGTGGTGCGAGGCCACCATGTCAATGAGCGAGTCAGGGAAATGCCAGCTGGAGAGCAGGGCCCGGCCCACGGCGGCATGATCGAAGCCGAGCACGGCGGTTTCCGCCTCGGTCAGGGGCAGGCCCTCGATGCGTGCGAGCAGCAAGGCCCGTCCGGCCGCGGCCGGGAGTTTGCGTAAAATCACGAGCTGGCCGATGTCGTGGAGCAGTCCGCCCACGAAGGCCCGGTCCGGCGTGGTGCCGGGACAGGCCTCGGCCAGGGCGGCTGCGTACACGCCGCACGCGGCGGCATGGCCCCAGAAGTCCCGCATGTCCCACAGCTCCGGGGCGACGTCCGAAAAGGCGTTGCAGGCGGCCAGCCCCAGGACCAGGGTGGTCAGTTCCTTCTGGCCGACCACGGCGATGGCGCGGCTGATGGTGTCGATGGGGGTCAGGGCGCCGTAGAGGGGGCTGTTGACGAGCCTGAGCAGCTTGGCGGTCAGGCTCGGGTCGTGGCGCACCACGGCGGCAATGGTTTTGGGCGTGCTGTCTGGCGCGTTGATGGCCTGGACGAGGCGGGCATAGACCTCCGGCAGGGTGGCCAGCTCCACCTCGCCGGACACGAGCAGGGCCGGATCGAACGGTTTGCGGTTAAACAGGTGATCTTCCGGGGGCAGGCACAGCAGGGCCTGTTTTTCCAGGGCCGTTTCCAGGGGGATGGATTCGGCCAGGAACCGTTTGGCGGCGCGGTTGGCGGCCAAGCGCCACACGGTCTCGCCCGGGGCACCGGTCAGGTTCAGTTCCGCAAAACGCGGTCGCAACAATTCCAGGCAAATTGTTTCGGCCTCCCGCAGGGCTTCGGCTGCGGGATCGGGTTCGGGCGCGTCCGAAACGATGTCCACCATGTGTACGCCAAAGGCACGCATGGTCCGGATGTGCTCCTCGGACAGTATCAGCCCCTGCGGCAGCAGCAACTTGCCGTTTTGTCCGTTGACGTCCTTGCCCACGACCATCCCGTGGGTGATATCCTCGATGGGTACCTTGACCACCGTGTCGTTGCCTCCATGCTCGGCGACCGCATCCATGGCGTGCACCTGTTCTCCGTTCCGTTTACGTCGTGCGCCATTGCGGGTTGGCTGGTCTGTGGGGTTAAGATTGTAATAAAGATAACCGAAAGAAAAGCATTATACGTATGTTTCGCCCCACCCGGCGGGCAACAGAGACGGGTTCGTGATATAACACTTTAAAATAACGATTAAAAAAAATAGTTCTCGTCCCCGGGGGATTGGCCTCGCTTTTGCTATTTCCAAGGTACAGAGCGACGCGGTGGGCTGCAAGCCCCAAACCAGCCGCACCTTGTCACCCTGGCCGTGGCGGTCACCCCTAGCCTCCTCCCCCAACACGCCACCACGGCCTTTTTAGGAAGCCGTCTGGGCCACTCCCTGGGCCCCGGCGGCTTCCCCTTTTGGGCTTCCATGTCCCTGGCCGATCCTTCGGCTTGAATCCTGGAGGATTCGTGTTTATAGCCTCTGGATACTGTTAGCGACGGCCTGCCGTTCGGCTGGCAGGGTGGGAACGCTTCCCGTCCTCATATACCGGCGGTCCGTTATCCGGAGCACGACTTGGAAGACAAGGAATCCGGCCCTCAGGCCTTTTTGGACTTTCTCAATCAGCGCTTGGCCAAGCGCCAGCGGGAGCTGGAGGGTATGGTGAAGTTTTCCAGCCACTATGGGCAGGTGGAGTCCATTGTCGCGGAAATAAAAGCCATTCGTTCCCGGTTCCTTACCTGCATGCGGCGGGAAGGCCTGCTGTAGCGGCAGGCGTCACGTCTTTTACCTCTTCATCAGCTTTCGGCTGCGTCCCCGGGGAGCGCCCGGCAGTATCGGCCCGGGGTCTCAGGGCTCGACTCGTTTCTGGCCTGCGGGCACCACGGGCACGGATTCGTCCTTGGCCCGATCAGTCCAGGCGCGTTTGATCGTCTCCATTTCCTCCGGGGACAGGGTCGCTTCGATGGCGTCAAAGGTCCTGTTGCGGAAGAAAACCAGGTCTTGGTAGCTCGGAGCCCGGGCGATAAGATCCAGGTAATATGCCAGGTCCTGATGCTGCTCCATGGCAAGGTCCCCCTGGGGCGCCGGGAGCCGAGGTCGGTCGGACATCGGACGGCGCTTCGCTGCGGGACGCAGGCTACGTGAAGGACCCGCGGGACGCAACATCCCGCGGGCAATCGGCTTCCTCTCCAAAATCGTGATCGTCCCCGCAGGCCTCCAGGGCTTTGCCGGTTGCGGGCCATCGCTTGCCGCACTGGCGGTCCTGGCCGGGAGCCGGCGGGTTCAATCCGGGAGGGTGGCGTTGGGCCGAGACCGGGGCCTTGGCGTCACTTGCACAGCCACAGGGCCGCGCCTTCGATGCCGCGCAGGATCTTGAGGCTGGTCGTGGCGAAGATATGCTCGATGGTCGAGGGTTTGTGGGAGGTGCGGCCGATGGCCACGGCCGCGAACTTGTGGTGTTCGG
>JAWRKJ010000048.1:0-12430 GCA_040307025.1 Desulfovibrionaceae bacterium | reverse complement strand
GCGGACCTGCCCCCTTGGGCTGGCAAATGCCGCCAACGGGCTAAAACATCCTGGACCTGGAGAAAAATCAGCCTCGACTGACGCCTCGAGAACCTGGAAAGCGAAGAGCTCAGCGACCTACGATAATTACGCAGCAGTCTCATTTCGGATAAGACAAGGAAGGGCTGGGTGCTGTATGTGATTTCGAGTTTCATTACCAAGTGCGCAGGTTTCGGGTTGTCCTCCGAAAAACCGTGTGCCGGCGCTGGGTTCCGGTGCGGAAGGGCGCAGTGCCTGGCGGTGGGGCAAGGACAACGAAAGCGACGCCGACCGTCGGGACCGAATCGAACGAACGCTGCGGGATGCCGTTTCGGGAGTGTTGTTGCGGGTGGAACGCCGTCTGCCCTACCTTGCTCCGATAGGTTCCGCCGCGCCGTTCATCGGTCTCTTCGGGACGGTATGGGGTATCTCATGCATTCCTTTGCCGACATCGCCCAGGTCAACGACACAAGTCTGGCCGTCGTCGCCCCGGGCATCGCTGAGTCGCTTTTCACCACCGCGGCGGGACTGGTAGCGGCCATTCCGGCTTCTGTCGCCTACAATAAGCTTGCCTCGGATTTCAACGGATTGTCCCACCGGCTGCGGCGCTGTCTCGCAAGGCGCCGGAGAGGGCTCTGGAGGCGTTCGATGATGCCGCTTGATGCCACGGGAGGCGGGGACCAAGGACCGGGGCTTCAGGCCGACATCAATGTGACGCCGTTTATCGACGTGATGCTGGTGCTGCTCATTATTTTCATGGTGACGGCGCCGTTGATGCTGGCCGGCGTACCGTTGCGGTTGTCGAAAAGCTCGGCCGGCGCCCTGATGTCGCCCAAGGAACCTTTCGTGATCAGCATGGACAAGGACGGCCGGTTGTATCTGGGTGACGAGGCTGTGGCCAAGGAAAGCATGGCCGAGCGTCTGATGACACTGGTGTCCGCCGATCCGGGGCGGACGGTCCTGGTCCGCTGCGATCGGAGCCTGGATTACGGCCGGGGCATGGAGTTGCCCGGTCGGGTGGGAGCCTGCGGGGTGTCCAGCCTGTCACTTGTGTCCGAAGGAGAGCAGGGAGGGAACCAATCCGCCGGAGTTCGGCCATGAGCCTCCAGCCGGTTCGACGCTGGCCTGGGCCACGGTTGCCAACGGCCTGGAGCGCGCTGGCGGTTTCGGTCTTGGCCCACGGGTTGGCCGTATTGGCCATCGCCGGATCGCCTTCGTGCCCGCCCGTTCTGCCGCGCATCGTCCTGACCGCCGCCCTGGCGCCGGCGGGATGCGGCAGCGGGCCAGCCGGCCCGGCCGCGGCCGCGGCCGATCCGGTTCCCGCTCCGGAGGTGGCCCACTCGCCGCCCGAACCGGATCAGCCCTCCCAGGAGGTGATTGCGGCGAAGGATGTCGCGCCCGCTGCGGTTGTCGCGCCTCGGGAAAAGCCTGTTCCCGTCGCGGAGAAACGGCCCCGGCCCGTCAGACACAAGCCCGCCGTAACGGCCAGGGAGCCCAGGCCCGAGCCTGTGCCCAGGGAGGTTGCCGCCGTGAGCCCCAGGCCGTCGGGCACAGCAGGCGACCCCCAGGCCGTCGGGCCGGGCGGCGGATCGGGCGCCAGTTCCGGACCGCCGAGCCCCTCGGGAGGCGGGGCAGGGGCAGGGTCCATCGGTGCGCCGCTGTCCGCCGGGGAACTCGACATGCAGCCGTCGCTCGTCTTCGCGCCCAAGCCCGAATACCCCTTTCAGGCCAAGCGGCGCGGCCTGCGCGGCAAGCTGCGCGTGCGGCTGCTTGTGGACACGGCCGGCCGGGTGGAGCGCGTGGATATCCTGGGCGGGGAAAACGTCGAGGAATTCGCCGAAAACGTGCGGACGGCCCTGGTCCGCTGGCGGTTCAAGCCCGGGACCCAGAAGGGGACGCCTGTGCACTGGGTCGCCATCCTGCCCATCGCCTTCGAGCACGAATAGGGATGCGGCTGGCGTCCCCGATCCCGTCGCGCCGGCGCGTGCCCACAAAGCGCAGGCATGCCCCTCATCGCGCGGCGGTCGTTGTTGGCGCAACGGGCGGGCCTCGCCGGTGGCTGTCGCGGTATTGCCGTGGGCAAACGCCGAACTGCGCGCGAAACGCCCGGCTGAACGAGGGCAGGCTCTGGTAGCCCACACTGAAGGCGGTTTCCGTCACGTTGCTGTCGCTCCTCTCCAAGAGGCCTCGAGCTTCTTCCAGGCGCAAAAAACGCAGATAGCCGAACACCGTAGTCCCGAAGTACTGGCGGAAAGCGCGATTGAGCCGGGGATGGGACAGGCCCACCAAGCGGGCGAGTTCCTGCAGGCGGGGAGGTGTTTCGATATTGGCGCGCAGGATGTCGGCGGCCATGACGACGGACAGAGACGTGGTGTTCGCCCCGGCCTGGGAGGCCGGCGCAGTTTCGACTTGCAGCATGGCGTCTCCTTTGAGTGTGACCTGGCGGCAGTGTGGCAATCGCGCCGGAAGCCGGTCAGGCGGACTCCTCCAGCCGTATCCGGCGCTACCGGCTGATCTTCCAGCCCCTGGCCTGCTGTTGCAGGTCCCAAAAGCGGCGAAACCGGCCGCTTTGGGCCATGAGTTGTTCGAAGTTGCCCGCTTCGACCAGGGTGCCGGCGTCGAGAAACAGGATCTGATCGGCATTGCGTATGGTGGAGAGCTTGTGGGCGATGACGAAGACGGTCTTGGAGGCGGCCAGGGCGGTGAAAGCCTCCTGGATGTGCCCCTCGTTTTCCGGATCCAGGGAGGCGGTGGCCTCGTCGAGCACGACGATGGGCGCATCCTTGAGGATGGCCCGGGCGATGGCGAGGCGGCGTCTTTCGCCGCCGGACAGGGTGGCGCCGCCTTCGCCGAGCACCGTGTCGAATCCCTGGGGCAGGCGTTCGACCCAGGCCTCGCACCGGGCGGCCCGGGCCGCGGCCACGACCGCGTCCGGCGAGGCGTCCGGCTTGCCGAGACGGATGTTGTTGGCCACCGTGTCGTGGAACAGGTGGACATCCTGCATGACCAGGGCGATACGGCCGAGCAGGGACTCGGGGGCAAGCCCGCGCACATCGTGGCCCCCGACGAGGATGCGCCCGGAGGAAACATCCCAGAACCGAGCCATGAGGTTGACCACCGTGGTTTTTCCCGCTCCCGAGGGACCGACCAGGGCGGTCAGGCTTTGGGGCCGGGCCGTGAAGCTCAGGCCGCGCAGCACCTCGCGGTCAGCGTAGCCGAAGCGGACGTTTTCGAAGCGGACGCCCAGGTTTTTTTCAGGCAGGATCCAGGAGGTGCCTTCCTGGGGGGCGACGGTCAAAACGGCCCGGATGTTTTCGCCCGAATGGCGCAAGTGGCGAATCATGGACGCGTAAGGGGCGATGCCCATGATAGGCTGGTAGAACTTGAGGCTGGCAATCATGAAGAGCAGGAGTACCGGCAGGGAGGCCAGGCCGTCCCGCCACAGGCTGGTGCCGCAATATATCAGGAGGGCGAATCCCAGGGCGGCGACGCAGGCGTAGATTTCCGATGCCGGCCCCATGGTCGATTCCAGGGCGATGGAGCGGTCCCGCAGGCGGCCCAGGGCCGCTTCCAGCCGGTTGCAGGCATCGCCCGTCAGGTTGAAGGCTTTGAGGGTGCGGATCCCCTGGATGTATTCCAGGACGCGCGAGGAGGCCTCCCGTCTCGCGCCCAGGGTTTCCGCGCTACGCGCGTCCAGGGCCTTGCGGGAATACCAGAGAAACAGCAGCGCCGCAGGCACCGTGGCCGTCAGCACGAGGGTCAGGCGTACGTCGATGGCGGCCAGAAGCAGGCCCACGATGACGGGCAGGCTCACCGAGGCCACGAATTTGTTGTACATGGTCGAGGTGGCCAGCTCGATGTTGAAGACGTCGAGCAGCAACGTCTCCACCATGGAGCCGGCGGCGGATTTGCAATAGCCAAGGGGCAGCCGGCGCAGATGTTCGCCCAGACGCAAACGTAACGTCGCGCCCAGGCCGTAGGCGAACAGGCTGGCCGCCACGACGGATCGGACTGCGCACAGGGCCTGGACCACGAAACAGGCCACCAGCACGATCAGGAACGGGGCGATTGCGGATAGGCTGGCCCGGCCGTCGACGAGGGCGGTGATGACGGCATAGAGCACGACCAGAGGCGCGCCGGCGAACAGGACTTCCAAGACGGCGAACAGATTGGCCGTGCGCAGGGCGGCCATTTCCCCGGCCGCGAAGTGCTTAAGCAGATTGCGCATGGGAGGGCTCCTTGTCGGACAGGGTCCAGACCGAGGCCTGGGCCTGGATGGTCCACATGGTGTTGTAGAGTGGGCAGGTCCGCAGGAGCGCCGCATGGTGGTCGAAACCTTGGAGCCGGCCCCGGTCGAAGACGGCGATGGCGTCGGCTTCGGTGAGGGCGGCCAGCCGATGCCCGATGACGATGACGGTCTTGCCGGACAGCAACCGGCCGATGCCTTCCTGGAGCAGGGCTTCGTTTTCCGGGTCCGCGTAGGCCGTGGCCTCGTCCAGGATGACGATGGGCGCGTCGCGCAGGATGGCCCGGGCGATGGACAGGCGCTGGCGTTCCCCGCCGCTCAGTGGCACGCCGCCGGCACCGGCCATGGTGGCGTAGCCCTGGGGCAGGCGCAGGATGCTTTCATGGAGCCGGGCTTCCCGGGCGGCGGCGACCACGGCCGCGTCGTCGGCTTCCGGCCAGCCCGCCCGGATGTTTTCCATGACGGTGGCGCTGAACAGAAACGTGTCCTGGAACACGAAGGACACCAGGTCCATCAGGTCTTCGACGGGGATGTCCCGGACATCGACGCCGCCGATGCGGATGCTCCCCGCCAGGACGTCCTGGTAGCGCGAGACGAGCATGGCCGCCGTGGTCTTGCCGGCCCCCGAGGGCCCGACAAAGGCGGTCAGGGTGCCGGCCGGCAGGCACAGGCACAGATCGTCGAACAGGGGCTGCCCCGCCTCGTAGGCAAAGCCGACGTGGTCGAAGACGATGTCGAAATCCTTTGGCCGCCGGGGCTGGGCGGGCTGGGCCAGGGGTTTTTGGGCGAGTATGTCCTTGATGCGGCGCACGGCCTCCTCGATTTCGCGCAGCTTGCTGGTGAAGCGCAGCAGGCGGTCCAGGGGCGCGGCATAGCCGGTCACGAGCAGCAACGCGAGTACGAGATCGGCCATGGTGAGGTTTCCCCGGGCAAAGCGCAGCAGGCCCGGCGGCAACACGAACAGCAGCCCCGCGCCGAGCATGGTGCCGAACAGGGCGTAGTATTTGCCGGCGATGCGCGACCAGTCCTTGACCTCGGTCTCGAAGGCCCGCACAGAACGGGAAAACCGGGAAAACGAGGTCACGGTCTGGGTGAAGGCCTTGATGTCCGCGATCCCTTGAACAAACTCGACAATGGTGCCGTTCATGGCGGTGAGGCTGTCGTGAAACCGTCCCATGCGCGTGGCGCATTCGCGGTACATGGCCGCCTGGCACAGCACGGCCAGGATCAGGGGGCCAAGGGCGGCCAATCCCAAAGGCCAGTCGATCCAAAACAGCAGCCCCAGCGTGCAAAAAGGCAGGGTGGCGGCGGCGCACAGGTCCGGCAGGTGGTGGCACAGCAAGGCCTCGATGCTCTCCACGTCCTTGTCGAGCACCTTGAGCAGCGTCCCTGAGGGCGTGCGGGAGAAAAAGAGCATGGGCAGCCGGCCCAGATGCGCGGCAAGGGTTTGCCGGAGGGTGTACAGGGTGCGGTATCCCGCCCGGTGGGCCAGGGTTCCGGCCAGCCAGCGGAACAGGGCCCGGGCGGCGATGGCGGCCACGGCGGCCAGGGCCAGCACGGCCATGTGCTCGGCCGTGGCCTGGCCCTCCATGCAGGCCATGACCACGCGGTACATGAGGTAGAACGGCAGCAGGTCGAACAGGGCGTCCGCGATGGAGCAGCCTGCCGCCAGGGCCATGGTTTTTCGATTGTCCCCCGCGAAACGCAGGATATCGCCGATGGTGCTCATGACGGTTGCTCCTTGCCGCAGGCCGGTTGGCCGGACGAGTACAGGCGTGGGGCAGTGTGCCTCGACTCGTTGCCGTGGGGCCGCGAGGTCGGAAAGGGATCGGGACGGGCCTGTCCAGGGCGAGCCTCCGCGCGATTGGCGTGGGCCCTGGCCGTTTCCTGCAATGGCCCGGCCCGCTGGAGCAGGCGGATCGGGAAGCGTGTGGGCATGGGCATTCTCCGGATGTGGGCATGACGGGTGTCTTCCCGTCGTCCTGGAGAATATCTCCCGCTGGCGGAGCGGACTGCCGGGATCAGGCCAGAATTGTGCCTGTTTAGGTCATGGACAGGGGCAGCGCGAGCACGGGACAGGCTTTGGCCTGGCACTGTCTGGGCGATTCCCCGTACTGCCGTTTGAAGGCCCGGCTGAAGTGGCTGTGATTGGAATAGCCGACGCTGAAAGCCACCTCGGTGACGTTCATGTCGCCGCGGACGAGGAGGGCCCGGGCCTGTTCCAGACGACGGGTCTGGAAAAAAGTGAAGATGGAGACGCCGTGGATATCGTGGAAGGCCCGCTTCAGCGAGCTTTCGCTCATGCCCACCTGGGAGGACAGGGCGGAGATGGTCAGCGGCGTGGCGATATTGTCCAGCAGGAGCGACTTGGCTTTCTCGACCTTGGCCCGGTTGGGGCAGCCGGTCCGGCCGGGCGCGCGGTGGATGAAGGCATGACGGATGATTTCGCCAAGCAGTAGATCCAGGCCCTTGCATTCCAGGAACACGGTCTTGAGGCTTCCCTTGAAGGGACAGGCCAGGATTTGTTCGAGAAGGAGGCGGGTCTGCAACGTCATGGGCGCGCAACGTCGAAACGGGGTGTCCGTGGCGCGGCGTTCCAGGCTGAGGCGCAGTTCCGGGCAGATGTCGCAAGCGTGTTCCGCAAGAAATTCCCGGAAACGTTCGTAGTGAATCTCCAGATCCAGCCAGCGTGTCCGGCCGGCCGGGATGGCGGCACACAGCGAGGCCCCGGGAACGAACCAGAGGCCGGAGGTACCCGAACTGACGGTCGTATCCAGCCGGAGTTCCTTGATGCGGGTGCGCATGGCCCCTTCCAGGCAAAAGGAGCAGCCCACATTGTCCCTGGGGACATTGAAGTGGAGGCGGAGGTCCTTTTCCGCATTGCATTCGAGCAGGCGCATGACGATGCCCTGCCCGAGGCTGTGGCAAAAGCGGGTGTGCAGCACGGCGTTTGCGTCCCAGAAAGTTTTTTGTCTTTTTATGATATTGATTATCGTTGTCAATAGGTGAGACAAGGTGAGCCGGGAAACGGCGGATGGTCTGGAAGGCCAGGGCGGCTTGGGGGGCGCGCGCCGGGGCGGTTGGGCATCCCGCCGGACGTGGTCAGGGTGCATCATCAGGCGGCAGTGGCAGGCAGAAACGAGTATCGCCGTGTTGTACAGCTTGGGAGCGGGGTAAGATCGGCGGCCTCCCCCGTCCCGGACCGGCGGGAGGTGGATCGGGAGGGGGGAGGCGTGTCGGGATCAAAAGAAATGGTAGGTCAGGCTGATGCCATAGGTGGCGGGCTCGCTGGCCACGGCGTAACTGCCACCAAAGGCGCCCTTGGCGTCATAGCGCGTATCGAAAATGTTGGTCCCGAATAAGTAGACGTCAAACTTATTGAATTCCCAGCCTACTTTGGCGTTGACCGTTGCGTGGGCGGGCATGGAATAGTGGTTGTTGCTGTCGAGATAGACAAGGGAGGAGCCAAGGAGTTCGGCGCGGGCGAACAAGCCGGATTTGTGCCGGTATTGGGCGCCGAGGCTGTAGGTGCAGTCCGGTACGTAGGGAAGGTGGTTGCCTTTGTGGCTGCCGTAGATGTCGGTGAACTCGCCGTAGCGCATGTGGATGTAGCCGGCTGAACCGAACAGTTCTAACTGGTCCAGAGGCAGCCAAGTCAGTTCCAGTTCGGTGCCGAGAGCCTGGGTGTCGCCGGCGTTGCTGATATAGGGCATGGGCGTCCCGTAGGACGCGACATATTGTTCGACCTGGACATTGTGGATGTCGTTTAAGAAGAGGGCGAGATTGGCCTTGAGCTTGTTGTTGAAGAATGTGTTCTTGCTGCCGAGTTCGTAGGCCCAGAGGCTTTCCTCGTCGAAGACATACTTGCCGTTGGCCGGAGTGTAGCTGTTGAAGCCGCCGGCGCGGTAGCCGCGCGAGACGGTGGCATAGAGCATGTTGTCTGGCGTCAACTGGTATTCCAAGCCGACCTTGGGCGAGACGGTGGTCCAGGATTTACTGTTTTCGTAGGTCTCGTTTTCGAAATCACTGGTGTAGGTATCCAGGCGCAACCCGCCGATCAGGCTCAATCCCCCGACCAGGGGATATTTGACATGGCCAAAGGCGGAAAGAGTCTTGGTCAGATCCCAAGCCTTGGAGGTCATGCCCAGCGAGGTGTAGGCGTATTGGATTTTGCGCTCGTAGCTGTCAAAGTTGCCGCCGAGCACCAGGCTTCTTCCCTGCTCATCCTTGTAGTTGAAGCGCAACTCTTGACTGAGATCAAGGTACTTGTCATATTTCCATGTTTCATAGCCGTTTATCGTACTGAAGTCGTAATCGACCTTGTAGTCGGCATCTGTGAGGCGCCTGGTTGATATGGAGGTGACCGTCCAGTCGCTGTTTATGGTATATTTTACATGCAGGGATTCTTCATCGATCCAGGAATGGTTATATCCTGGATTGTTCGTGTTGACATGCCTGTCTTCATAGGAAGGGTAGCCGTACATCGAGAAGCTCCCTTCATTGAATTTAATGAATGAGCCTATAAATGTGATGTCAAGATCATCCGATGGAGTAAAGCGTATTTTTCCTCTGGCCGATTCGTTCTGTTTGTCATCGACCCATTTCCCATCGTAGTCGTTTTTGACCCATCCGTCTCGATTGTAGAAGTTGAAGGCGCCGTCCAGATAGAGTTTATCCTTGACAACAGGACCGGACAGGTTGCCCTTGCCGTGAAACAACATGGATGTTCCGGCCTCGAAGGTCGCCTTGCCGGTCGGGGTATTGTCCGGCTTGCGCGTGATGATCTTGATGACGCCGCCTTCCGCACTGCGTCCGTATAGTGTGCCTTGCGGGCCGCGCAGCACCTCGATGCGGTCGATGTCATAGAGGTCGGAAACGAAGCCGAGGTTCGAGGTCACGGGCACATCGTCCACGTACAGGGAAACGCCGGAAATATTGTTGTGGGGATCGGAGCGGATGCCGCGGAGGGTGGGGAAGTTGATGATGCTCATGCCGCCGGTGTAGAAGCTCAGGTTCGGCACGCGCAGGGCCAGGTCCTGCACGGAATTCAATCGGGCGTCATCGATCTGGACATCGGAGAAGGCCGTGATGCTGGATGGGATTTCCTGGATTTTTTCCTCCTCCTTGGTGGCGGTCACCGTGATGCCCTCAAGGCGTACGCTTTTGGGTGGGTTTTGGCGTTCCTCCTGGGCTGCGGCCAATCGCGGCGCGGCAACCAGCAGGCATAAAAGAAAGACGAGACGACGGCATGTTCGCATGGGACGGGACTCCTTGGATTTGATCTTGAGTATCAATATCTTTAGTCCCGCTGCGTATACCCTCTCCCCCCGTCGCCCACTATCCTGTTCGGGTCAAAAATGTTCCCGAAAAGCGAGCCGCGCACAGACCGCCGGGAGCATCGCGTGCAGTCCCTTGTGCAGCCCAAGGCCGCCTTCGGCCAGCAGCAGCACGGTCAGCCATCGCCCCGCCCCCGCCAAAAGCGCCACAGGCGCCGAAAGCCGACCTCGGCCGCGTTCGGACGGTCCGGGCGTGGCGGTTCCCGGAAAAACAGCAATTGCACGAGCGAAAGGGCCGTGCCTCCTGCCAGCATGGCCAAGCAACCCCTCCAGCCGACTTGGGGATAGGCCATAAGGACGGCGCCGCCGCCACGTCCTGGGTGGCCGACAGCAGCCACCCTCGGTAGTGCCCCAGGCGACCGAAGCGGATGCGGTCCACATGATGGGCCCAAAGTGGTTTGGCCAGCCAGCACAGCCCCATGAGGTAGATGAGCCCAGCCTGTTCCAGGGGCGCCCCGTTTCGGCGCCTGATGGCCGCCAGGGCAATCATGAAAAAGATCTGGCCGAGATACTGGGTGATGGAGAGGCTGCCGGGCCGGAGCCAGCGCGACGTGGTCATCATGCCGCTCCTTCCTTGTTCGGCCGGCACGGGCGCGCTTTGAACGTCCAGTGCCTGGCCCGCTGCGGCTCGCGCCACAGCGGGGCGCAGAGCCCGCCGGTCGCCAGGAAATTCCCGTGGGCGCCGGACTGGATGATGCGTTCCTTGTTCACCGCCAGGCGATGATCTTGCCGGCGATTGTGCCGCGCCCGCGCCTTCCCGGTTGTCGTCGGGCAAGGGAGGCCCTGTTCCGACTTGAGGAGATGGACAGGCTGGCCACCCCATGCGCGGGGCGCCCTTTCCGGTCGCCGGGTTTGAACGGTCGGAACCGGGAGATCCCAGGGATTCCTTCCCCGGGCTGAAGCGGGTGGTGCTTGGGTACTATCGGTATCATGCAGTGCCAGGAAATTGCGAAGCTATGCGGACGGTTAGAGAAGATTTGATTCGTAACTGGTACAAGGTGCTCCGCCGCCGAGGCCAGAAGCGCCGCATCAACTGGCAGACCTTCAGTCCGATCGTCAAGTTTTGGATTCCCCCGCTCAAAGCTAGGCACCCGCATCCGAACGAGCGCTTTTACGCCAAACACCCGAGGTAGGAGCCCAGTGCGGTAGTGCCGCTCGCTGGGATCTGGCGGGGGCCACCCGAAGGGGTGGTCCCTGCTGCGACCGTTGCTACCCACGGAAACCAAGTTTGCGCGATCCCTGCGGTCCGAAAAATCAAGGGGTTACACAACCGTCAACTGCGCACGCGAATCGAGCCTCTATTTTTGTGTCCCATGGCGGGGGGCGGAGAAATGGCCGTTTCCCGCGTCCCGTCCTTGCAGAGAGAGGGCGTGCCTTCGAGCCTTTGATGCGCAAGCGAGACCTTGGGGATCCAGTCGCCTTTGAAGAGGGTGGCGGTGACGACGATCATCGCCACGCCGAAGACGGCCTGCCAAGTGAAGAATACGGTGTAGCCGATGGCGGCGACAATGGTGCCGCTGACTGCTGACATGAGCATGGCGCCCAGGTGGATGCCGGTGATTTGCAGGGAGTAGTCGTTGCTTTCCAGGCCGGCGCGGGAGAAATCCATGATCAGGGTGGCGCTGACCACCGAGGCCACGGTCACGGCGACGTTGATCAGGGCCACGGCCAGATAGAGGGCGATACGGCTTTCCGCGGACAGCGAGATGGGAATGAACGCGGTCACGGCCACGGCGCTGAGGATTACGCTGTCGATGTAGGCCCGCCTCCGGTGCAACAGATATTGCTGAAAACGTTTGTTGCCCGTGGCTACGGAGGTCAGCGCCGCCACTCCCATGCCGTAGAATCCCATGAGCAGGGCAATGGTGTCCGTGGCCACGCCTTTGTCCACCAGAAGGGGTTTGAGCATGAAGTAGACTGCCGAGGCGCTGACGGAATTGAACAGAATGAGCAGGAACCACCGGGGCATGCCCCGTCCCTTGAAAAAGGAGAACATGGCGGTCCACCGGAACATTTCCGTGCATCGAGAAGCGTTTTGCTCTTCGCGGAGCAGTGGGAGCGGCATCAGGACGGCCAGGACGATGACGCCCATGCCCGAAACGCTGGCCTGCCATTCCAGGTGGTTGTAGACCAGGAGGAACAGGCCGCTGCCCATGATGCTCGCCAGGTTGATGGCCATGACCTTGGAACTCGATCCCAGGCCCCGTTCCTCGAAGGAAAGCAGCTTGATGTACAATGCGCTGATGGCGATGTCCTGGGTGGCGGCGACAACGGAAATGATCATCACCAACGCCACGATGCGGGTGAAATGGTGGTGCAGATCCTGGAAGCCGAGCAGGATGAGCAGCCCCCCGAAGACAAGCCCCGTCCACAGGATCCATTTCTTGTAATGGTTTGCCTTGGCGCCGTTGCGGTCGATGAGCGGCGCCCAGAGGAACTTCAGCAGGTAGGGTAGGGCCGCCAGCTGCAGCAGGGCGATGACTTCCAGGGAGTAGCCTTCCAGGCGCAGGATGACGGGCAGGGACATCATGAAGAAAACCGCAGGGATGGTTTTGGACATGAAGAGTCCGGCCAGGATGAGGTAGCGTCGTTCAAGGGTATTCGACATGGTTTATTTCACGGGCTGGAAGCCGGTGGGATGTTGTTGTTCCTGCCACATGCGCGCGTACAGGCCTTCTTGCGCCAGCAGGTCGCGGTGCCGCCCCGTTTGCACCAGTCTGCCCTTTTCCAGAATGATCGAGTCGTTCATCCCCATGTGCATGATCACGGCCAGGGGGACCGGCGTCAGGGCCAGCCTGGTCACCGTTTCCGAGGCCACGTCGCCGCCTCC
>JAWRKJ010000047.1:0-4105 GCA_040307025.1 Desulfovibrionaceae bacterium | reverse complement strand
GTTCGGTGTGGTATTGGGACGTGGGAAACCGGGGGGGATGATCCCCCCCGGCGGGGTGTGGGGCAGCACCCCACAGGACAGCCCCTTCCTTCTCTCTTCTCTCTACAACGGATAATCCAGTGCCTCGGGTATCATGACCGCGCACAGGGCTTCGCCGGCGCGTTCGCGGGCGGCGCCGAGGCCGGTCAGGGTCTTGTCGAGTCCGGCGCGCAGGCCGTCAAAGGCGGACAGGTCCGCGCCCGGCACGGCATAACCGTGGACCAGATTCGCGCAGACCCGGGCCGCTTCGCCCGCCGCCTTGGCCGACTGAATCCGGGCCAGGTCGGTAAAAAAGGCGAGGTAACCGGGCAGGCCCTCGGCCACGATGGCGTTTTCCGGTCCCTTGGCTTCCAGTTCCAGCACGTCGAGAATAAAAAGCCGCGCGGCCAGAAGCGGACACAAGGCGTCGGCCAGGGGGAAGGTCACGGCCTGCCGGTTGTTGTGGTAGAGCTTCTTGCCGTCGGCGTCCTTGTTGGCGGCCAGGTAGGCGAAGGCTTCGCGCCAAAGGGCAAAGCCGGCGGCCACGCTCGCGGCGCCGGTAGCCGGGTGGCTGGCGGCCACCTGCTCCATCTCGGCGACGTAGCTGTCCACGTAGGCCTGGAAGATGTCGCTGGCCATGGTGATGGAGAGCTGGCGGCGCTGCACGCACTCGGGGCCTTCGTAGGTGGCTTCGAGCTGGCTGTCGTTCCACTTGTGGAACAGGAACCCGGGACAGTCCTCGGTGATGCCGTAGCCGCCCATCATGGCCACGGCCTCGCGCATGACCGTGGCGCCGCCGCCGGTGTTCCAGAGCTTGCAGGCCGGGCACATGACCCCGGCTTCGGCCTCCAGGGCCTGGTACTTGACCACCGGATCGGCATCGAGGGCGGCGAAGCGGGCGCTGTCGCGCTCGGCCTCGGGAGTGAATAGCAGCTTGACGTATTCGATGGACTGGGGCTGGACCTTTTTAAGCGCCATGAGCTGGCCGCGCATGCCCGAAACGCCCTGTTCGGCCAAGGCGGCTTCCTTGGCCTTCTCGGTCGGGTCGAGATTGTCGAACAACCGGGCCGTGGCGAACCCGAGGGAGGCCCCGGCCTCGCCGGCGGCCCACACCTCGGCCAGTCGCAACACCGCGTCCTGCTTCTGCTGGAGTCCGAGTTCGAATTTCGGCGTGCCCGCGGCGCAGGCGTCCCCGCCCCGGAAACGCGCACGCTGGTAGCGGATGACCGGCTCCACGGCGGAGAGCAGCTTGGCCGTGGTCATGAGCGCCACCGGCACCCGGGTGCGGTGGAACACGGCGGCGATGATCTCGGAGTGGGAATACTTGGGAACGATGCAGCCGTCCTTGACCGCGTAGCCGCCGATGATGCGGCTGGCCGGCACCTTCATGGAGAAGACCGGGTCGCGGGTGGAAGACAGCTGGTGGACCATCTTGAGCGTGGGCGCGCCCCGGTCGAAAAGCCCCGGATCGGTCTCTTCGAGGATGACCATGCACGAGGACTTGATGCGGGGATCGTCGGTGTCCACGGCCACGGTGGCGAAATTGGCGAAATCCATGCCCGTGATGAACCGGCCGCGCTTTTCCACGGCCAGGATCGGCTCGCCACCCTCGTCCCAGGAATCGATGCGCACCTTGCCGCACAAAACGCCCGTGTCCACGCCGACATAGGGCAGGGGCTCGGTCAGGGCAAAGGCGCCGCGCCAGGGGGCCTTGTCCGGGGCCGGGGCGCACAGGCTCATGTAATGGTCGCGCTGCTCGGTGGTGCCGCGTTCGTGGATGGGGGACAAGGCCAGGTTGTTGGCCAGCGAGCAGGTGGCGGCGCCGGCGTCGACCCAGGACAGTTCAAAGGCGACCAGGGCCAGGGCCATGTTCTTGGGCCCTTCGATGAACCCGCCCTGATGGGGGTCGAGGAACACGGACGTGATGCCGGATTCGTCGAAGGCGGCCAGGAGCTGTTCCTTTTGGGGGGTCCATTCGTGGGTATGGCGGACGCCGTCGGCCACGAGCCTGGCCACCAGTCCGCGCGCCACGGAACGGGCGGCGGCCACGGCCATCTGGAGATCGAAGCGGTCGGCAAAGCGCCACATAATTTGCCGGACGTCATCGCCCGGAAGCGTGCGTAGGGTTTCCATAGGTCTCGCCTGGTTCGAGGTTGGACGCGCCGTTGGCGCATGAGAGCTTCAAAAGGAGCTGAGGCTAAACCATCTGATTTTTGTCGTCAATCCGAGCCCTGCCCGTCCCCGGCCGCTCCGTGGCCATCGTCCGGCCTACCCATGCGCCGCACTTGTACAAATCATAACCTCTCGGTAGATATGAAAGCATGTGGCAATAACCCGGCGCCCCTCCCCTAACCCGGCGGATGTTCATGCCGTACCAGCTGCGTTTTTTCTTCGACCCCGACTACGAACGTCGGCGGCTGCGGCCCAAAAACCGCGACGACGGCAGTGTGGACCAGTTCGATCTGGGCTATGCCCAAAACGTGGTCACAGGCCAGGTCCTGGCCTCCTGGGAGGCCCTGCCTCCAGGCGAGACTCCGCCCGGTGACGCCATCGTTTCCGACACCCTGGCCTTTCCCTGCGGCGCCGGCTGCCGGGTGGACCCGGCCGATCCGGGGCGGCTGCTGGCCACGGTCAACGGCCATGTCGACTTCGGCGACGGCCGCATCAGCGTACGCGAGACCCTGACCGTGGGCCGCGACATCGATTTTCACACCGGCAACATCGTGGCTATCGGCGACGTGCTCGTGGGCGGGGCCATCCGGTCGGGCTTCACGGTCATGGGCCGCAACGTGACCGTGCGCGGCCCGGTGGAAGCCTGCCTGGTGCGGGGCATGGGCAACGTGGTCTGCGAGGCCGGCATCCTGGGCGGCGGCCGGGGCACGGTCCGGGCGGGCAAAAGCCTGCGGGCCAAGTTTTGCGAAAAGGCTGCCCTGCATGCCGGCCAGAACATCCTCATCGACGGTTCGAGCATGCACTGCCGGCTCTACGCGGCCGAAAAACTGGCCGTGAAGGGACGCCTCACCGGCGGCGAGGCCTATGCCGGCGAGGCCATCTACGCGGGCGAGCGGCTGGGCGGCGGGTCCCAGAGCCAGACCCGGCTGCTTCTCGGCTACGATCCCCAACTCATCCACAAGGACCAGCATCTCAAGGGCCTGATCCGGGAGGAACTGATCGAAATCGAAGCGTTGCGTGAAGAGATGCGCCGCGGCGAATGCCGGGCCGAGGAATGCGGCCCCAAACTCGACGCCCATCTCCGGCGCCTCGACATCCTCAAGGTCCAGCTGACGCGCCTGTGGTCGAATCCGGTGGCCATGCGCCGGTTTTCGGTGTGCCGGGTGATCGTGCCTGGCCAGATCGGGGCCAATGTGCAGATCGGCATCGGCGAGGCCGTGCTTGCCGCCCCGGAAGGCGCCAGGGATGTGGTGTTCCGCTACCTGGACGGCGAAATCGTCATGGAGAGCCCGGCCCTGCGCAAATGAGCGGGCCTGCCCGGTCAGACGTCGCTGGCCAGCAGCAGCTCGTCGCTGTCCATGTCCGGGGTGATGCCCCGGGAGACGAGGAAAAAACCGTCCAGATCGCGCAGACGCAGCTCATCGGCCACGGCCGTCACCGGATTGGCCAGAATGAACCGCCGGCCCTTGGTGGCCAGGGCGGTCTGCAACCGGACCAGGGCGCCGACTCCGGCGCTGTCCACCACCGGCACCTGGGACAGGTCCAGCACGACCACGGCATTGTGGCCCAGGCGCGCGGCCTCGATGACGGCGGTTTCCATTTCCAGGGCCAGGGGGGCGCGCAGGGGGGCGGTCACATGAGCCCACAGCACGCCGTGGTGGGTGGCGATTGCGATGCGGCTCATGCCGAGTGGCTCATCTGTCCCGGGCAAGGACCCGTCCGGGGATGGGGACGGACGGAGCTTTGCGGATGCTGGCGGTTCATGGCGTCGATTTTTCCTTGGGAAGCGGAGGCTTGTGCCGACAATACCCTGCGGGGCACGCGGCCTCGCCCGGCAAACTAACGAAAATCCGCCCCGCCCGGCAAGGGGAAAACACCCCCCACGTCCCTGCCCGGTCCCGACGCTTCCGTGCGG
>JAWRKJ010000046.1:0-7602 GCA_040307025.1 Desulfovibrionaceae bacterium | reverse complement strand
GCCTGCTGGACCCGCGTGTCGGCGATGAGTTCGGCGCCGGTGCCGGACAGGGTGATGGTGCCGGTTTCGAGCACGTAGGCCTGGTGGGCGACCTTGAGGGCGGCCCGGGCGTTTTGTTCGACCAGTAGCACGGTCATGCCCCGGTCGTTGATGGTGCGGATGATGTGGAAGACTTCCTTGACCAGCAGCGGCGCGAGCCCCAGGCTCGGTTCGTCGAGCATGACGAGCTGGGGCGCGCTCATGAGCGCCCGGCCCACGGCCAGCATTTGCTGTTCGCCGCCGGAGAGCGTGCCGCCGTTCTGGTCCTTGCGTTCGCGCAGCCGGGGGAAGAGTTCGAGCACCCAGTCCAGGTCCTTGGCGATGCCGGCGGCGTCCGAGCGGCTGTAGGCGCCAAGCCGGAGGTTTTCGAGCACGGTCAGGTGGGGGAAGATGCGCCGGCCCTCGGGCGACATGACAATGCCCGACTTGACGATGGCCACCGGATCGAGGTTCGTGATCTCGGTGCCGTTCCAAATGATGTGGCCGCGCTTTTGTTTGATGAGGCCGGCGATGGCGCGCAGGGTGCTGCTTTTGCCGGCGCCGTTGGCCCCGATCAGGGTGACGATGGCGCCGGTCGGCACGTCCAGGGAGACACCCTTCAGGGCATGAATCCCGCCATAATGCACGTGCAGGTCACGAATCTCAAGCATCGCTGTCGTCCTCCTCGCCGAGGTAGGCCATGATGACCTTGGGATCGGACCGGATGGCTTCGGGCGGCCCGGCGGCAATGGTGACGCCGTAGTCCAGGACCCAGATGTGTTCGCAGATGCCCATGACCACCTTCATGTCGTGCTCGATGAGCAGGATGGTCAGGTCAAAGGCCTCGCGGATGCGGCGCACGAATCCCATGAGGTCTTCGGACTCCTGGGGATTCATGCCGGCGGCCGGCTCGTCGAGGAGCAGAAAGCCCGGTTCCGTGGCCAGGGCGCGGGCGATTTCCAGGCGGCGCTGGGCGCCGTAGGGCAGGCTCGCGGCCTTTTCCCCGGCCACGTCGGCCAGACCCACGGCGTCGAGCAGCTCCAGGCTGCGGCTGCGGATGGCCTTGTCCTCGCGCCGGTAGGCCGGGGTGAAGACCAGGGCCGACAGCCAGCTTGTTTTTTGGCGCAGGTGGCGGCCGATCATGACGTTTTCGAGCACGGTCTCGTTGCTAAACAGCCGGATGTTCTGGAACGTCCGGGCGATGCCGGCCCGGCAGACCTTGTGGGGCGGCAGTCCCGTGATGTCGTGGCCGTTGAACACGACCCGGCCCGTGGTCGGCCGGTAAAAGCCGGTGATCATGTTGAAGCAGGTGGTCTTGCCGGCGCCGTTGGGGCCGATCAGGCCGGTGATGCTGCCCTGGGGGATAGCGGCGGAAAAGTCGCTCACCGCCAGCAGCCCGCCAAAGCGCATGTTGAGATCCTCGGTGGTCAGGATGGCATTGGCTTGCATCAGGCCTTCCCCCTGGAAAACACGCCGGCGATGGAACGCCAGGTCAGTTCGCGCATGCCCATGAGGCCTTCGCGGCGAAAGAGAATGATGATGATCAGCGCCAGGGAGAACACCACCATGCGCATGCCCGGCACGCCCGGCAGCTCGAACCCGAAGAGGTTGACCGGATTCTCCACGAAGCGCAGCCATTCGAGCAGCACGGTGATGCCGATGCCGGCCAGTACAGAGCCGGTCAGCGACCCCAGGCCCCCGGCCACCACGATCATGAGCACGTTGAAGGTGAGGGTGAAAAGAAACATCTTGGGATCGATGGTGGTGAGCAGGCTGGCGAGCAGCGCCCCGCCGATGCCGGCGAAAAACGCGCCCACGGAAAAGGACAGCAGCTTGTAGCGGAACACGTTGACGCCCATGGCCCGGGCCGCGGTTTCGTCGTCGCGGATGGCCCGCAGCACGTTGCCGGTGTTGCTGGCGAGCAGCCGGGCAATGACATAGAGCGTGATGAGGCACCAGGCGTAGTTCCACCACAGGTTGGCAAAGGCCGGGATGCCCTTGAACCCGAGGGCCCCGTTGGTCAGGCGCGGGATGTTGTTGGCCACCACCCGGATGATTTCGGCAAACCCGAGGGTGGCGATGCCGAGGTAGTCGTCGCCCAGACGCAGCAGCGGAAAGCCGACCACGACCCCAAACAGCGCGGCCACGAGCCCCCCGGTGATCACAGCCACCAGAAATGGGGCATGGGCCGCCACCACCCAGCCGTAGGCCGGCTCCAGGATGAAGAGCATGTCCTTCTGGTCGGGTGTCATGATGAGGATGGAACAGACATAGGCGCCGATGGCCATGAACCCGGCGTGGCCCAGGCTGAACAGCCCGGTGAAACCGTAGATGAGGTTCAGCGACAGGGCCAGGATGATGTTGATGGCGATGAGATTGAGAATCTGGATCTGGTAGCCGTCGAAATTCCCCTCGGCCCACCACAAAAACAGGCCAAGACCGGCGACGGCCAAAAGATTGAGTGTGGCAGTGCGACCGCGTTGCATCAGACTTTATCCTCCGGTCTTTCGCCGAGCAGACCCGTCGGTTTGAACATGAGGACCAGGATGAGCAGGATGAAGGCGAAGGCATCGCGGTAACCCGCCAGATCCGGGAAAAAGGCCACGGTCATGATCTCGATGAAGCCCAGGGTCACCCCGCCGATGACCGCGCCCTGGATGGAGCCGATGCCGCCGAACACGGCGGCGATAAAGGCCTTGAATCCGGGGATGGTGCCCATGATCGGCTGGAGCTGGGGATAACGCAGGGCCCACATGATGCCGCTGGCCGCGGCCAGGGCCGAGCCGATGCCGAAGGTGATGGCGATGACCCGGTTGACCGGCACGCCCATCAAGTAACTCGTCTCGATGTCCTTGCTGATGGCCCGCATGCCGAGACCGGTCTTGGTCTTGTAGACGACGTAGACCAGGCCGAGCATGAGTGCGAGCGACAGCAGCGGCACGAAAAGCGTCAGCGGCAACACCCGCACCCCCTTGATGAGGATGGGGTTTTCGAGCCAGGCCGGCCGGTACACCTCGCGGGGAATGGCCTGGAAGAACACGATGGCCACGTTTTGCAGGAAAAACGACACGCCGATGGAGCTGATCAGGGCCGAGATGCGCGGCGCGTCGCGCAGGGGGCGGTAGGCCACCTGGTCCACGAGCACGCCGAGGCTGGCCGTGACCAGGATGGCGATGACCATGGCCACGGGCCAGGGCAGGTGGGCGAGCGTGATGCCCCAAAACACGAAATAGGCGCCGAGCATGAAAATTTCGCTGTGGGCGAAGTTGATCAGGCGCAGGATGCCGTAGACCATGGTGTAGCCGATGGCGACCAGAGCATAAAGACTGCCAAGGGTCAGGCTATTGAGGATGTGCTGGATGAACGTGGCCAGGTTCATGGGAAATCCTTGACCGTCCGGACCGGGCATGGGCTTGCGCGGCCCGGACGGGTGCTCGCCGTAAACGGGCTAGAGTTCCGGTGTGATTTCGCCTTCGTAGGTCTTCTTGCCGTCCTTGATGATGACCAGGCCCACGGGCTTTTCGGCGTCGTGAGTGGCATTGATGGAGGTGGCGCCGGTCACGCCCTGGAAGTTCTTGGTCTCGGCCAGGGCCTTGGTGATGGAGGCAGGATCGGCCTTGCCGGCCCGGGTGATGGCGTCGAGGATGAGCATGTAGGCGTCGTAGCCCAGGGCCGCGTTCACGTTGGGCTCCTTCTCGGGATACTGGGCCTTCCAGTCGGCGGTGAACTTCTTGGCCATGGGGCCCATGCTCTTCATGGACGGATCATAGGGGAAGGTCGTGTGCATGAAGCCTTCCACGGCCGCGCCGCCGATGGCGGTGATCTTGGGGTTGTCCATGGCGTCGCCGCCCATGATCTTGAAGGTGGCGCCAAGCTCCTTGGCCTGCTTCATAATGATGGCGCCCTCGGCGAAGTAGGAGGGAATAAACAGGACGTCGGGCTTTTCGGAAATGATTTTGGTCAGCTGGGCCGTGAAGTCCTGGTCGCCGGACTGGTAGTTGAGGATGCCCACGACCTTGCCGCCGAGCTTGGTGAAGGAACGCTCGAAGTACTTGGCCAGGCCGACCGAATAGTCGTTGGCCACGTCGACCAGCACGGCGGCCTTCTTCATGCCCAGGGTCTTGGCCGCGTAGGTGGCGGCGCCGGCGCCCTGGTAGGGGTCGATGAAGCACACGCGGAAGATGTACTTCTTGCCCTGGGTGACCAGCGGATTGGTGCAACTGGTGCCGACCTGGGGAATGCCGGCCTTTTCCGAGACCTCGCCGCCGGCCATGGCCAGGGACGAGCCGTAGGTGCCGATGATGGCCTGGACTTTTTCCTTCTCGATCAGGCGCTGAACCGCGTTGGCGGCCTCGACCTTGTCGGACTTGTTGTCCACCACGAACAGCTCGACTTTCTTGCCGAGCACGGTCGGGGTTTCCTTGTTGGCCATCTGGACGCCTTCAAGTTCCAGCTGGCCGCCGAAGGCGTTCTGGCCGGTGAGCGGCAGGAAGACGCCGATTTTCACGGTGTCGTCGGCGGCAAAGGCCAAGTTGGCCACAGCCAGGACCACAGCCACGCAGACAAGTAACAGTTTGCGCATCACGTTCCCTCCACGTTGCGATTTGTGCCCGGCCGTCCCCGCGACCGGTCGGTCAAAGCGAAACCACGGCCGATATCTTCTTGGCCAGCTCCACCAGGTAGCCGGCGAAGCGGTCCTCGAACTCCGTCATCGAATAATTGGCCGTGGACGAGTCGAAGCTGACCGCGCCGACCACGGCGTTCGTGCGCAGGGAAAAAAGCGGCGCCCCGATGGCGATGAGCCCGGGCAGCGATTCCTCGTTGTTGCGGGCATGACCGCGTTCCCGCACCAGACGCAGATCGTCGAGCAGGGCGGCCCGGTCGGTGATGGTGCGTTCGGTCTTGGCCACGAGATCGAGGCGGTCCACGAGGTCCTTTAATACATCCGGGGCCAGAAAGGCCATGGCCGCCTTGCCCGTGGCCAGGTAGTGCAGGTCCGAGGCGTAGCTGAACGAACGGAAGGCCTGGGTGTCCACGGAGTCGCGGCGGTAGATCAGATAAATGGCGTCATTGGAAAGGATGCCGACGTCCACGTGCAGGCCGTGGCGGGCGGCGGCCTCGTCGACCAGGGGTTTGACTAGGCGTACGAGTTCGCTTTGCTCGACCATGGCCAGGGCCAGGGACAGGGTGCGCACGCCGAGCTTATATAGGCCCGAGCGCGGGTCCCGGATGAGATAGCCCTGTTCGCAGTAGGTGTTGACGTAGCGGTGGGCCGAGGTCTTGCTGATCCCGACCTTGGCGGCGATTTCCCCCAGATTGTATCCCGCGTCCTCGATGCCAAAAAGGTCCAAAATCACCAGACCCTTGGCCAACGTTTCGGAAATGCTGCCTTTGCCTTTCACCGGACGTCCTTATTTTGTCGAAATGCGTGCCGGCCGTTCCGCTGAGAGGAACGCTTGGCCCGCTTGGAGGCCTGATACCCTCGCAAGCCAATTGTGTCAAAGGAAAGCGTGACCCTGAGCGGGAGACGCGCCAACGGGCTGTCCGCCCCGGCATTGCCGGCGCGGGGGGTACGGGAAAAAATGCCAAATCTGGTAATCCCGCCGGAAACCAATTCCGCCCACGCGCGCACGGTCTCTCCGGCCCCCCCAACCGACGAGGAGGAGGGTGTGCCGGAGCGCGGTCCCCTTGCCTTGGTGGCGCGGTCTGGGCTACGTGGAGCCAAGCAGGATCCTGATCCGAATTGTGAACCAGCCAGCGAGCCCGCCATGCATGAACCAGACGTCGCGACGAAATACCGCCACACCGATTGGGATGTGACCTTCGTCATCTGGGCCTACCGGACGATTACCAAGGTCGAGGCCGCCCGGGCCGTGCAAACGTTTTTGCAGCGCAACAAGGGCAAGCCCCTGATCCGCGGTTCGCGGGTGACCATCGTCTCCACCATCCGCTGACGGCCTGGGCCCGGACCAGGGGAGGAAGCCCGTGCCCGATACTGACCGCCTCGGTCCCCAGCTGCGCAACTCGCGTGTCCGGTTTCGCACTCCGAGCCGGCCGCGTTGCGGCGGCCTGCTTTGCCTGGCCGTCGTCCTTGCCTGCCTGCTGGCCGCGCTGCCGGCTGGGGCCGCCACCGAACCGGACTGGATCGTCACGGCCAAGCTCAAGTTTTTGTTCGGCAGCCACACCTCCTATGAATTCGGCAACCCCTATCCGCCGTATCAGGTGCCGCTGAGCCGCCTGGAATTCCCGCTCAATACGATCTGGGCCGGGTTCGAGGTGCGCCGGAACCTGGGGCGGCTCTCGGCGGGGTTCGAATACCTCGCGAGTCTCGCCGATCAGGAGACCGACCATTTCCGGGATTCCGACTGGGAAGACGATGCCGATCCGAGCCGCCTGTCCATTTTCGGCGAGACCCAGTGTCGCGTGCGCCCCAGTTTTCAACTGCGTGCCGATGTCGACCTGCAGATCGCCGATCTGATCGGCCTCCCCGACGGCTTTATCCTGCGTCCCCTCATCGGCTACCGCTGGCAGCATCTCGCGTTCATGGCCCACGACGGCACCCAGTACGTCTACGGGCCTGGTGGGGAAATCCAGGGCAGCATCATGCTGCCCGGCAACACCATCAGCTTCCAGCAGGACTGGTGCGCGCTGTTTGGGGGGCTGCGCCTGGGCTACACGTGGAACAGGGCCTCCTGGCCCCATCGCCTGACCCTCCTGGGCCAGGCCGACATGGGCCCTGTCTGGGGCTACAATCTGGACCGGCATTTGTTGCGGGGTGGGGATCGGGCCACGCGGGAGTACACCCAGGGCCTGGCCTGGCATACCTCCCTCGGCCTGGAACTCGGCCTGACGGAAAACCTGAGCCTGGGGGTCGAGGGGGATTACCTGGGGATGGAGACCACGGGCGTGCACAAGCTCACCTTCTATGACCTGGGATTTCGTTTTTCGAACGGCGTGCGGGCCTGGTCCCAGCAGTCCTCGATCAGTGTGAAGCTGACCTACGGATTTTAAGGGGCAGGGGCCGGGCCCGGCGGCTGGCGTGGCGGAAGTATCGTGCTCCCGCCGCATTGCGAAAATTTTCAAGGGACGCGTCTTTTCTGCGGGTTATTTCTCAAAAAAATGCTATACTCCCTCTAAGGTCAAAAAAATTTAACCTGTGGGGTATGTTATGAAAAAGTTTTTCTTTTTTCTCGTGGTCGGCTTCCTTGCCGGTTGGGCAACCCTGAGCGCCTGGGACGCAGCGGCCCAAGGCCAGTCCATGAGTTCGCAGCAGCAGGCCATCGTGGCCGAGGCCTGGACGTTAACCCCCCAGTGGACCGCCACGGCGGGTTTTTCGGGCTTGCCGCTTCGCAATTGCGAAGGCCTTTACTGCGGCAAGCTGGCCGAGATGGCCATCGGCACCCAGGTAGGCGTCCTGGTCAACGACCGCGAAGGCTGGGCCTTGGTGCATGTGCCGAGCCTCAACCTGTACGGTTGGGTCAACACGAACAACATTTTTCGATAGTCCCGCGGCCCGCCCTTGTGCCATGACAGAACGTGCCCGGAAAGGCATCGTAGTGGGCGGTGCCTTTCCGCCGCCGCCCG
>JAWRKJ010000045.1:0-25080 GCA_040307025.1 Desulfovibrionaceae bacterium | reverse complement strand
GCCGCGTTCGATGTGGCGCGGCCGGCAAGACGGCGCCCCTTCCCGACGGTCGACCGCCGGAAGGAGGCGTTTGTCTGTCCGGTCGGCCGGGTAATCGGTTCCCGTCCGCCTGCCAGGCTTGGCCCGGGCGATCCGGGACGGTTCGACGGATCGCAGGGGAGGGCAGGGTTGCGTGTTCGCAATCGGGGCCCTGCCCGGATTTCGCATTCTTTCCGCATGAGGCATGCCTTGGCCCGCACAGATCCCTTTGCCGAACTGTTCACCAGTCCCGAGTCGGTCAGCGTCTACAAGAGCGGACCGGCCAGTCTGGCCTTTTTAGCCGTGGCCGCCCTGGCCCGGGGCCAATCCGCCGTGGTGGTCACCCCGGGCGTCAACGAACTCACCCGCATCGCCTCGCTGCTCGACTTGCTGGCGCCGGCCGCGCCGGGATCGCTGTGGGGGGCCGCGTACATGGCCCTGCCGTCCTACGCGCCGGGACGGCCCGCGCCGGCCTTTTGGGCCAGACGGATGGCCTTTTTGGCCTTTGCCGCCATGGGGACCAAGCCGCGGGTTCTGCTCCTTTCGGCCGACAACCTGCTGCCCAAATGGCCCCCGCGCCGGGCCTTGGACGGCAATGTCCTGACCGTGGCCGTGGGCGAGGAGCTGCCCCGGGACCTCATTGCCGAACAGGCCGTGCTTTGGGGCTACAAGCGCACGCCCATGGTCACGAATCCGGGTGAATTCTCCCTGCGCGGCGACATCCTGGACATCTTCCCCCCGGGCTATGAGAGCCCGCTGCGCCTGGAATTTTTCGGCGATCTGGTGG
Source organism: Desulfovibrionaceae bacterium (assembly GCA_040307025.1). GTDB lineage: Bacteria > Desulfobacterota > Desulfovibrionia > Desulfovibrionales > Desulfovibrionaceae > Solidesulfovibrio. The sequence continues at coordinate 24,275 of JAWRKJ010000045.1, read as the reverse complement.
AGACCGCCCGCCGTTTCGATCCCGCTTCCCAGCGCTCCCTGGCCGACCTGACCGAAGCCACGCTGGTGCCTGCGGCCCCGGCCGTGCTCTCGGACACCTTCATGGACGAGGCCAAGGTGTTGTGGGAGGCCATCGCCGGCACCGGGGAGCTCCACCGGGCAACCAAGCAGCATCTTGAAACGGCCCTGACCAACCGCGACGGCGCCATCTGGCCCGGTCTCTACTACGAGCGGCCGGTGGAACTCGCCGACTGGTTCCCCAAGGACGCGGTCTGGATCGTCAGTGATCCGACCAAGGTCAAGGAGCGGTTGGAAGAAGTCGAGCACGGCTGGCGCAAGTTTTTCGAGACCGAGACCAAGGAGCGCGGCTTCCCCTGGCCGACCAACCGGGTGCTGTGGCCCGAGAACATGGCCCGCAAGGCCCTGGTTTCGGGCCGGCGCGTCCTGTTCGAGGATCTGGTCATGGGTCGGGGACGGCATGGCCCGGACCTGCCGGAAAAGGCGCTTGACCGCTTCGGCGACCTCTTTTGGAAACCCGGTTCGGACAAGCGGCCCTGGACCACGTTGACCGCCGCCCTGGCCGAGTGGAACAGCCAGCCCGGCCAGACCATCCTGTCTTTTCACGGCGAGCGGTCCCGGCGCAAATTCCTCCAGATGATCGAGCCCGAGGGGCTGGCCATCCGTACGGGCTATGCCCCGAACGTCGACGGTGTGTTCGCGCTGATTTCGCCGTTGCGTCACGGCATGGAGCTCGCCTGGCGCAATACCCGCATCCTGGCCGAGGATATCCTGCATCCCGACGGTGGCCGGGCCGGTGGCGGCGAGCGGGCGGATAAGGAATTCAAGGGGCTGTCCTCCTTTGACGAGATCCGGCCCGGCGACCTCGTGGTGCACAAGGATTACGGCGTGGGCTCCTTTGAGGGCCTCACCCGCATGACCGTGGACGCCACGGGCGGCGATTACCTGCTGTTGCATTTCGCCGACGACGACAAGCTCTACTTGCCCGCCGACCGGTTGGGCATGCTCCAGCGCTACAAGGGCCCCGAAGGGCTGACGCCGCCCCTTGACCGCCTGGGCGGCACGCGTTGGAAATCCGTGCGCGAGCGGGCCAAAAAGGCCATCGAGCGCATCGCCGCCGATCTGGTCGAGATGTACGCCTACCGGCAGGTGGCCAAGGGCTATGCCTACGGCCCGACCAACGAGCTCTACCTGGAATTCGAGGCCACGTTCGGTTTCGAGGAGACCCCGGACCAGGAGCGGGCCATTGCCGAGGTCCTGGCCGACATGGAACGGTCCGAGCCCATGGACCGGCTCGTGTGCGGCGACGTCGGCTTCGGCAAGACCGAGGTGGCGCTTCGGGCCGCGTTTCGGGCCGTGCTCGACGGCAAGCAGGTGGCCATGCTGTGCCCGACCACGGTGCTGGCCGAGCAGCACTACCAGAATTTCGTCTCCCGGCTGGAAGGCTTCCCGGTGCGGGTGGAGATGCTGTCCCGGTTCGTCACGCCCAAGCGGCGCAAGGTCGTGCTCGAGGCCGTGGCCCGGGGCGAGGTCGACATCCTGGTCGGCACCCACCGCATCCTGTCCTCCGACGTCACCATTCCCAACATCGGCCTGCTCATCCTCGACGAGGAGCAGCGCTTCGGGGTCAAGCACAAGGAACGGCTCAAGGCCTTCAAGAAAAATATCGACGCCCTGACCCTGACGGCCACGCCCATCCCGCGCACCCTGCAACTGTCCCTGTCCGGGGTGCGGGGACTTTCGGTCATCGAGACCCCGCCGGCCGAGCGCAAGGCCGTGGAAACGGCCCTGGTCGAGCGCGATGCCGACTTTTTACGCACGGTTCTGCGCCGGGAACTCGACCGCCAGGGGCAGGTCTTCTGGGTCCACAACCGGGTCCAGGGCCTGGAGGACGTGGCCCGCTACGTGCGCGAACTCGTGCCCGACGCCAAGGTGGCCATGGCCCACGGCCAGATGTCCGAAACCGCCCTGGAAGAGGCCATGCACGGCTTCTGGCACGGCGAGACCGACATCCTGGTGTGTACGTCCATCATCGAATCCGGCCTGGATTTCCCTCGGGCCAACACCCTGGTCGTGGACAACGCCCACATGTTCGGCCTGGGCCAGCTCTACCAGCTGCGCGGCCGGGTCGGGCGCTCGCCGCGGCAAGCCTATGCCTATTTCGTGGTGCCGAACCTCGAAAAGACGCCGGAGCTGGCGCGCAAACGTCTGCGCGTCATCCTTGACATGGATTACCTCGGGGCCGGGTTCCAGGTGGCCATGGAGGACCTGCGCCTGCGTGGGGCCGGTAACATCCTGGGCGAAGCCCAGTCCGGGCACATCGCCCGCATCGGCCTCGACATGTTCCTCGAAATGCTGGCCGACGAGGTGCGTCGGCTCAAGGGCGAGCCGGTGACCGAGCACGTGGAACCCGAGCTGGTGCTCGGCGTGGCCGCGCGCATTCCCGAACGCTACGTGCCCGAGGCGGCCGACCGGCTGCGGCTCTACAAGGCCCTGTCCACGGCCCGCACCGAAACCGGCTTGGCCGAACTCATGGCCGAGATGCGTGACCGGTTCGGTCCGCCGCCCCCGGAAGTGGACAATTTCCGGGCCGCCTTGGCCCTCAAGCAGGTGCTCGCGCGCCTGGGCGCCAACAAGGCCGAGATCGCGCCGAGCCGGCTTACCATCTCCTTCGAGGCCGAGGGCGCGGCCGTGCCCCCCGAACGCCTGATCGCCTTTGCGGCAGAACGCGGGGACGGGGTGCGCCTGCTGCCGCCGGGCAAGCTGTCCTTGCCCCTGGATGCGGGCCGGCCCCTGCCCGAGGCGGTGGAGGTCTGGACCCGGGATCTGGCCGCTCTGGGCGCGCAAGAGGCGCCCGCATGAACACCCGGCTCCGGTGGATGGCCCTTGGGCTGGCGCTGGCGCTTGCCCTGGCCGGCCTGGGCTGTCACCGCGACGAGGCCAATGAGCCGGGCATCGCCGCCACGGTCAACGGCGCGCCCATCACCGTGGCCGCCCTGGAAGCCCGGCACGACCTGACGCGACTGGCCGTGCCCCTGGTCGATAATCCGGCCGTGGACCAGCTGCGAAGCGAATACGGGGCCGTGCTCGCCTCCATGATCGTGGCCCGTCTGGCCGACCAGGAACTGGCCCGGCACCGGCTGGCCGTGACCGGCCCGGAGCTGGACGCGGCCGAAACCGCCATCCGGGCCGATTATCCGGACGACACCTTCGCGGCCATGCTTTTGGAAGAGCACATCGACCGCGCCCGCTGGCGCGAGGCGTTGCGCGATCGGCTCACCCTGGAAAAATTCGCCAGAGAAATCCTGCGTCCCGGGGTGCGCGTCGGTGTGACCGAGGCCGCCGACTATTATAAGGAACATATCGACGCGTTCACCCAGCCGGCCCGCACCCGGTTCCTGCTGGTCCGGGCCACCGAGGCCGCAACGGCCAGGGCCGCCTTGGCTGCCTACCGCAAGGACCCGTCCCGGACCACCCTGGAGTCCCAGTCCGGGGTCACGGTCCAGGAAGTGACCGTGGCGGACCGCAATCTGACCAAGCCCTGGCGTGAGGCCCTGCGCGGCCTCAAGGTCGGGGACGCTTCGCCGGTGCTGGCCGACGGGACCGGCGGCACGCTGCTGGTCCTGCTCGAACACCAGGGCGAAAACGTGCTGGAGCCGGCCACGGCTTATGCCCGGGTCGAGGCCATCCTGTCCGCGCGCAAGTTGGAAGAGGCCATGGAGAGCTGGCTGACCGAGACCTTGGCCAAGGCCCGTATCAAGGTCAGTCCGTTGCTGCTCGCCCAGGCCGCCGAGAAGAACCAGGCTCCTGTCCAACCGCCGGCAGAGACTGACCCGGCCAGTTCCGAAAATACAAGCCTGCCGCCGGTACCTGCGGCCCAGACGCCGGCGCTGTCCGAATTCCCGGCTGCCTCCGCCCCGGCCCCGGCTGCGCCGGAACCGTCCCAGACGTCCGCCGCTGCGGCGGCGGTGCCGGAAGCCCCGACCCAACCGGAGCCGGCCACGGAACAACCCGTTGCCACGTCTGCCTCCCCGCCGGCCCCGGCAAACACGGCGGCGTCGGAGTCTGCGCCCCCGGCGGAGGGACCAGGAGTGACGGAGCCGGCGCCGGTTGCCAATCCGCCTGCGGCACTTGAGTCGTCATCGGCATCCGAACCTGCCGTCACCTCCCCGCCGGCCCCGGTACCGGAAGCGGACAAACCGGCTGCCCAGGAACCCGGCTCCGTGGAATTCACCGCGGTCAAGGCCAGCTGGATTCTCTTCACGGTCGACGACAAGCCCGAGGAGCGGACCTACCTCAAGCCGGGCAAACCCTTCACGTTGACCTACAGTCACCGTCTGGTGGTCCGGTTGGGCAGCCCCTGCGAGGTGTCCTACAAGGCCGGAGCCAGACAGGAAACCGTGGCCGTCGGCAAAAAGGAAAGCCGGGTGCTCGAATTTCCCTGACCGGCGGGACTTGCCTATGGAGTTCGATTGCCTGGTGGAACAAAACAGTTTATAGGCCCCGGATACAGAGGCGCGCCAATCGGGGAAGGCGGTTGGCGCGTCCGATAGCGTTGCCGGGGAAGGCCTGGATCTGGTCCGGCCAGGTCCACCGAACCGCCGAATATATCTCGAATCTGGATACGCGCTGGAGGTCACCTTGCCTCGTCCATTGAAATTGCTCATTGTCATGGGATTTTGCCTGTGTTTTTCCCTCTCGGCCCAGGCGGCCGAGCTCGTGGATCGGGTGGTGGCCGTGGTCAACGGCAAGCTCATCACCCTCTTCGACGTGAATGCCAGGGTCACCGATCTGTTGCAGCGGACTCAGGGTGTGGCTTTCAAGCCCGACGATCCCCGTAATGTCGAATTGCAAAAGCAAGTGCTCGAAAGCCTCATCAACGACATTTTGATCGAGCAGGAAGCTGCCCGCCTCAAGGTGACGGTTTCGGAAACAGAATTGGATAGCCAGATCGACGACTTGAAAAAGAAAAACAACCTGACCCAACAGCAGCTGCAAACCGAGTTGCTCAAGGAGGGTATGACCCTCAAGGACTTTCGCGAAAAACTGCGTAAGGACAACGTCAAAAAGCGACTCCTCGGCTACATGGTCCACCGCAAGGCCATGGTGACGGATGAGGAAGTGCGCGAATATTACGAGCAAAACAAGGGCAGCCTCCCCTCGCAGGTGTCCCTCCTCGGGCCGCGGGTTTCCGGCGGCATCGGTTTCATCATGGTGCCGACCAAAAAGGATGCCGAGGAACTGCGCAAGAAGATCAGTGCGGGCGGCCTTAGTTTTGCCGATGCAGCCAAGCGGTATTCCATCGGTCCCGGCAAGGAGCAGGGGGGCAGTTTGGGCGATGTGCAGCTCAAGGATCTGGCGCCGCCGTTGCGCGAAGCCCTGGCCGCCGTGCCCGAGGGGCAGGTGACCGAGCCGGTGCTCCTTGATGGCAGGGCCGTGCTGCTGATCCGCACCAAGCCCGGTCAGCCGGCCAAGGCCGCCCCGGCCAAGCCGGCTCCGAGCGCGACCGATCCGTCGTTCGACAGCGTCAAGGACAAGATTCAGGAAATCCTCTACCAGCAGAAAGTTGAAAAACTCTTTCAGGACTATATCAGCAATCTGCGGTCCAAGGCCGTGATCGATATCCGGATGTAAGCCGGATGCGTGCCTGTGCCGGGGATTGCCCGGCAATCTGGACCCGGAGGAGTTGTTCATATGGATTTGCGTGAGTTAGGGGCTCTTTTGCGCGAGGAGCGGGAACGTCGCGGCCTGACCATTGACCAGGTCTCGGACAAGATCAAGATCACGCGGACCTGCATCGCGGCAATTGAGGACGGCAACGAGGATTGCCTGCCCCATCCGGTTTACGCCAAGGGATTCATTAAAAATTACGCCAAGCTCCTCGGCATGGATAATGGCGAATTTCAGGAAAGCCTCGCCCAGATTTACCAGTCCGAGGAAACGCCGTTGCGGGACGTCCCGCTTCTGCGCGGTTCGGATGACGAGGACACGGCCTCTTCTGAGGCTGGATACTCCTCGGGGCAGCGTCTGACGGTCCTGCTGGTCGCCGGTGTGGCCGTCGTGGTCATGGTTGCCCTGGGGTGGTATCTCTACACCGCATTTTTTTCCAAACCGGCCTCGGTCACTGCTCCCACAGCCACGGCGCCACAGGTGGAACAGCCGACCCAACCGGCGACCCCGCCGGTGACGCCCACGGTTCCGGTCCAGACCCAGGAAGTGCCTCGGGAGCCAGTCCAACCCGCACCGTCCGCGGCGCCTGCACCGGCTCCTGAAGCCGCCGCCCCGGCTCCGGCCGTGGCTCCGGAAGCCGGACACGGGGCCAGTGCGCCGGCGGTCAAGCCCGAAACCCCGGCGACCGCGCAACCTTCCGCCGAGGATCAGGCGACCCAGGATATCGCCATGAGCGGGGTCCAAAACGGGAGCGCCCCGGCGACTGTGCCGAACACGCCTGCGGCCAAGCAATTTGCGGTGGGCGAGCACGGCAGCCATATGGTGCGCATCACGGCCACGGAGCGTTGTTGGCTCCAGGCCGGGGCCGATGGCGGCACCATGCGCGAATCCATGCTGGAGCCTGGCGATACCTTTCTCGGCCATTTCAACGACTATCTGCTCGTGCGTCTGGGCAATGCCGGCGGCGTGGAAATTCAGTTTGACGGCAAGGTCTATCCCTTCCGGGCCAATAAAGGCTCGGTCAAAACGCTCAAGTTCATGGGCCGCAATGCAGGGGATACCACCGTTCCTCCCGCCGAGAATACCGGCGGGACGGGGAAAAATGCGGCAACGGGAAAAGTGACCCCGGTGGCACCCCAGGGAGAGGACAAACCGGCTCCGACCCTAACGCCGACCGCGACGGACAATCCGGCGACAACCGGCGAGACCCCGGCCGGAGGCAAGGAATTGGAAGTGTTCGGCCAGGACGGCAGCTGGGTCATCCTGATGCCGGACAACGGACCGGCCAAGGAAATTTACGTCAAAAAAGGCCAACGACTGACCGTGCCCTTTGGCGAAAAGATCGACGTCAAGCTCGGCAATCCGAGCAAGGTGGTGTTCCGTTTCGACGGCAAGGAGACCCCGGTGACCACCGAGCGGGGCGAGGCCAAGACGCTGCATTTTCCTTAAATCGCAGTTGTTCCACGGCGAGGCCGCTGCGGCTCTCCAGCGGCCTATAGCGAAGTTGAGCCTGGTTGCGGGATTGTCCGGCCGATGGCGGCTGGCACCGGCAAAACCGCTTGGCGCAGGGCGAGGCATGGAATTTTCCGAAAAGGCGCTGGTACTCCGGGTGGGCCGGTTTCGGGAGATCGATGCCTGGGTTCACCTTTTTTCTCCGGTCCGGGGGGGATACACCGCCTTTGCCTTTGGGGGGCTCAAAAGCCGGCGTCGTTTCCTGGGCTGTCTTGATCCCCTCAACCACGTCCGGTTCAAGGTGCGCCGTTCGGGTTTGCAAGGCTACCCGTGCCTGACCGAGGCCGAGCTGTTGGACGCGCCGCGCCGCCTGCGCCAGGATCCGCATCGACTGGGCATTGCGGTCAACTGCTTGAAATTTTTCGAGGCCGTGCATATCGGTCCCCAGGGCGCGGCCGAAGCCTATGCACTTTTGCGGGCCATGCTGGCCGCCTTGGAGGCCGAAACACCGCCTTCGGCCCTGTTCCCGTTGTTGTTCCGGGCCAGGGTGGTTTTCGGTCAGGGGCTGCTGCCGGCCTGCGACCGGTGTGCCGTGTGCGGTGCCGATCTCGGGCTCCAGGGCGCGGTGTGCCATGTGGAGCAGGGCAGGCTAACCTGTCCGCACTGTCGGGACGCCGCACCGGGTGTGTTGCAGCGCCTGGGGCCGGGTGCCCTGGCGCTCATGGATGCGGCCGTGGTCGGGAGCCCCGGGGACTGGGCGTCCTGCCGGCCTGATCCGGCGGCGGGGCGGGAGTTTTCCCGGGTCGTGGATCTACTCGTGCGCTACCACCTGGGGCTGGCCTGGGAGCAGGGCGGCTTCGTGCGGGCCTAGGCTCCGTGTGGCGCGGGTTTTCCGACGCCGGCCTTTGGGCCGGCATTTGTTGCGTGAAATTACGAAATTGGAGCGACCATGTATTTTCAGGATGTCATTTTGACACTGCAAAATTTTTGGGCCAAGGCCGGCTGTCTGATCGTCCAGCCCTACGACTCCGAAGTCGGCGCCGGCACGTTCAACCCGGCCACCTTTTTCCGGGTGATCGGGCCGGAGCCCTGGAAAGCCGCCTATGTCCAGCCGTCCCGGCGGCCGACCGATGGCCGCTATGGCGAGAACCCCAACCGCCTGCAACACTATTTCCAATTCCAGGTCATCCTCAAACCCTCGCCGGACAACGTACAGGACATCTATCTGGAGAGCCTCGCCGCCATCGGCTTTTCGGCCAGCCGTCACGACATCCGTTTTGTCGAGGATGACTGGGAATCCCCGACCCTGGGTGCCTGGGGTCTGGGCTGGGAAGTCTGGCTAGACGGCATGGAAGTGTCCCAGTTCACCTATTTCCAGCAGGTGGGCGGCATCGACCTGTCGCCGGTCTCGGTGGAACTGACCTACGGTCTGGAACGCATCACCATGTATCTGCAACAGAAGGATTCGGTGTACGATCTGGCCTGGAACAAGGACGTGACCTACGGCCAGATCTACCAGCGGAGCGAATACGAGCATTCCCGCTACAATTTTGAGGAATCCGATGCCGCCATGTTGTTGTACCATTTCAACGCCTGCGAGCAGGAATGCAAGCGGCTGTGCGAACTCGGTCTGCCCTGGCCGGCCTACGACTACTGCCTCAAGTGTTCCCATGCCTTCAACATGCTCGAAGCCCGGGGGGCCATCTCCATCACCGAACGGACGGGTTATATCGCCCGGGTGCGCAATCTGGCTTCCAGTCTGGCCCGGCTCTACGCCGCCCAGCGCAAGGAACTCGACTACCCCCTCCTGCCCGCCAGCGCCTAGAGAAGGACCCAGCCCATGCCCCATTTTCTGTTCGAGATCGGTTTCGAGGAGATGCCGGCCCGGTTTTTGTCCGGGCTGACCGAGGAAATCCGCGGTCTGTTCACCGATGCCCTGGCCCAGGCCAGGATCGATGCCGGCCCGGTGGCCGCCTTTGCCACACCGCGCCGGTTGGTGGTGAGTGTACCCGAGCTCGCGGCCGTGTCGCGCCGTGAGGAAGAGGTCGTGAGCGGTCCGCCCGAGCGGGTGGGCTTTGACGCCTCGGGCGCGCCCACGCCGGCGGCCAAGGGCTTTGCCAAAGGGCAAGGCGTCGATGTGTCGGCGGTGTTCATCCAGGAAACGCCCAAGGGCCGCTATCTGGCCCTGCGCAAGACCATCGGCGGCGAACCGTCCGTGGAGCTGTTGGCCGCCATCTGCCCGGAGATCGTGCGCAAGCTGTCGTTTCCCAAGCGCATGCGCTGGGGCAGCCGGGAATTCGCGTTCGGCCGGCCCATCCACTGGTTTCTGGCCCTGCTCGACGACGTGGTCGTGCCCTTTGCCCTCGACGACCTCGTGTCGGGCCGCACCACCCGGGGGCAGCGCATCATGGGTCCGGGGCCCTTCGAGGTACCCACGGCCGCGGCCTATTTCGCCATCATCCGCGACCAGGGCAGGGTGGTGCTCGACGCCCGGGAACGCGAGGGCCTGGTCCGCTCCCAGGCCGAAACCCTGGCCAAGGAGGCCGGCGGCACGGCCGTCATCAATCCGGCCTTGCTGGCCGAGGTCACGGGCCTGACCGAACATCCGGTGGTCATGCTCGGCCGGTTCGATCCGAAGTTTTTGGCCGTGCCGCGCGAGGTGCTCATCACGAGCATGGAGTCGCACCAGAAGAGCTTTGCCGTGGCAAACGCCAAGGGCGAGCTGTTGCCGGTGTTTCTGACCACCCTGGGCCTCGTGCCCGGCGATGCGGAGCTGGTGCGCCGGGGCTGGCAACGGGTGCTCACCGCCCGCCTCGAGGATGCCCGCTTCTTCTGGGAAGCCGACCTGGCCGCCGATACCGAAGCCTGGCTCAAAAAGCTCGAAAGCGTGGTCTTCCTGGCCGGCCTTGGCAGCATGCGCGACAAGTCGCGCCGGCTCGAACGGTTGTGCGGACTGGTGGCCGAACAGGCCGGCAAGCCCGAAAGCATGCTCGAAGCCTCCTTGGCCGGCGGCTTGGCCAAGGTTGATCTCGTGTCGGACATGGTGGGCGAATTCGCCGAACTTCAGGGCGTCATGGGCGGCATCTATCTGGGCCGCAAGGGCAAGTCCGCTGCCGTGGCCCGGGCCGTGGCCGAGCAGTACCTGCCTGCCGGCCCGGACAGTCCTGTGCCGGCGAGTCTGGCCGGTGCCATCGTGTCCATCGCCGACAAGGCCGACACCCTGGCCGGCTGTTTCGGTCTGGACATGATACCGACCGGCGCCGCCGACCCCTATGCCTTGCGCCGGGCAGCCCTGGGCATTTGCCGCATTTTCATCGAACATGGGCTGCACCTCAATTTGATGGAGCTTTTCCAGGCCGCCATCGACGGTTACGGCGACGTGAAGTTCAAGGTGGACCGGACCCGGGCCCTGGCCAAGCTGCTCGACTTTTTCGGACAGCGGCTGCGGGCCTTTTTCACCGGCCGGGGCTACGATACCCTGGTGGTGGAAGCGGCTGTGGGCGCCTCGTTCGACGACGTGGCCGCCCTGGCCGCCCGCCTTGATGCCCTGGCCGCCTTTGCCGCCACGCCCGATTTCGGCCAGGCCGTGCTCACCTTCAAGCGGGCGGCCAACATCATCCGCAAGCAGGGTTCCGAGGCCGGCCAGCCCCTGTCCGGTCTGGTCAAACCCGAACTGCTCGTCGAGCAGGCCGAAAAGGATCTGGCCGCAGCCTGCGCCGACGTGTTCCCGCGCTTCGATGCCTTGTTCGCGGCCGGGGACTATGCCGCCGTGCTGGACTTGCTCCACGAGCTGCGGCCCACGGTGGGCGCCTTCTTCGACCACGTCATGGTCATGTGCGAGGCGGCGGATCTGCGCGCCAACCGTCTCAACCTGCTCAAATCCCTCGTGGACCGCCTCGGTCGGGTGGCTGATTTCGCGGCCTTGCAGGTGTAGGCTTGGCAGGAGGGGAGACAGCCTCCGGCCCCCGAGAGGGATGTGGTCCCTCCTGGAACCCTTCCAGGAAATGATGCGCTCTGTGACCGGGGAGCGCTTTTAGGCTTGACAGAAACCGTCTGGCACCATAAAGAATTCTGCTTCAGCGAACACTTCACGGAGGAACGATCCTTGGCCAATCATAAATCCGCTCTGAAACGGCATCGCCAAAGCCTTTTGGCCCGGGCTCGCAACCGGGCGGTCAAGACCCGCGTGCGCAATGTCATCAAGGCCGTGCACACCGCCTTGGCCGGTGGCGACACCGCTGCCGCCGAATCGGCTCTGCTTACCGCGACCAAGGTCCTGGACAAGGCCGCTACCAAGAAGATCATCCACTGGAAGGCGGCGGCGCGCAATATCTCCCGCCTGTCCACGGTCGTCAACAAGAGCAAGCAGGCCTAGTGCCGTTGATTTTCTCGGTTATCCCAGCCCGCCATGGTGCTTCCTGGCGGGCTTTTCTCGCGTCGATCTGCCGGTTGGGGCTTTCGCGACAGGGAAGGACCCGGGCAATGAATGGTGTCGGCCGACCGGGCGATAGACCCCCGTGTCGCAGCGCGGGGCATGGCCCACGGCCCGCCGCCCGCCGCGAGGGGGTCTCTTTACCTCGTTGTGGAATTGGAGTAAGAAGTTTTCCTTTTCCAGCCGGAGCCTTTGCCGAAGGCTGAGGAGGACTGCATGGATCCCAAGGACGTCGAATACTTCCGCCAGCTACTCAACGGCATGCTTCAGGATATCCTCAAGAAAGGCGAGGAGACCATTGAGGACATGACCGACACGGTTGAGGTGTACGCCGACCCTGCCGATCGGGCCACGGCCGAATCGGACCGGGCCTTTACCTTGCGCCTGCGCGACCGCGAACGGCGCCTCATCAAAAAAATCAAGGAAGCCCTCGAACGCATCGACGACGGCACCTATGGCGAATGTGTCGAATGCGGCGAGGATATCAGCGTATCGCGGCTCAAGGCCAGGCCCGTAACCACGCTGTGCATCAAATGCAAAAGCCGTCAGGAAGCGGAAGAAGATCTGCGGGGCGATTAGCCCCGCCGCTTGTCTGTGCGGCCCTCCATTCCCCCCTGTCTGTCTGCGGGTGCCGGAATCCGGGGCGTTGATTCTTGCGTGACAACCAGACATGGAGGCTCTCTTTTTTCGCTTTCTGGCCGGGGAACTGGCCCTGGCCCTGGTTGGTTCCCGGGTTGAAAAGGTTTACCTGCCCGCGCCCAATTATCTGACCTTGTCCTTGCATCCGGCTCGTCCCCTCGTTCTTGCGGGCGAGCCTCTCAAGCATCCCTTCCTGCACGTTCGGTACGGTACGGGACGGTTTTTTTGTTTTCTTTCCGGTCTGAAGACCGTGCAGCCCGAACGCGCCCCGGCCGAGGCCATGCGGTTGCGCAAGCATCTGCGCGGCCGCCGGATCGAACGCGTACTGGCCGATTGGCCCAGGCGTCGCTTGCTGCTGGGACTGACCGGCCCGGGTCCGGGACTCGCGCTCGATCCCCGGGCCTTCCCCGCCCTGGCCGAGATCCCGGAGGCTGCGCCCGAAACTCCGGATTGGCCCGCGCTGGAAGGGGTCCTGACCGAACCGGACATCTGGCAGGCCCATGCGCAATGCTCGCCGGAACTGCGCCGTCGTCTGGCCGCCTTGCCCCGGGAGACGGCTCAGGCCGTGTATGCCCAGTTCACGGCCGGGGAGCCGGACGGATTTTTTGTGGAATTAAAGCGCGACAAGCCCGAGGCGGTCTGGCCCGTGGCTTGGCCCGAAGCGGTCACCCGGGGGCGGGAGGTCCGGCGGTTCGATACGGCCCTGGCGGCCGCGGCCGCTTTTGGCGAGCCCCTGGCCTTTGCCGAGGTGTCGGGGCGACGGGATGCCCCCCAACTGGCGGCCGAAGTCGCCGGTCGGCGCCGTCTGGCCCGGGCCCTGGCCAAGCTTGAGGCCGACGAGGCCCGGATGCGTGGATTCATCGCCCGCCGGGGCACCGCCGACCTCCTGGCCGCGCAGCTCCATAGTCTCGACGCCCGGACGCGGCTCCCCCGGGTCGTGGTGTCGCCGCCCGACGCGGACCCGGTGTCCATCGATCTGGACCCGGCCCTGACCGTGGTCCAGAATATGCAAAAGCTCTATCATCTGGCGGCCAAGGGCGAACGGGGTCTCGTCGCCATCGCCGCCCGCAGACAGGGCTTGCAAGATGGGAAAAAAGCCTTACAAGGCCAAGGGCACCGCGTGGAGCCAACCCGGCCGGGTCGGACCGTCCAGGAAAAAAAAACGGGAGTGGCTGCCCACCGTTACCGCACCTCCGACGGGTTTTTGGCGCTTCGCGGTCGCAATGCCTCGGCCAACGAGCAGTTGTTGCGCCAAGCCAATGCCTTCGATCTCTGGTTGCATGTGGCCGACGGCCCCGGAGCCCATGTGATTGTGCGCCGGGATCATCCGGGCCGGGAAGTGCCCAGGCGCAGCCTGGAGGAGGCGGCCGGTCTGGCCGTGCTGGCCAGTTACGCCTCCGGGGCGGGCGCGGCCGATGTGCTGGTGGCCCTGGTGGCCGATGTCCGGCGCGTGAAGGGTGCTGCGGCCGGGCGGGTGTCCGTGTCCACCGTGCTTGCGACGGTGCGGGCCGTACCGGACCCCGGACTGGAGAATTTGCGGGAAACTCCGTGATTTCACGGTTTCACTTGTACTTGCCCAAACCTTGTATTATGGCCGTCATCACAGGCCATGCGCGAGGTGCTGCACCGTCGCCGGCGACCGGTCAAGGGATGACCGGATCGCTTTCGCGCCGCAACCGGGCGTCGAGACACTATGATTGAAACGCTGGGCCATGAGCGGCGGCTCGAGTTCGACGACTCGGAGCTGGCCAGGGACCTTTTCGGTCCCCACAACGAGAATATCGCGCTGATTGCCGGCAAATCCGGGGCGCGTCTCGACACCCGAGGCAGTGCCGTCGTCCTGCGGGCCGACTCCGAGGAAACCGTGGCCCATGTGGCCAATGTCCTCATCAAGCTTTACGAGTTGCTGCGCCAGGGCAAGCCCGTGTATCCGGCCGATGTGGAACAGGCCTTAAGCGTCCTGGCCCGGGAGCCCGAGGCCAATCTCCAGCGCGTCTATCGCGAAGAAGCCCTGGCCATTTCCCCGAAAAAGACCGTGGTGCCCAAGACCGCCACCCAGCGGGATTATCTGGCCGCCATCCGCAAGCACGATCTGGTGTTCGGCGTCGGTCCGGCCGGCACGGGCAAGACGTATCTGGCCGTGGCCATGGGCGTGGGGCTTTTGCTCGAACGACGGGTCAAACGCTTGGTTTTGACCCGACCGGCGGTGGAAGCCGGCGAAAAATTGGGATTTCTGCCAGGCGACATGGTGGAGAAGGTCAATCCCTACTTGCGTCCGCTCTACGATGCCTTAAATGACATGCTCGACTTTCGCAAAATCCGTGAGATGCTTGATACTGGCGTTATTGAGGTAGCGCCCTTGGCGTTCATGCGCGGCCGCACCTTAAACGACGCCTTCATCATTCTCGACGAAGCCCAAAATACCACCCCCGAGCAAATGAAGATGTTTCTGACCCGGCTGGGGCTGTCCTCCAAGGCCGTGGTCACGGGCGATGTGACCCAGATCGACCTGCCGCCCCGATCCGTATCCGGCTTGGTGGAGGCATCCCGTGTGCTGCGCGATGTCCGGGGCATCGCCTTTGTGGCGTTTGGCGAGTCGGACGTTATCCGCCATCCCCTGGTGGGAAGGATTGTACAGGCTTATGAGCGCGCTAGTCGACAGGGTTAAACGGAAACTGAAGGTGCGCACCGGACAGGCCGCGCGTGTCATGGCCCTCCCGCCCGGGGCTACGGGGTTTTGTTGTTTTCTGGGTATTGTTTTCGCGCTGAGTTTCGTGGCCAGGCTCGGTTTCGACAACTCGGTGCGTCTTTTCACCGCCGGCGAGATCGCCACCCAGGACGTGGCCGCCGACCAGAATCTCCAGATCGAGGACGTGGAGGCCACCAACCGCCGCCGCGAGCAGGTGGCCGAAGCCCAGCCCCCGGTTTTCGATGTCAGCCCGCTGCCGTACGAGGCCTTGGCCAAAAGCGCCGAGGATATCCTCCAGGCCGTGCAACTGGCCCCCGAGGACGATCTGGAAAAACTGCGCTGGCAGATCGCCGAGAATCTCAATACCGAAATCGGCAGCGACATCATCGAGGCGTGGCGCCAGGACGAATTCCGCAGCCTGTTCAGCCACGATGTCCTGCCTTGGCTCAAGCAGAACTACGAGCCCGGCGTCGTCGTCTCCACCACCACGTTTTTGCCCTATAAAAGCGGCATCCTCATGCGCGACGTGCCGTCCATGATGGAGACCCTGCGGGTGGACACCCGGGACATCAAGGACATCAAGCAGGTCAAGGACGATCTGGAGCACCTGCTCAAGGTGTCCATGAACAAGTCCTTCCGCATCCGCAAGGCCGTTTACACCCTGGTCTACCCCTTGCTCGCCCCCAACATGACCTTCAACCAGGAGATCACCCTGGCCCGCAAGGCCGAGATCATGCGGGCGGTGGAGCCTCTGTACTATATCATCAAGAAGGGCGAGATCATCGTGCGCCAGGGCGAGCGGGTGGGACCCATCCAGCAGCTCAAGTTGCAGGCGCTGTATTCCCACCGCAAGGGACCCTACAACCTTATGCGGGCCCTGGGCATCTTCGCCATGTGCCTGATGTTTGTCGCCGTGTTGTACATCTCTTTGGAGCGCGTCGGTTTCCGGCGGCTGCGCAGCATGGACTGGATCTTTCTCGGCGTGATTTTGCTCGTGTTCGGTTCACTGGCCAAGGTGGCCGATGTGGTCACGCTACCGGGCGGAGGATTGCCCGAGGCGTCGCGAGCGGTCTATTTCGCCTTCAGCCTGCCCATTGCCGGGGCGGCGGGCATCCTGTCGCTTTTTTTCCAAAAGCGGTTGTGCATTTTCGTGAGCCTCATCCTGTCCTTCCTGGCCGCCAACATGGTGGTCGGAGGGCTTGGTATCTTCTGCTACTATTTCGTCGGTTCCATGATCTACGTCTACCTTATGAAGCGCTCCGAAACCCGGTCCCAGGTGCTCAAAAGCGTGCTGCCGCTGCTGGCGGCCCTGTGCGTCATGTGGGTGGCGGTCAATCTCATGGACATCACCGAACCGGCGGTGCTCGGCACGGGCCTGGTTTTTGTGACCCTGTCCGCCTTTTTGTCCCTTTTGTCCGTGGTCGGCATCGCCCCCATCATGGAAATGATTTTCGGCTATACCTCGCGCTTCCGGCTCATGGAGCTGCTCAATCTGGAACAGCCGCTGCTCCAGGAACTCATGGTCAAGGCTCCGGGCACCTACCACCATTCCCTGATCGTCTCCAACATGGTGGAAGCCGGCGCCAGGGCCATCGGCGCCAATCCGCTCCTGGGCAAAGTGGCGGCCCTGTACCACGACATCGGCAAGCTCAAAAATCCCCATTATTTCATCGAAAACATCTCCTGCAAGGAGAACCGCCACAACAAGCTCGCGCCGTCCATGAGCGCGCTCATTCTCATCGCCCACGTGAAAAAGGGCGTGGAACTGGCCAAGGAACACCGTCTCGGCCAGGCTATCTGCGACCTCATCCACCAGCACCACGGCACGACCCTGATTGCCTATTTCCACCACAAGGCCAAGGAACAGGCCGAGGCCAAGGGCGAGGACCCGGTACGCGAAGAGGATTACCGTTATCCCGGTCCCAAGCCCCAGACCAAGGAAGCCGGGCTTATCCTTCTGGCCGATGCCATCGAAGCGTCCAGCCGCACCCTGGTCGATCCGACACCCAGCCGCATCAAGGGCCATATCCAAAACATCGTGCGCAAGATCTACACCGAGGGCGAACTGGACGAATCCCAGTTGACGCTCAAGGACCTGACCCTGTTATCCGATACCTTCCACCGCATCCTGACCGGCATCTTCCACCAGCGCATAGAATACCCGAGCGCTGATTCCAAGGGTTCCAAAAACGGCAAGCAGCGCGAGGAACCGGTGTGCGCCGTGGATCCCAAGGCCGCGGCGGAACACGCGGCATGATCGGCCTGACCCGGGGGCTGTTGTACCCCGAACTGCCCCTGTCCCGGGGGGAACTGACGACGCTGACCGAGGCCATTCTCGAAAGCCTCGACCTGGCGGGTCAGACCTTTGATCTGCGGGTGGTGGCGGACGGGGAAATGGCGGCGCTCAACCGGGCCTACCTGGGCCTGCCCGGGCCGACCAATGTATTGAGCTTCCCGGCCGAAGACCCCGAGCGCCCCGAGTATCTGGGTGAGATGGCGGTCAGCGCCGATACCGTGATGCGGGAAGCCTTCCTCTACGGCCAGGACCCGGTGGCGCATCTGACGCGGCTTTTGGCCCATGGCTTCTTGCATCTTTCCGGCCTGGACCATGGCCCGCTCATGGAGGCCCTCACCGAAGCGGCCGTGAGCGCGGTCACGGGTTGATCGCCACCGCTTCCACTTCCGCGCCTTGTTTGGGCGCGGCCACTGTTTTTTTTCTCCCAGGCGCGGCCGCCGCCAGTACCACGAGTCCCCCGCCAAGCAACTGCCAAAGGCTGAGCCGTTCGTCGAGCATGCCCCAGGCGGCCACGGCCGTGACCACGGGCACGGCATTGAGCCACAGGGCCGCCCGAGTGGCCGGCATGCGGCCAAGCACGAAGTTGTAGCAGGTAAAGGCCGCGAAACTGGCCAACACGGTCAAGGCGCCCAGGGCGAAGGCGCCCCGGGCGCTCACAGTCGGCCAGCCATTGGCCTGGATTTCCCAGACGCAAGCCGGGAAAAAGAGCAACGCTCCCCAGGCCAGTTGCAAAAAGGTCACGGTCAGGGCGTCCAGCCGTCGGGTCAACCCGCCGCCAAGGACCACATAACCGGCCGTGGACAGGACCGCTCCGAGCATGAGCAGGTCGCCGGCAAGCTCGCCATTTCCCGGGGCCAGGGGCGGACCGGCCATGATACAGATCACCCCAACGACCGAGACCAGGATGCGCCCGAGATTGCCGGCCGTGAGCCGTTCCCGGCCGCTGGCCCCGGCCACGGCCATGACCGCCAGGGGAATGGCCGCCACGATCAAGGCGGCGGATGAGGCGCCGGTCAGGCGCAGCCCACAGGTCTCGAACGCGAAATGCCCCACGGGTTGCAGCACGGCCAGACCGAGCATGCGGCCATGGTCAGCCAGGGACAGCCGGTGGGGACGGCGGCCGGTCAGGACAAAGGCCAGGCCGAACAGCCCCGTGGCCAGGGAAAAACGGATACACACCAGGGTGAACGGGCCCATCTCGGCCAGCACGATCTTGGTCCAGACATAGGATAAACCCCAGGCGACCAGGGTGAGCGCCAGGGCCATGGTCACGGCGAGCGTGGTGTTGCGCATACGAAAAAAGCCTCCTTGTGCCGGCACGGCGGCAGGGGGCTTGTGGCATGGTCGGGAGGTAAAGGATTGGACGAAATTGCGCCCGGACCGGGCGGACTAGCGCGCCAGGGAAACGGGTTGCGCCTGTTGGTACTGGCCCGGGGTCGCCCCGACCAGGGGCGTGAACGTGCGGATGAGATGGCTCTGGTCGGCAAAGCCCACTTCCTGGGCTACCTGGGCGGCAGGGCGGCCTTGTTCCAGGAGTTGTCTGGCCGCCAGAACACGCAGCTGATTTTGGAAGGCATGGGGGGGCAGACCGCGCCAGGACTTGAAGCGTCGCAGCAGACCGGTCGGCCCGAGCCCGACGAGCCCGGCCAGTTCGGCCAGAGAGACGTTTTCCCGGAAATGCGCGCGCAGGTACTCCTCGACCAGTTCGAGCTTTCGGCCATCACTACCGGACGGCGGCCGATGCGACGCCTGGCGGCCGGGACCGAACAGCGGGGCCAGGGCCTGGTGGAGCAAGGTCTCTTTTTCCAGTCGCGAGGCCGATCGGCCCATGGCCCGGAACAGGGCGGCCAGGGCTGCGGAACGCTTATGTGACCTGACCGCGGACGACAGGAAGGCCGGGTTTTCGGCCTGGTCGGCGACCAGCGGGAGCGCCTCCGGCGCCAGGTAGAACATGATGTAGCCGAGCCGCGTACCGGCCACAGGGTTGCAGGCATGGGGCTGGCCCGGGCCGATGCAGGCCAGGGAGCCGGCTTCGATGCGGGTAGCCTTTCCCGAGAGCCGGACCGTGGTCGCCCCGGAAAGCACGAGTCCCACACTCCACGCCTCGTGGATATGCAGGGCAAAGGCTTGCCGGCGGTAGGCGGCCAGGCGCGCGGTCAGGCCGGGCAGGTCGGGATCGGTTCGGTGTTGCAGGATATCCGGGGCAAAGCGGCTGCGGTTGGGCATGGGGTGCGGATAGTCCGCCTCCTGGACCAAGTCAACGCCGGGGCTCCTTCGGCGGAGCCTCGGGCAGGGCAAAGGGCACCGTGAAAGAAAAGACGCTGCCTTTGCCGTATTCGCTGGCGACATCTATGCTTCCGTGCATGGCCTCCACGGTCTTGCGGGCGATGGCCAAGCCCAGGCCTGCACCGCCGACACGGCGAGTATGGCTGCCGTCCACCTGGCGAAACGGTTCGAAAATCGTGGACAACTGTTCGGGCGTGAGCCCGATGCCGGTGTCGGCCACGGCAAAGAGTACGGTGACAGCAGCCGCTCCATGCTCGTTTTGCAGAGCTTCCGGACCGGGTTCGCTTTTGCCGACCTCCACGGTGACGCCGCCGTGTTCCGTGAACTTGATGGCGTTGCTGACCAAGGCCATGAGGACGCGGCGCGTCCCGTCCGCGTCGCCAAACACCAGATCCGGCAAATCCGGGTCCAAACGGCAGGTCAGGGTAAGCCGCTTGTGCGTGGCCAGGCCGGCCAGGGAATGCCGGGCACCATCGAGGATGTCGCGCAGTCGAAAGACAGCGCTTGGTACCGGCGCGGCCTCGCTTTCGAGCCGGGAAAAATCAAGAATGCTTTCCAACAGGCTGTGCAAGGATCTGGTTGCTTCCTGGAGGGTCTCCACCAATTCCTGCTGCTCCTCGGACAGGGATGTGTCGGCAAGCAAGGTGGCCATGCCCAGAATGCCATTTAAGGGGGTGCGGATTTCGTGGGACATGGTGTCCATGAACTCCCGCTTGAGGCGTTCGGCGGTCAGGGCGGCCTCTTCGGCCAAGCGGCGTTCGGTCACGTCTTCCATGAGCCAGATGGAACCCGCCTGGGGGCGGTCCGGGTAGAGGAGCTGGCCGATGATGCGACAACAAAAATCCGTGCTGTCGGCCCGGCGCATGGTCCAGATCACATCCACCCGATTCCCTTCGGCCAATTGGGGGTAGTGCAGTCGCCCGAAGGTTTCATAGGAGTCCGTATCGGGATAGAAGAGAGCCGTGGATTGTCCGGCAATGGAGCCGGCAGGCCTGGCAAACAGGGCGTGGAATCGGGGGTTGGCCCACTGCACCACCCGTTGCACGACAAAACTGATGCCGATGGGGCTGTTGTCCAGGATAAGGTTGAGGGTCCGCACGGTTTCGGCCAGGGACGTTTCCGCCTTGCGCCGCTCCTTGATTTGCAGACGCAGCTTGGCGTTGACCCGGCGCAGACGCATGGTCCGGTCGGCCACCCGTTGTTCCAGGGCAACGCGAACGAGCTGTCCGTCGGATTCGTTGCGCTTGCTGTCGCTGATGTCGCGGGCCGTGCAAAAAAGTCCCACCACGTGGCCTTGCGGGCCGCGCACCGGGCTTTTAAGGACTTGCAACCAGACCGGTTGCCCCCGAAAGTTCACGTGGTACTCGAAGGTTGCGGGTTGCCCCGTGGACAGGACCTGGCGATCGGCTTCCCGGTGGCGGGCGGCTTCGGGTCGTGTGAAGAGCCCATAGTCGTCCTGGCCGACAATAACCTCCCGGGGGAGATCGACGATCTCCTCGAAGGCTCGATTGACCATGCGGTAGATTCCCTGGACGTCCTTGAAAAAAAAGAGATCCGGCGAAGCGTCGAGCAAGGCTTCGAAAAAGGGCGGGGACGGGGGAAGGGACTCCTCGTGCATCGTTCAATATTACGGTATTCGCGCCCAATTGGCCAGATGGGAACAGGGGCGGGGATAAAAAAAGGACCGCCCCCAGGTCTGGAGACGGTCCTTGGAATGGCCATATGGAAACGCTAGTTCAGATATTTGGTGGCCACCCAGCCGACTTGGCCGCGACCATAGGCCCAGACTTGGGTCCAACCGCCCTCGACGCCGAGGATTTGGACCTGTTCGCCGGCATACAGCGAGTTGAGGATGCTGCATTTGGTGGATGGGCAGGTCCGCAGGCTCAGGCCATTGATATTGACAATGGCGTAGGCGGCGTTGACCGGAATGGGGACGCAACCGTATCCGGGTGACCAGTAAAAGCCCTCGGCGCAGGGTTGTGGTGGCGGGGGAGCGGTCGTTACCACGCAACCTGTGACGGCGAGCAGGGTCGCCACGCCCAGCACCAAACAGTAAGCCCATATCGATTTCATGCTCATCCTCCCGCCGTTTGAGCCCTTACGATCGCATGCGGCCAACACCGCTTCCCCGTCGGTCGTCTTGGGCCAGGTCTTTTGAAAACCAGTATTGTTTCCATGATTAACATCGCCCCGGAGGCGAGGTCAACGCGATTTCCGACGAAATGCGGCTGCCTTGACTCTTTACATCGGGCTATGTGAAGGGCTACAAAAATTCTTTTAAAAATTCCATGGGAAGTCGTTCCGCAAGGATAATGCCATGCCCCAGCATTTCTTGACCATTTTGGATTTGAACCCGGATGAGGCCGTGCGCCTGCTCGATCGGGCCGCCACCATGAAGGCCGTCGATTACCGCAGCGAGCTCTTGAAGGGCAAAACCTGCATTCTCGTCTTCGAAAAAGCCTCCACCCGCACCCGCGTCTCCTTCGAGGTCGCGGTGCGTCATCTCGGTGGTTGGCCCATCTTTATGACCCAAAACGATTCCCAGCTCGGCCGCGACGAACCCATTCGCGACACCGCCCGGGTGCTGTCCCGCTATGCCGACTGCCTGATCGTGCGCACCTATGGCCACCATAAGCTCGAAGAGCTGGCCGGGCATGGTTCCATTCCCGTGGTCAACGCCCTGTCCGACGAATACCATCCCTGCCAGATCATGGCCGATCTGCTCACCATGCGCGAGCACTCCGGCACCCTGGACGGGGTGCGTCTGGCCTACGTCGGCGACGGCAACAATATCGCCCATTCCCTGATCAACGCCGCCGCCCGTTTCCCCATCCACCTGAGCATTGCCTCGCCTAAGGGGTACGAACCGTCCGCCGCCATTGTGGACAAGGCCCGAAGCCTCGGCGCCGCGATCAGCATCGTCAACGATCCGGTCCAGGCCGCTACCGGCGCCAATTACCTCTATACCGACGTCTGGGCCTCCATGGGCCAGGAGGCCGAACAGGCGGCCCGGGCCAAGGTCTTTGCCGGGTACCAAATCAACGACGCCTTGCTGGCCGTGGCCGCCCCGGGCTGCAAGGTGCTGCACTGCCTGCCCGCTCACCGGGGCGAGGAAATCACCGACGCGGTCATGGAAGGGCCGGCCTCCATTGTCTGGGACCAGGCCGAAAACCGCCTGCACGTCCAGAAAGCCGTTCTGGAATGGATTTTCACCAAGGCCTGTTGACGCCTTCTTTGCCAGAAAGGACAAAACGCCATGAGCACCATCAAGAAAGTCGTCCTGGCCTATTCCGGCGGCCTGGACACCTCGGTCATCCTCAAATGGATTCAGAAGACCTACGATTGCGAGGTCATCACCGTGACCTGCGACCTGGGCCAAGAAGAGGAACTCGACGGCCTGGAAGCCAAGGCCCTGCGCACCGGCGCCACCAAGGCCTACATCGACGACCTGCGCGAGGAGTTCGCCCGGGATTTCGTCTTCCCCATGCTGCGCGCCGGCGCCATCTACGAAGGGCGCTACCTGCTCGGCACCTCCATCGCCCGGCCGCTGATCGCCAAGCGCCTGGTCGAGGTGGCCCGGGCCGAGGGCGCCCAGGCCGTGGCCCACGGCGCCACCGGCAAGGGCAATGACCAGGTGCGCTTCGAGCTGGCGACCACGGTCCTGGCCCCTGATCTGCGCACCATTGCCCCTTGGCGCGAATGGGATTTCGCCTCCCGCACGGATCTGATCAATTTTGCCAAGCAAAACGGCATTCCCGTGCCTTCGGACAAGAAGGGCTCGGACCACAGCATGGACCGCAATCTGCTGCACTTGAGCTTCGAGGGCGGCGAGCTGGAAGACCCGGCCAACGAGCCCGGTCCCGACACCTATTTGCTGACCGTACCCCCGGAGAAAGCCCCGGATACGCCGGAATATCTCTCCATCGACTTCGAGGCCGGCGATCCCGTGGCGCTTCATGGCGAGCGCCTGTCCCCGGCGAGCCTGATCAAAACCCTCAACACCCTGGGCGGCAAGCACGGCATCGGCCGCATCGACATGGTGGAAAACCGCTTCGTGGGCATGAAATCCCGGGGCGTGTACGAAACCCCGGGCGGCACCATCCTGCACATCGCTCACCGCGACCTGGAAGGCATTTGCCTCGACCGCGAGGTCATGCACCTGCGCGACGGGCTTATTCCCAAGTATGCGGAAATGGTCTACAACGGCTACTGGTACGCGCCGGAACGCCGGGCCCTGCAAGCCATGATCGACGAGGGGCAAAAACGCGTGACCGGTACCGTGCGCCTCAAGCTTTACAAGGGCCAGGCCTACCCGGTCGGCCGCACGTCGCCCAACAGCCTGTATAATCCCAAGCTGGCCACATTCGAGAAGGACGAGGTGTACAACCAAGCCGATGCGGCCGGTTTTATCCGCCTGGTCGGCCTGCGTCTGCGCGGCCAGGGTCTGTAGGCGAGGGGTGGAGAAGGGAGAAGGCGGAGACGCCTCCGGCGGCCAGGGGGCATGATGCCCCCCGGTCTCCCTCGAAAGGGGCCGGAAACGGATCGGCGGCACAAGACGCTTTGCGTCTTGACGCCGACCCGCATCCGGCTCCATGTTGCGGTCACGGTTTTTACGATGTTCCCCGCAGGCGTGGGGATGATTCGTCGGGGCGCGGCGCTGTCCCATGGTGCAATTGACGGTTCCCGTTGGCTGGGAATGTGTTTTCGTGTCGTCGAAAGAGTGGATTGAAACATTGTTTACGGATGTGGTCGGCACCATTGACACGTGCAGCCAGTCAAAACCGTTAAGCG
>JAWRKJ010000044.1:0-9708 GCA_040307025.1 Desulfovibrionaceae bacterium | reverse complement strand
CGAGCTGTTCCGGGCCGCGGAGGAGCATGGTTCCCGGCTGGCCATGCCGCCGGGGCTCGATATCGCCGAGGTCGAGGTCTGCGCCGAAAGCCGCCAGTTGCCGGGCCCCCATTGCCCGCACCGCATCAAGGTGAAAATCATTCCGGGCCGCACCCGGCTCGGTCCCTGTCCCGTCCACGGCCAGATCCTGGTCGACGCGCGCACGGGCCTGCGCCTTACGGGCGACTGCCTGCTCACCCATCCGGCCAGGCCGGTCACCGTGGCACGCTATCCGGCCGAGCTTGTGTCCTGGTGGCGGGCTTCGGGCATTTCCTTCGAGGAGCCACCCGATCCGGCTCCGGGCTGCGGCGCTCCGGCCGGCGAAGGGCCGCGTATTGTTTCGCCCAGTCCGGCCACGTCCTACAAGCTGCGCCGGGACGCCCCGGCCGCCTTTCAGCAGATCGTCCTGACCGCCGACGCCCCGGCCGGCAGCCGGCGCCTGACCTGGTACGTGGATGGCGAACTGACCGCCCAGGGGAACCCGGGAGCGCATCTTTTCTGGCAGCCCACGCCCGGCACGCACCGGCTGGTGGTGGCCGACGACCACGGCCGCTCGGACGCCGTCACCGTGCGTGTGGAGTGAGGGGGGAAGGCGAAAAGCTGTGGGGGGACGCCTTCGGCGGCCAGGAGGAGGCAACGCCCCCACCCGGACCACCCCGAATGGGACTGGAAAGCGTGGGGAGGGGTTGATTCCTTGGCTGGAAAGCGCACAATCGCCCGGACCGTTCTCGGTCATTGGGAGGTTTCACATGAGTGCCATTTTGGAGCTGTGCATGTTTCCCCTGGGCGAGGGAGAAAGCGTTTCGCCCTATGTGGCCCGGTCCATCAACATCATCAAGGAAAGTGGTCTGCCCTACGTTTTCGGCCCCATGTCCACAAGCGTGGAGGGGGAATGGGACGAACTGCTTGCCCTGGCCACGAAGTGCTACGAGGCCATGCGCGCGGATTGCCACCGCATTCAGGCTTTCATGCGCCTGGATTGCCGGGAAGGAGCGAAAAATCGCCTGACCGGCAAGATCCGCTCGGTCGAGTCCAAGCTCTAGTGCCGGCGCGACACGCCTGGGGACCCCGGCGCCTTTTGTGCGTCGTGCTGGTCTTGTGCGGGTTGCTGGCAAGCGGGGGAAGGGGGCTGGCTGCGGACTGCGACCCGGCCGCCTTCCCTGTCCTGGTGGATGCCGGGCATGGTCCGCGCCGCAGTGGTGCCGAGAGTTCCCGGGGCGTTCCGGAATACGCCTTCAATATCCGGCTCGCGCAGCGCGTCGTGGTGGCCTTGCGGGCGGCCGGCTTTGTCCGGGCGGCCTTGCTCGATCCGGTCGGGGAGGACTTGTCGCCGACGGCCCGGGCGACGCGCGCCAAGGCCCGGGGCGGACGGCTTCTGGTCTCCATCCACCACGACGCGGTCCAGCCGCGCTACCTGTCCACCTGGACCGTGGACGGGAAAACCCGCCGGTACAGCGACCGGTTCGTCGGCTATTCGCTTTTTTATTCCGGGAAAAGTGCCCAGGCCAAGGCGAGTCTGACCCTGGCCCGGCTGATCGGCCGGGAACTGCACGGGGCCGGGCTTTCCTTCACGCGCCATCATGCCGAACCCCTTGCGGGCGAGAATCGGGAACTGGTGGATGCGACGGTCGGCGTCTACCGCTACGACGGCCTGGCCGTGCTGCGCGAGGCGGCCATGCCGGCCGTGCTCGTGGAAGCCGGCATCATCGTCAACCGCGACGAGGAGCTGGCTCTCGGAAGTCCTGCCCGGATCGAGACCACAGCCGGGGCCATTGCCCGCGGCGTCACGGCCTTCTGCCGGCAGCTCCGCCCCTGAACGCCTGCCTCTTCCTCCTTCAAGGGGTCCGGGGGATTATCCTTCCGGCCGCCGGAGGCTTCTTTTCTTCTTCTTCTTCTTCTTCTTCCTACTCCGCGGACATCAGGCGGTCCCAGGCCAGCGCCCGGGCTCGTTCGGCCAGGAGCAGCATTTCCGGCTTGGATATCTGGTCGTCGGCGCCCACGGCCTCGCCCTTGTGGCGCAGGCTGTCGGTGATGAGCGAAGAGAACAAAATGACGGGCAAGCGCTTGAGGACCGGGTCCTCCTTGACCTTGCGGGTCAGGCTGTGTCCGTCCATGGCCGGCATTTCGATATCCGACACGAGGATGTGGACGTAGTCGGTGATGGGCCGATTTTCCCGGGCCGCGGTTTCCTTCCATTCCTGGAGCAGGTCCCAGGCGATGCGACCGTTGATGGTGCGGGTCACCTCGAAGCCGGCCTTTTCCAGGGAGGTGCCGATCATGCGCCGGATGGTGGTGGAGTCGTCGGCGATAAGGACCTTGAAGGTCATGTCCTTGTCGGGCAGATCCTGGCGGCGTTCGACAAAGACTTCTTCGTCGAGTTCCTTGAGGGCCAGGCTCGGGTTGAGTTCGGCCACGATCTTTTCCATGTCCAGGATGAACACCACCCGGGATTCGAGCCGGACCACGCCCGTGACCGAGTTGGCCGAGTAGCGCTGGACCTGGATGTTCGGAGGTTCGATCTGCTCCCAGCTCAGGCGGTGGATGCGGGTGACGCCCGAAACCCGAAAAGCGCTCACCACCCGGTTGAATTCCGTGACCACCACCTTGTCCGAGGCCACATCCGATCGGCTCTTGCCGAGCCAGGCCGCCAGATCGACCAGCGGCACGACCTTGTCGCGCAGGTTGAAGGTGCCAAGGACGCACGGGTGGGGTGTCTGGGGCATCTCCGTGACTTTGGGCAGCCGGATGATTTCCAGGACCTTGGCGACGTTGACCCCGTAATAACCGGTATAGATCCCTCCGGACGGCGTGGGTTCTTGCAGGAAAAATTCAACGATTTCAAGTTCGTTTGTGCCGGATTCGAGAAGAATGTTGGTCTTGCTCATAACGTGCGGACTCCCGGGCGGAAAACGATCATGGTCGCCGGACGAAGAGACTCAAAGGCTTGTCCACCCTATGTCCTGGACCGTGATTCTGGCAAGCGCGGCTGGAGGAGCACTGGGGCGGTAGTTTGACAGTCCTATGGAAAAAGATCATAGGATCAGCGTGAACTCTACCCTTTGCCAAACTTGCAACGGCGACAACCCGTTTGTGCCATGCCAGCGTGTCGGTTGCGTGCCAGCCTGATCGCCTGGATGGCCCTGGTTGCGCTGGGATTCTGGAGCGGCCCGGTCGTGTCCGCGCACGCCGGTGAGCAGCCTGTTGCACTTTTGGTCTTTGATCGCCCTCCCTATTATGCCCTGGAAAACGGCCAGCCAGCCGGCGGTTTCGTGCTGGACATCACGCTCACGGTCTTTGAGCAAGCCGGTATTCCCGTCGTGGTGCGGGAGATGCCGCCCAACCGTATCCTGGCCCATATCGAGACCCACCCCAACGGGAGTTGCGCCGTAGGCTGGCTGCGGACCCCGGAACGTGAAGTTTCCGCCCGGTTCAGCCTGCCGCTGTACGTCGATCAGCCCTTGGGCGTGGTGACCACTCCCGAAAAGGCCCGGGAACTCGGGCCCTCGCCACGCCTCAAGGATCTGCTCGCCGCGGATCTGGTGTGGGGCGCGCGCCAGGGGTTTTCCTACGGTCCGGTCCTTGATAAAATCTTGCAGAAGATCCCGGCCCAACGCCGCAGTTTTTTTTCCGATACCCGGGCCATGCTGCGTCTGGTCGCCCAGCACCGCCTGGATGCCATGCTCATCGGTCCGGAAGAACTGTCCGCCCAGTTGCGCGCAGACCCGGCGCTCCGAAATGCCATCCGTTTTTTACCCATTGCCGACGCTCCGCCCGGATTTTCCCGGCACATCATGTGCGACTTGGCTGTGGACCGGGATGTCATGGCCCGGCTTGACGCGGCCATCCAGGAATTCCGGGAGACCGAGCGCTATCGGCTTCTCACCCGCTTTCATCCCGGCCATGAAGAGACCGCCGTCGATCGCCACTGAACGCGGCAAGGCGGGCCGTCGCGGCCTTGGGATGCGTTCGGCCAGGGACTCTAGCCGGTCCGATCCAGCAACAAATGGGAGAGATAGCCCACCACCGCCGCCAGGTAGTAGGGGGCCAGGGGTTGCCAGGGCTGGTGGAGGAGGGTCATGGGCGCCCAGAGAATGGGGGAAGGGACGAGCAGGGCCGCCCACCAGGTGTGGGTCCAGCCCCGATGGCCGTCCACGGCCGGCAGGAGCCCGAAAAGTCCCAGGATGGCGGCTTGGCGATAGTGCTCGCGCAAGATGAGATACACATCGGCCACCAGGGCCGCGCTGTAAAAAAGCCGCCTCCCCTTGGAATCGGTGTCGACATCCGGGAACAGTCCGCCGAGCACGGCGGCAACGCCAATCCCCAGCATGGTTTCGAGATTCGGACGGTACAGGCCGAGCCAGATCGTGGCGGCCACGGCGGCACCGGTCAGGGCCAGGGCACCGGTCATGTGCGCTTTGTATCCAGGCATGCCGGGGGCTAGCATCGGGGGTCGGGACTTGGCAAGCCGCTGTGGTGTTAATTTTGATAGAATCGCAGGATTCTGGACCATTTATCTTGTTTCACCCAACGATATTGGATAGAATGCATTCTCCTTTAAAGAGAGAGGCCTGTCCGCAGGCGAAGGTGGAATATGCTGCCGGACTGCCCGAGTGAGTGCTGCGAAATTCGCCATGTTTGCGCCGAGTTGCATAAGCTCGGCTGCGGTAAGGACGCCTCTTGGCTTGGGGTGGTCTTGTTCGTCCGCAATCTCGTCAAGCTGTTTTCCCTTTTTACGGAACAGCAAAAGCGGGACATTCAGAAGCATATTTTTGACGAATTGTCCCAGCGTGATGCCTCTGCCGACCATCTCCGCAAGGTGATCGGCCAGGTGGAAACGTTTCTGACCCACAACACCCTGACCGACGATCTTGAGCGGCAACTGGAATCCCAGCGCCAGGGCGCCAATGAACTGGCCCGGGCCATCTCCGCGTTCGTGGAGGAGTCCTTGGCCTCGGAAGAAGGCCGCAGCCGGTTGCTCGCCCGTTTTGGCCGCGAGACCATGGCAACGCTCGACAGCGGGGAGGATTTGGACCGGATGATTCCCCGGCTGCGCGTTTTGATCACGGATATGCTCGCGCATTACCGGGACGAGGCCCAGATATGGGAAGACAAGGCCAGGGAACTGGAGCGCATGGTCAATGTGGACCCGCTGCTCGCGCCCCTGCACAACCGTCGGTCCCTGGACGAGCATCTCGAAAAATCCGTGGCCAAGGCCTCGGCGGAAGGGACGTCGCTGACCGTGTTCATGATCGACGTGGATAACTTCAAGACCACCATCAACGACCTGCACGGGCATCAGGTGGGCGACGATGTCCTGCGCACCTTGGCCAAGATCATCGGCGCCTACGCCACCCGGCACGACTGGTTCGCCGCCCGCTATGGCGGGGACGAGCTGGTCCTGGTCTGCGAACTCGACGCCGACAAGGCCCAGCTCTATGCCGAGGCCATCCGGCTGGCCGTGCAGCAATACGAGTTCAAGCCCCGGATCAGCGGCCGGTTGGTGGAAACGGTGATCCGCTTTACCGTCTCCATCGGCGTGGCCGAGTACCAGCCGGGGATGTCTTGGCAGGATCTGCTCGGCGCCGCCGATGACGCCATGTATCAGGTCAAGGGCACGGGTAAGAACAACGTGTTGCGCCACGGCCGCCATTTTCCGGCCGCCTGACCGGATGCGGCCTTTTGCCCCGGCGCTTTTGTCTTGACACCGGCCGGGTTCCTATGGACTCTCCAATCTCCCGACAACGCATGATCCCACGGCTTGCCACGGTATGAGACATCTTCTGGGCGAGGGGCGACGGGTTGATCCACCCCGGCGCGATATTTTGCTGGACAACGGAACCCTGGGCCTGCGGTTTTCGGGAGCTTGGCGTATCGGCCAGGCCTTTCCCGATCCGGCACCGGTGCGCACGGCCTTGACGGCCAAGCCCTCTCCGGCCCGGCTCACCTTCGATACCGTTCACCTGACCGGTTGGGACAGCCTGTTTCTCGCCCATTGCCGGGCGCTCCTGGCCCTGGCCCGGGAGCAGGGGCTGGATGTCGACACCTCCGGATTGCCGGAGGGCGTGGTCGAACTGTTGCTCCTGGCCGACAAGGTGCCCAAGCGCAAGGGCGCGGACAAGAAGCTGGCCGCGCACGAGCCGTTTTTGGACCGGATGGGTACGTTCGGACAGACCATTGCCCAGGCGGTGCTCAATCTCCTGGACTTTGTCGGCGACATGACTTTGGCCTGCTTGGCCCTTTTCCGGGGCAAGGCTGTTTTTCAGCGCTCCGCCCTGGTTTTGCTGCTGCATCAGGCCGGGGTCGAGGCGTTGCCCATCGTCTCCCTCATCAGCCTGCTCGTGGGACTCATCCTGGCCTTTGTCGGCGCCATCCAGCTCAGCCAGTTCGGGGCCCAGATCTACGTCTCCACCATTGTCGGCATTGCCATGGTCCGGGTCATGGGCGCCATCATGACCGGCATCATCATGGCCGGTCGCACCGGCGCCGCCTATGCCGCCGAGCTCGGCACCATGCAGGTCAACGAGGAAATCGACGCCCTGCGCACCTTCGGCTTTTCGCCCATCCAGTTCCTGGTGCTGCCGCGCATGATCGCCCTGGTCCTCATGATGCCGCTTTTGTGCGTCTACGCCGATCTTATGGGCATTCTCGGCGGCTTTATCGTCGGTGTGTTCATGCTGCACATCAACCCGATCCAGTACCTGACCCATACTTGGCAGTCCGTGCCCCTGGTCAATTTTTGGATCGGCTTGGTGCACAGCGCGGTTTTCGGGGTCTTGGTCGCCATGGCCGGCTGTTACCGGGGCATGCGGTGCAGCCGCTCGGCCCTGGGCGTGGGCCAGGCCACCACCGCGGCCGTGGTCACGAGCATCCTGGCCATCGTCATCGCCACGGCCATCATCACCGTGGCCTGCAACATCATCGGCGTGTGAGGCGAGGCGTGGACACGACCGGCAAGACGCAATCCGCTCCCGACGCGGCCATTCGCGCGGAAGGCCTGGTCATGGCCTACGGGGACTTCGTGCTCATGCGCGATCTCACCTTCACCGTGAACCAGGGGGATATCTTCATCATCATGGGCGGCAGCGGCTGCGGCAAATCCACCTTGCTGCGCCTGCTCGTGGGCATCAAATCCCCGGCCGCCGGCAAGGTGTATTACGCCGAGGGCAGTCTGTGGGACATGCCCCAGGAACAGCGGGACGTCACCTTGCGCCGCACGGGTATCCTGTACCAGAGCGGGGCGCTTTTCAGCTCCATGACCCTGGCCGAAAATATCGGCCTGCCCCTGTCCCAGTACACGAACCTCAAGCCGGCCGACATCCGGGAACTGGCTTCTCTCAAGCTGGCCCTGGTGGGCCTGGCCGGGTTCGAGGACTTCTATCCTTCGGAAATCAGCGGCGGCATGTGCAAACGGGCCGGTCTGGCCCGGGCCTTGGCCCTTGATCCGGACATTTTATTCCTGGATGAGCCGTCGGCCGGGCTTGATCCCATCAGCGCCCACCTGCTCGACGAACTGATCCTGGAATTGCGCGACAGCCTGCGCGCCACCTTCGTGGTGGTCACCCACGAACTGGCCAGCATCTTCGCCATCGGCAACAATTCCGTTTTCTTGGACGTGACAACCCGGACCATGAGCGCCAGCGGCGATCCCAAGGAGCTGCTGGCCCAGAGCACCGATCCGCAACTGCGGCATTTTCTGACCCGGGGCAAGGAGTAAAGCGACATGCGTTGCAGCACAGAGGGGAGGGGACGCCCGTGAGCGCCACCGCCAACAAGACCATGATCGGGGTATTCGTGTTGGGCGCCATTGCCTTGGCCGTGGGCGCCATCATCGCCCTGGGCTCGGGACTGCTGTTCACCAAAACATATTCCTGCATCATGTTTTTTGAAAATTCCGTCAGCGGGCTGGAAGTGGGGGCGCCAGTGGTGTTTCGCGGAGTGCCCATCGGTTCGGTCAAGGAAATCAGCATCGAGGCCGATGCCTCGCACCTGCATTTCTACATTCCGGTGGTCGTGGAAATCCTCGGCGGCAAAATCAAGTTGGCTCTGCCCGAAACCGGGAACAAACCCAAGCCCCTGGCCGAGGCGCATCAGGAAAATCCGGATAACCTGCTCACCCAGCTCATCGACAAGGGCCTGCGCGCCCAGCTCGTCACCCAGAGCTTCGTGACCGGCCAGCTCGCCGTGTCCCTGGACCTCATGCCGGATACGCCGGTGCGGCTGGTGGGCGGCAGCAATCTGCCGGAAATTCCCACCGTGCCCTCGGTCTTTGAAAAGCTGACCCAGACCATCAAGCAACTTCCCCTCGAAGAATTGGTCAAACAGCTTATCGACGCGGTCGGTGGCATCAAAAATCTCGTCAATTCGCCCGAGCTCACCGCCATGCCCGGCAAGCTCGACAGCGCCCTCAATACCGGTACGCAGCTCCTGCAGGATATGCGCTCCAGGGTCGGTCCCCTGGCCGAGCGCCTCGACGAGGCGGCCAACAGCTTCACGGACCTAGCCAAGCATCTCGATCGCCGCACCGAGGGCCTGACCACGACGGCCGGCAAGACCCTGGAGACCCTCGATACGACCCTCAAGGAAGGCAAAGCCGCCATTGCCAAGTTCCAGAAGGTGGTGAACTCCGATTCGCCGACGATCACGGACCTCAACCGGGCCCTGGCCGAGATCGCCGGGGCGGCCAAGGCCCTTCGGGAACTGGCCGATTATCTGGAACGGCATCCGGAAGCGCTCATCCAGGGCAAGGGAGGCCCGCGCAGATGAACACCATGATTCGGTTTCACCGGATTTTTCCGCTTCTTGCGGCGTGTTGCCTGGTTGTGTTGGCTGGCTGCGGCAAATCGAGCCCCACCCATTTCTATTCCCTGAGCGCCCAGGCCGAACAGGCCGCCGCTACGCCCGCGTCGCCCTGCATCGCCCTTGGCATCGGGCCGGTGGAATTCCCGGCCTATCTCGACCGCTCCCCAATCGTCACCCGGCTGGGGGACAACCAGATGCATTTGGCCGACTTCGACCAGTGGATCGAGTCGCTGCGGGACAATTTCCAGCGCATCCTCATGGAGGATCTGGCCGGGCTCGTGTGCGCCAAACCCCTCGTCAGCTACCCTTGGCCGGCCGGCGGCCATCCCGATCGCCAGGTCGCCATCCAGGTGACCCGATTCGACGGCGCCCAGGGTGGGGACGTGGTGCTGCGCGCGAGCTGGACCGTGCTTGATGCCGACGGCAAGGCCCTGACCTGGCGCACCACCGATCTGCACGAACAGACGGCCGGACCGGGCTACGACGCCCTGGCCGCGGCCCAAAGCCGGCTGGTGGCCCGGTTTGCTTCCGAGGTGGCGGGTTCGCTGCGCGACTAGGAAGGGAAGGTGGCGTGTGGAGGGGGGAGGAGATGCCTCCGGCGGCCAGGGCGCTGCCCTGGACCTGCCGGGGGGAGCATCCCCCCGGACCCCTGGCTGGGGCAGCGGTGAAGTCGGGACCGGACGCACGGCCTGACGGATGCGGGAGATTGGCGGGAGGGGCACAAGCCGTCCCGGCAGAAGCGCGACGTAGAGATATAAAAAGGGAGTCGAACCGGGCAGTTCGACTCCCTTTGCCACTTGGAGGGGGAGCTTTCAAGCAAGGTGGTCCAGGAGGGGTGTTGCCCCCCCTGGCCGCCGGAGGCGTCTCTTT
>JAWRKJ010000043.1:0-22221 GCA_040307025.1 Desulfovibrionaceae bacterium | reverse complement strand
CCTTCCACATGGCCGCTGTCGCCAGGGACGCATTCCAGAAGGGGCAACCGACAGTTATCGTCAAGATGGACGACGACCCTGGCCGCCAGCCAACCGCTTAGCGTGATCTCGCCAGTCGGACCGTTGATTTTGGCCGGCCCGATGGCAACGCTGTCGTCCAGACGCGTCAGGGACACCCCTTCGTACAGCCCCAGCCGGGACATGCGCGCGGCGAACCCATGTCCGGCGATCTTGGTGATGACAAGAGGTACTCCGACAGGAGCTGCTGCGAGCGTCGTCAACATATTTCCTCCCTGCGTGGCGCAAGAGAACTCGCGTGCGTCCTTTTCAGCAGCGGTCTTGAAGCCGCCATGGCGGCATAGCCGAGAATCCCGATCGTCGAAGCGTTATGCAGCAAGGCCGCGAGCACCGGGGACATCCCGGCGGTGGCCAGCAGCATAATCACGGAATTGCAGCCGATAGTAGCCCCGAACGTCTGGCGGATGATGGTATTGGTCCGGATGGCGGCCTGCCTGGCCACGACCAGGGTGTGCAAATCCTCATGCAGGAGCAGGACTTGGGCCGCTTCCCGGGCCAGATCGGCCCCCTTGGGCATGCAGATGCCCACGTGGGCGGTCACCAGGGCCGGAGCGTCATTCACTCCGTCGCCCACGAACGCCAGCGTGCACCCCTCGTCCTTGAGGTCTTTCACGATGGCGGCCTTGTCGTCTGGTTTGAGTTCATAATGCAGCGCATCGATCTGCGGCAACTGGCGGACCAGGGCCTCGGCCGTATCCTTGTGGTCACCGGTCAGCACCACGATCTTCCTGATGCCGGAAGCCTTGAGTGCTTCCAATACGGCCGCGGCCTCCGGCCTGGCATCGTCCCGAAGGGCGATGAGCCCGGCCAGCTTTCCCTCCCTGGCGACGTAGAGGAGTGACTTGCCCTGGCGACGGAGCTTCCTGGCGCGCTCCTCCACGTGGGCACACGCAACGCCCTCGTCCTCCGCGACGAAGTGGTGGCTGCCGACCAGAATATGCTTCCCGTCGACGGACGCGGCCACGCCGTGGGCCACGATAAAGTCGACCCGGCTGATCGGCGGCAAGGCTATGGTGCGTTGCTTGGCCTCGCGCACAACGGCCCGGGCCACCGGATGGTCATAATGCTCCTCCGCGCCGGCGGCCAGGGCCAGCACATCCGCTTGCGTCAGTCCGTCTTCGGGGAGAATATCCGTAACCGTGATCTGGCCTGTGGTCAGGGTCCCGGTCTTGTCGAAAACGATGGTGTCCACATCCTGCAAGGCGTCCAGGGCGCAGGCGCCTTTGAGCAGCACACCCGCCTGCCCGGCCGCATACATGCCCGAACGCACGGCCACGGGGCTGGCCAGTTTCACGGCGCAGGAGAAATCCACGGTCAGAACCGAAGTGGCCCGGTTCACGTCGCGGGTGGCCAGGAGCATAAGGCCGCTGAGGCCCAGGGTGACCGGGACGAGCTTGTCGGCCAGGGCGGCGCTCGTGGTCTGGGTCTTGGACTTGCCGCGCAGGGAATGGTCGATGAAACGGCCGATGCGGGCCATGGAGGTTTCCGAGCCCACCCGCTCGACCGTGATCGTCAGCCGGCCCTCCTCGACCACGGAACCGGAGATGACCGCGTCGCCGGGCCGGATATGGACCGGCACGGATTCGCCGGAGATGGAGCTTTGGTTGACGGAGGCTTCTCCCTCGGCCACCACGCCGTCGATGGGAATGAGTTCGCCGGCGCCGCACACGACGCAATCGCCGGCAGAGACCTGGGCAAGAGGCGTTTGCACCTCGACGCCGTCGCGGACGGCCCAAACGGTCTCCACCTGGGGACGCATCAGGCCCCTCAGCAGAGCCGTGGAGCGTTGTTCGCTCTGCCCTTCCAGATACTGGCCCAGGGCGAGCAACGTCGTGATGGAGCCGGCGGTGAAATAGTTGCCGCGAACAAGCGCCAGGGTGATGGCGGTGGCGTCCAGTGTCTCCACCTTGATGCCGCGCATAAATAAGGTTTCGGCGCCCTTGACGATGACGCCCAGGGCCAGGCTCCACCCGAGAAAGGCCTTGGCCGGCCACGGAAGAGCCTGGGAAAAGAGGGTGATCAAGGCCTTGACGGCCACGTCGGAGCCGGTGACCGCAGGTTCGGCGTCCCCCGTCAACACAAAGGCCTCGTCCGGCATCTCGACAAGACTTTGGACAATTTTCCGCCACGTTTCGAGTTTGCCGTCATAGCCCAGGACGAGACAAGCCCCCCGGACATTGATCCGGACCTCGGAAACGCCAGGCAACGCTTCCAGCAGGGCCTGAAAATACACGGCATCGAAAGCGGAATCGCCAAGCAGAGGGGATTTCAGCCGCACACGCCGGGAAAGGGCGTGGGCCACCCGGAAGTGGCCCACGCGCATCCCGGGCGTTGGAAACGCCTGGGCACAAGTCATGCAAAACGTCCTTTGGGAAGTGCGGTTTGCGGATAAAGCGTCCAATGCCAATACGAGAAACCCACCAGCGCCACGCCCGCGCACAAATGCAGATTGCGCGTGCCCTGGGGCCAAGACCCGGCCATACGGGAGAGAAACCCCGTGGCCACCAGCGTCCCGAGGGAGACGCTCATCCCGAGCTTGGCCAGCTCGCGCTGACGGGCAATGTCGCTGTTATTTCTTGTCCGCATCGGTTTTCATGCTCATTTCGGCCTTGATGTCCTGGATCTGTTCCTTGACCTCCTCCACGCTGCCCTGGACCGAACTCCAAAGCGTCACAACCCCCTTGACCATGGCACGCTGCACCTTGGGATTGGTGAGCAGATACGTGACGGCCGCGCCGAGCAGCAGTCCCTTGATGTAGCCGGGATCGGTCACGGCGAACCAGCCTTGGGTCCACGAGGTCGGCGCCGGAGCGTAGTACCCGGACTGGGCGGCATATCCCGAGGGATCGGCCTGGGCGTACTGCCCGGCTCCCGTGGCATACGGATACTGTGGATATTGCGGATATTGGGACATGGCGGTTTCCTGGCTAAGCCTTCTTGTTGGTGGCCTTGACCGGCGCATCGACGGTTTTTTTCGCCTCGCGGGCGGCACTCACCACACCGTCGTACAGGTACTTGGTGCCGATGCCGACAACGGCCATGGTGGCCAGGGCCAGGGCGCCATTGCGGAAGACCATGCCGCCGGCGGCCGTACCCACGGCCGTGGCCAGGCCCGTGCCCAGGGACTCCTTGACCACGTCGCCGAGCATCTCGCCGCGCTCCATGGTCCCGGCCCGCACGTCCCGCATGTCGCGGGCGGCCGTCACCACGCCGCCGAGCAGGGCGCCGACGAGGCCCATGGTGGCGATGGCGCCGGCAGGAAGGGTGGTCAGCCGCTGCTGGGCGGGATATTGCTGATTGTTCTGGTAGAGGTACATGGAGATTCCTTCTGGTTTGGTTGGCGGTTACGCGGTCGGTTCAGCGGGCTTGGCTCCACCGAAAATCGCGGAGAAGCTGTCGCCCAGGGCGGATTTGACGGAGCCGTTGGTCAGGATGAAGGTGACGAGCGCGCCGACAATGGCTCCTTTCCAGAAGTGGGTGCCACTCGCCGTCAAAAACGAGGCGATTTTGACCGGATCGGCCTTGCCCTGCATGATCTCGTTGCACATGGCCAGCATCTGGCCGTAACGGTTCTGCAGGTGCTGCGGGTCCTCGCCCCCATAACCGGGCATGCCGGCCATGGCCGCGAAAGCCGGAGCCCCAAATCCCGCCTGACCGGCGAAACCGGGGAAGCCGCCGAAGCCGGACGGACCGCCGGAAGCGCCTTTTTTTCCGTCACATCCGCCATGTTCGGCCTGCGGCGCCGGACCGGCGGGCATCCCCGGCTGGGGACCGTAGGCCGGCTGGGGGCCTTGGGGACCGAACACCATGCCGGGCTGGGGGCCGTATCCAGGCTGGTACCCGTACGGCATTCCGGGCTGGTACCCGTACGGCATTCCGGGCTGGGGACCGGCCGTCATGCCCGGATGGGGAGGGAATCCCGGCTGTGGCCCCTGGGCCATACCCGGCTGCGGACCAGACATCGCGCCGGGATGGGGGCCAGGGGGCATGCCGGTCTGGGGGCCGTAGGCCGGCTGCGGGCCCTGGGGACCGAACACCATGCCGGGTTGCGGACCGTATCCAGGCTGAAAACCGTACGGCATTCCGGGCTGGGGACCAAAGGGCATCCCCGCCTGAGGACCGTAAGGGCTTTCAGGGGCGGCTTCGTGTTTGCCGCAATTGCATACATGCCCCGGCTGATCATGACCGGATTGTCCAGCCGGCTTGTCCTGGGGACCGCCCTTGGGGCCTCCGTTGTCTTGCGGCCCGGCGTAACCCTGCGGGGCGGCATAGCCCTGCGGGATGCCGTAGCCTTGGGGGGCGGCATGGCCCTGGGGGACGCCGTATCCCTGAGGAGCTGCCTGGCCCTGGGGCGCGGCATACACTTGAGGCCCGGCCTGCACCGGCCCAGCCATTGACGGACCGACAGGGCCCTGGGCTTCCATGGCGCCCTGGGGTCTGGCGGAGGCTTCGGCACAACCTGAAGCGTTGCTTCCGGCCTGGACTTGGGCCTGATGCTGCGGTTCGCCCTGTTGCGAAGCGGCGGCCTGCCCGGGCGCGTAACCGGATGGTCCGGCCTCGGGCGACCCGGCGAAGGCCGCCTGCTGGCCTGTCGCTGGCGAGCCCATGGCGCATCCTTCCTGATACGTCGCGTTTTCCATTCCGTGTTCTCCTCTAGGCTTGGGGTGTCACGCCAAAAAAATTGGCGAGCGTTTCGGCCAGCACCTCGGCACGTACGCCATCGGCGCCGGACAAAAATTCTTCCAATACGGCAGGATCGATCCGTTTCGGGTCATAGCTGACGACGAGGGACCGGGCCACGGGATTGAGTCGCGTGGCAAGGACAGCAGAACCATTGGAACTCCAGTTCCCGAGTTCCCGGGCCGCCGGGTGTTCGCGCAGACGCGGGTCCAGCCGCAGTCGCAGCCGTCCCGGCACGTGATGCACGACGTCGACCAAGGTTCGCATTTCCAACAGCTCCTGCATGTTCATGGACTATGCTTTCTCCGGTTCGGGGTTGCGTGGCGGTATCGCCGGGAGACTGCGGGGTTCCGTCGCCGCTGCCTCCGGCAGGGGCAAAAGCAGCCGCGAGGAATTGGCCAGCACGCCCAGGGTATGCACGATGTGCAAAAGCCCCGCCGCCACGGGCGACAACAAGCCAAGCGCTCCGGCGAAGGCCCCGCCGATGTTGGTGGAGGTGGCGATCCAGAAGTTCTGCCGCGCCACCTGCAACGTGCGGCGGCTCAAGTTACGGACATAGACGATGTCGGCCAGATCGTCCCGGACGAGCGCGATGTCCGCCGCCTCGATGGCCACATCCGCCCCGCCGGCGCTCATGGCGATGCCGATGTCCGCCTCGGCCAGGGCCAGGGCGTCGTTTATGCCGTCGCCGACCATGATCACCTTGTGCCCGCCCTGGCGTAACTGGTTGACAATGGCACCCTTCTGTTCCGGGAGGATCGAATGGTGACACGCATTAATCCTCAGTTGGCGGCACAAGTCAATCGCTGTCTTTTCCGTGTCACCTGTCACCAGGGCTACCGTGGACACCCCTGTGCGCGTCAGGGCGGAGACCGTGGACTTGGCGTCAGGCCGCAACTCGTTGGCAAAGGCCAATGCAGCGAGGATATCCTTGTTTTTTGCCAGAAAAATGACCGTCAAACCACGATCCATAAGCGGGGTGACGTCCTGGATCCGTGCGCTTGTTTCTATACCGCTTTCATCAAGATACACGCGATTGCCCAGGCGGATAACATCCTCGCCGACCACGGCGCGGACGCCCTTGCCCAGGGTGAAATCGCACACCACATGGGAGATGGGGTCGATCTCCCTGGCCACGGCCTCGTTGCGGATGGCCAGGGCCAGGGGATGGTGGTTGTGCATCTCGGCCGAATAGGCCCAGCGCAGCAGTTCGTTCTCGTCGCAGTCGGAGAAGTTGCGGATGCATTCGATACGAGGCTGGTTGCTGGTGAGCGTGCCGGTCTTGTCGAAGCAGACCGTGTCCGCCTTGCCGACCTCTTCCAGATAGCGCCCTCCCTTGATGAGGATGCCGCGTTTGGCGGCGGCGGCGATGGCGGCGGAAACGGCGGTCTGGGCGGAAAGGACGGTGGCGCAGGGGCAGGCCATGACCATCATGACCGTAAACGCCCGCCACAGGCTGGCCGTGGTCAGCAGGGTAAGCCCCGTGGCCGCGATTCCCAGCCGCACCATGGACCGGGCCAGATTGTCGGCCACGGACTCGATGGGGGCCTTGTTTTCAAGCGAATCCTCGACCTGGCGCATGATGCGGGCCAGGTAGGTCCGGTCGCCGACGCATTCGGCCCGGACCTGGATGAGCCCCTGGCGCACGTAAGCTCCGGCGAAGACATTGTCGCCCGGGCCGACATGGGCCGGCTCGGCCCGTCCGGTGATGGGCGAATCGTCCACCAGGGCCTCGCCCGAGATGACGCGGCCATCGACCGATATTTTTTCCCCAG
Organism: Desulfovibrionaceae bacterium; assembly: GCA_040307025.1. Classification (GTDB taxonomy): domain Bacteria; phylum Desulfobacterota; class Desulfovibrionia; order Desulfovibrionales; family Desulfovibrionaceae; genus Solidesulfovibrio. The sequence continues at coordinate 15,688 of JAWRKJ010000043.1, read as the reverse complement.
TGTGCAGCACCACGATATCGCGCGGTTTGACGGCGGAAACCGGCACCTCCACCTCGACGTCGCCGGCCAGGATGAAGGTGTTTTTGGCCGTGAGGTCCAAAATGGCCGAAATGGACTTGCGGGACCGCTCCGACACCCAGGCCTTGAGGGTTTCCGCACCGCTTTGGATCCAGAGGATTTCCAGGGCGGTCAGGGCTTGGCCGGACAGGGTGGCGGCGGCGCAACCGGCGGCCAGGAACCCCTCGAGCGTAAAACGCTTCTCCCGGGCGTGGCGCAGCGACTCCCGAGCCACCGGCCAAGCAGCGGCCAGGGCTATCAGGCCCAGCGGCGACAGGGCTGCCTCGGAGAGCACCGCCCCGAACACGACCTTGCGTGCGAAGACATAGGCCATGACGCCGGAGAGCGAGAGGAAGCGGACGAGTTGCCGCCCCACGCTCGATTTGGCCGACGCCGGAGATTGGCAGGAGCAGGCACTTGCCGCCGGAACAGCCGCCGGGACAACGCTCCCTGCCGTTTCCCGGACGGACCCAACCAGGAGTTCCGCACTCGTCTGATCGGGATGGTAGACGAGGACAACGGCGGCACAGGCCGGGTTGACGCGCACGGTGCGGACCCCGGGCAGTGACTGGCAAACCGTGGCCAAGCCGGGCGCATACCTGCCAGGGCTGACACGCACCCGGAGACGGCCGGGAATGCTGTGCCGGATCGAGACCGAGAGCGGGGTGGGCCGCAAGGTATGTTGGGACTGTTCCAAAAAGCGGTTCCTCTTCGTCGACACCGCCGTAGAACCACATCCGGTTGAAATACGATACGCCTATCGTTTCGGAGGTGGCGACGGCGGTGTTCGGCGCGTTTGGTTGCGGATACGCTTAGATCAGGGCCGAGCCGAGCTGGTAGACGCACACCGCCACGAGGAAGGCGAAGCACAGCCCGCCAACCACCGAAAAGGCCGCCCACTTCCAGTTCGACTCCCGGGCGATGACCACCACCGTGACCATGCAGGGCGTGTAGAGCATCATGAAGGCAAAGACCGAAAGCACCGCCGGCAGCGTCCAGGCCGGATCGCCCGCCAGGCGTTCGCTCAGGGAGTCCGCCGCCTCGGGGTCCACGTTGCCCATGGAATAGGCCGTGGCCATGGTCGAGACGAACACTTCCTTGGCCGCAAAGGCGCCGATGAGCGCGATGTTGGCCTGCCAGGGAAAGCCGGCCAGATTGGTGAGCGGTGTGAGCGTCTCGCTCACCCGACCGGCCACGGAATATTTGAGGGCGGCCTCGTTTTGGGCATCATCGATGCTTTTTTGGGCCTCCTCGGTGAGCGAGGCCAGCTTCTCCTCGGCCGCGCCGGGGTTGTCGGCCTTGACCTTCTCGGCCGCCTGCGCCTTCTGCGACTCGTACTGGGCCACAGTCTGCTCAGGCAACTCGGGGAAAGTCATGACGGCCCACATGAGGATGGAAACGGCCAGGATCACCGTGCCGGCCTTCTTGATATACTGCCAGACCCGTTCCCAGGTGTGCAGGAGCACGCCGCGCAGGGTCGGCAGGCGGTATGGCGGAATCTCCATGACAAAGGGCGTGCTCTCGCCCTTGACGACGGTCGAACGCAGGAGCTTGGACACCAGGAGGACGAAAGCCCAGGCGGCAAGCACCACGAAGAACATGGCGCGGGTTGGATTGTCCGGAAAAAACGCGGCCACGAGCATGAGGTAGGCCGTGGTCTTGGCGCCGCAGACCATGAACGGCGCGGTGAGGATGGTGGCCAGGCGTTCGCGGGGGCTGCGCAGCGTCCTGGCGCACATGACCCCCGGCACGGCGCAACCGCCGGGAATGCCGCCGGACATGATAAGCGGCATGACCGACATGCCGTGCAGGCCGAAAATACGCATGACCCGGTCGAGCATGTAGGCAACGCGCGCCATGTAGCCGAGGTCCTCAAGGAACACCAACATGGCGAACATGATGCAGATAAGCGGCGTGAAGCTGATGACGGAACCCACGCCACCGATGACGCCGCTGACGACCAGCGACTGCACGTGGCCCTCGGGGAGATAGGCGGTGCCCAGCTGGCCCAGCCAGTCGAATCCGGCCTTGACCCAGTCCTGGGGAATGGCCCCAAGGGTGAACGTCACCTGGAACATCAGATACAGGACAGCCAGCATGAGCAGGGGGCCGAGCAGCTTGTGGGTGACGACCTTGTCGATGGCGTCGGAATTGTTGCGCCGCAGTGCATCGCCGCCCTGGACGACGCCCTGCTTGAGGAGACCATTGATAAAGCCGTAGCGCCAGTCGGCGATGATGGCATCCGGGGTGGTGGCGCTGTTTTTCCGGGTTATGTCCTCGGCCTCGGCGCAAAGGGCGAGCAGGGCGTCATGGGCCGGCCCGGAAGCGACGCCTTCGGCCATGACCTGCTCGTCGTTTTCCAGATACTTGACCGCCACCCAGCGGGCATCGTAGCGGCCAGCCAGAAACCCCGCCTCCTCGATGACCCGGGTCATGCGCTCAATAATCGGATCAAGGTCCGGGCCATAGGACAGGGTAAACGGCGACCAAGTGCCCTTGGCCTTCCCGGCCACCTCGACCACGGCCCTCATGAGTTCCTTGCTGCCCTGGCCCAGTCGGGCCACGCATGGCACCACCGGCGCACCGAGCAGTTGCGACAGCTTGCCCACGTCGATAACCACGCCGCTACGGCGCACCTCGTCCATCATGTTGAGCCCAAGGACAAGCGGAGCGCCGATTTCCATGAGCTGTACGGCCAGATAGAGGCTGCGCTCCAGGGCCGTGGCGTCCATCATATTGATGACCACGTCGGGACGCTCTTGCACAACGACATTCCTGGCGACCAACTCCTCCATGGAATAGGAGGTCAGGGAATAGGTGCCTGGCAAGTCGACCAGTTGGCAGAGGTGTCCGCCCTCCCGGTACAAGCCTTCCAGCCGGTCGACGGTAATGCCTGGATAGTTGCCCACCCGGGCCGAGCCGCCGGTAATGGCATTGAACATCGTGCTTTTCCCGCAGTTCGGCTGTCCGGAAACGGCCACGCGGAGGGGCTGCGTCATCTGCGTCATGCTAGAGCGCCTCCACGGAGATGTAGTCGGCCTCGCTGTTTCGAAGCGACAAGGTGAACCCTTTCATGCGCACCGCCACCGGATCGGTCAAAGGCGCACGGCCGACGACCATGAGCTGGGTGCCGGGGACCAGGCCCATGTCCCGGATGCGGCGTCCCAATTCCCCACTCGCGGTGACCGATCGTATGCATCCTTTCTGATTGACGGCCAGTTGCCTCATGGACGTAACCATAATTTCCCTCCCTTCCCTCTGCCGTCTTTGGCATGATGGTGTCATGCGCTGGCATGTTTGGCGCTTGGGTATTCCGGCTTGTTTTTCCGAGCGGGCTTGGGTATAAATGAGAATCAATCTCATTGTCAACGATTGTCGCTTCTCCAATCTTTGGTCGCCAGTGCGATTCCAGGTTGAAGCCAAAGGGGTCCTGGCAGGACCGAGTGCCGCGCTACGCCGCCGGAATGGTGCCAATGCGCTGGATTTATTGCTAATGGCGATCAAAAGCCGCGGTGGCGTAACTTGATCAATTTATGAAGGATCCATATGAAATATCAATTTAATGTCAGAAGCGAGACGGAAGGATGCGCGCATCACATCGATTATCGGGTCAAAGCCAGGCAGGGGGTGATGTCCACCGCAAGCCGGGTCATTGCTCTGCGACCGGACCTTCTCCTCAATATATCGGCCGTGCGCCCCGGCATCGAGGCCAAATTCAAATTTGAAATCGGCAACGCCCCTGTGCAATTCGGATTTATCGTGTCGGGTGCCAATCGTTGCACGTATTACGATGGCGCTTTAAAAAGCCAGACACATCTCCTTAATAAAGGGTGCAACGGTATTTATTATTTTCCTGAAACATCGGGTACTCTTGAAAGTGATCATGGCGCCGGAGTGTTTGTTGTAAGCATCCTGACAACACCATTATTTTTGGATACTTATTTTAGTGATGACAAAAGGAGAATTTCTTGCGCATTCAAAAAAGTCATCTCGGAACAAAAGGACCAGTTTTATTGGCGAGGGACAGAAAATCCCGCTAAGATGTCGCTTCTTATGCAAATAATACACAACAAATATACTGACGGCGTTCAGAAAATTTTTTTGGAAAGTCGGGTGCTGGAACTTTTGGCATGGCAGTTGAACGAATGTCTTGGTGCTGATCCGGATGAGAGACAGAACAAAGAATCCTTGCGAACAAAGGACGTGGAACGCATCCAGGCCGCCAAGGAACTGCTGGTGAAAGATTTCGAAAATCCGCCGAGTGTGGCCATGCTGGCCAAATTGATCGGCATCAATGAAAAAAAATTGAAAACCGGCTTCAAGCAAGTCTTCGGGCTGCCTGTATTTGAATATTTCCGCGAGTACCGCTTGGAGCGCGCCCGGGAACTGCTTGTTTCCGGCGATGTGACCGTGAGCGAAGCCGCCTACCAAATCGGGTATCAGAGCCTGAGCCATTTCAGCCGGGCCTTTCGGGAGCGCTACGGCCTTAATCCCAAGGACTATGGACGCGTCCGGGGTGGATTATAAAAACGTCGCGGTTGCTGGCGGCAATAGTGGCTGTGCCGTCGGGCGTGTGAGGGCCCGTACCGCCCCTTCCTCTGTTTTCATAAAACCCATGACGTGCTCCATGAGTTTTTTGGTCGGCAGCCAGTCGATGACCGGCGAGCCGATCAGGATCAGGTCATAGTCGGTGAAGTTGACGGCGGTTTCCTTGCGGACCTTGACAATGTCGGCGTTCCCCCAACTGGCGGCCACGGTTTCGTGGATGGTCTTTGCAACGTGTTCGGTATTGCCTCCGAGGGAATCGTAAAAGACAAGTGTTTTCATGGTATGTTCCTGTTTTTTCTGCCGGCCGGATGCGTTTGGCGACAAGCGCCCTGTCTACGGCAGGCTTGGTTGAAAAATCGCCAGATACGTGTTCCCGAAATCGCTGACCGCAAGGAGCAGAAAGCCGCAGGCCGCCAGGGCGTCGACGATCCGCGCGGCGGGCAGGCGCATGGATTGCGGCGGTCCACAGGGGGCGTGCTGGTTGCATTCGAGGACGCCAAGCCGGCCGCCCGGTCGCAGCACCCGGCGCATTTCCATAAAAATGGCTTCCATGGCCCGGGTGACCGGCGGAATGTGCAGCACCGTGCCGAGCAGGCCGACCGTGACCGAGGCATCGGGCAAGGGCAGCGGCCGGGTGATGTCCGCTACGCAGGCGCGCAGGTGGGGCAGACCGAGCGCGGCGGCCTGGCTCGACAGATCGGCTATGCAACCGGGGGTGACGTCAAAAGCGTGGACCATGCCCGTCGCCCCGACGCGACGCGCGGCCTCCAGGGCGTACTCGCCCAGGCCGCAGCCGGCATCCAGAAAAACGTCGCCCGGCTTGAGGGCCAGGGCGGCAAAAATGATTTGCGAATCCTGCATGCCGTAACTCGACGGGTGGCGACGTTTGCCGGTGGCCGGATCGCAAGGATGGCAGGCCTGCATGTCTCGATGCTCCCTTTTTGTGGCACTGCTGGAAGACTCCTGGTCACTTGACGTTAAAAGCTGTAGCGCAGGGCCATGTAGATGTTGGTGTTGGCCTTGTATTGGCCGAACATGGTGTCGTCACGTTGTCCCAGAAAAATATTGGCACCAACCTCCTGCTTGATGGAATCGGTCCATTTGTAGAGGATTTTCGGACGCAGATAGGCGTCGTGGTCGCTTGGCGACCAATAGCCGGCAAGGGACAGTTCCAGATTCTGGTTCATGAGCAGCTTGGTGAGTTGCACGGTCAGCACATGCCGCAACGCGTCCCGGGGATGACCGCCCTCGAAGGTGGCCCGATAGTCCTGGTACCGTAGCAACTGCTCCACGTAATATTGGACGCTTCCGTTGAAATCCCGGCTGATCTCCCGGGCAAATCCGACAAGGTAGCGCATCTCGGAATTGTTGCTGTTCGGATCGCGCCCGCCTGGGTCCTCGATGGAATCGTAGTAGGCCACTTCGATATTGCCGATGCCCCCGGCCACCGGTCCCCGGGCGCTGGCGCCGTAGACGTGCAAACGCGGAAAGATGTATTCGCCGCAGGCGGCAATGCCGCCGGGATTCTTCCAGAACCCGAAGTAGCCGTAGAGAGCGAGCTCGTAGGCGCCGACGGTCCGGTACAGGCGCGCCGCGTATTCGGCGTCCGCGAACCACTGGTCCGGCTTGTCGTAGTCCAGTTCCGATTCGTTGCCGGCCAGGCGTCCCAGAGCGCCGTTCCAATACGAGATGTATTGCCCGGTGATGAAGCGGTCGCTGGCGAAAAGCGGCGTGAACACGAAATCCGCGTTGAGCAGGTCGGAAAACAGGCTGACCTTGACGCTGTCGCTTGGCGCCTTGAGGTACTCGGCGTCCCGGCCGATGAAAAAGGACTGCCAGTCCTTGGGGAACAGGTCGTTGAGGAAAACCAGATCGCCTGTGCCCCAGGTCAGCACCTGCCGCCCGAGCTTGATGTCGAGGAAATCGGTCGGGCGCAGGAACATCCAGGCTTCGCGCGTCTCGTAGCGCGCCTGCTCCAGGATGCCGTCGTACCAGACATCTCCCTTGTACTTAAACTGCGCAACGTCCGTCTGGGTGGACACTTCTCCCTGCAGCCGCGTCTCCAGGATGGAGGCCTCCTTTTCGTAGGGATCTGGCTGGGTGCGGCAGCCGGCCCGGACCTCCAGGAACCCATGCACCTCAGGCGTGCTGAACCGGTCCCAAAAGGGCGCGGCCAGGCAGTCGCCGGCAAAAGCCAGGCAAAAGGCCGCCAGGGCCAGGCAGGAAAGCGCTCCCTGCCTGGTCCCGGCCCAAGCGGACGCTTCCATTATTGCAAGACCTCTTTGGGCGCGCGCCGCAGGTAGCGTTCGGTGAAAAGATCGTCCTCCAGCCCGGCATTGTAGCGCGGGTTGGCAAACACCATTTCCGTCTGGCTGCCGCTTTCGAGGTCCTTGGCCACGGAGCGCATAACCGTCGGATAGGTGACCGGCTTGCCGTTTTCCATGGCCCCGACGGGCTGCACTTCGGAAACCTCGATGACCCGGTACGGCTTGCCCTCCGCTTTGAAGTACTCGATCCTCATGGGAATGAAGGTCGCCTTATCGATATGGGCGACGTAGAAGGCGAACTCCACGGCGTTCGGCTTTTTGGGGATGTTTTTCACGACGTAGAATTTGTCCGTTGTTTCAACCAGAGAATGGGTATCCTCCTCGGGGCTGCGGCCTGAGATGTCTTCGTAGAGGAAATCCGAGCCGACGAAGCTGGTGCGCTTGTCGCTGGCCGCGATGCGCTTGACCAAGTCAAGGCTCGGCATATAGAGCCAGCGGTCGTCGTCCTTGCCCAGGCCCACGTGCTTGTGCACCATGAAGACCATCTTGCGCACATCGGACGGTTCAATGAAATAAACGAAGTACTTCTGCTCCTTGTCCAGGGCATCGCCATTTTTTCGCAGCATGTTGAACTGGCGCTTGCGCAGCCGACCCTGCTTGTCGGTGATGGTCATGCTTGTTGTCCCCTGGCAGTCCGCGCCCTGATACAGGGAGGCATGGTTTGACCTGGCGACAATGGTTTCAACGGACGGGGCATCGCTACTTGCGATGCTGCTGTCAAAATTTCCGAACAGTGTGAGCGATAGCAACAACAGTCCAAATACGGTCTTCATGGCCAATCTCCCTTCCACTGCTGTGGATGGTCACGTTGCGTTCCTGCGCACCCTTGTTTTTATCCTGGCTGCCAAGCCTATTGTCTCCCGACGCCGTTTGCCGGGTCGTGATTCGGATCGCCTGTTCTGGCCAAGGCCGGCGCCGGGACAGCCTGCGGCGTCCCGGCTTCGCCCTGGACACGGAAACGCCTGGCCCGAAAGAGCCATTCCTGCGCCACGGTGAGAATGGCCGGCAGCACGAGCAGGGTAACGATCCCGGAAATGGTCAGGATGGAAAACAGCAGGAGCCCGGTCGTCTTGTAGGGCACAAGCGAAGCAACCAGCATGGGCAAAAACCCGATGGCGATGATGATGACGTTGCGGCTGATGGCCCGGGCCGGTTCGCCGAACATCCGGGGGGCGGTTTTCTCCCAGGAACCGGTTTCCGCCGTGATCTGCCGGCTGCGCTCCAGGAAATGGATGGCGAAATCCACGGCAATGCCAAGGGAGATGGCCCCGAGCACGGCCACGGGCATGTCGTAGTCCAGGCCGAGGAACCCGAGCGCGCCGTAAATGGACATGATGGTGAGCGTCAGGGGAATCATGCAGAGAAATCCCCAGCTGACAGAGCGGAACAGCACGATCATCATGGCCAACACGATGAGGTAGCTTCCGCCCAGGGAACCGAGCATCCCCCAGAACATTTTCCCCTGGAAGATGTAGTTGATGTAGTGCAGCCCGGCGAAGTTGTACGATAGGTCGACAGGCGGCTTGTGCGCTTCGATATACTTTTCGATAGCCTGGACGGCCGCTTCGGTGCGCGTGCTGTCGCCGCTTTGAAACTGCATGAAGATGTTGGCCGCATCGAACCCAGGCGTCACGAAGTGCCAGATGTCGTGCGGCTTGTGGCTTTGCTGGTACTGCATGACGCATTCGGCGACCGCCGAGGCGCTTGCTGGTATCCGAAAGTTTTCGGGCCGGCCGTCGATAAGCTCCTGATGCACCTTGCACACGATGTCGGCCAGGGAGGTGCTTTTGCCGATGGAGCCGTTTTGCGCCAGCCAAGCCTGCATGGCCGCCATGTAGTTGAGGACGTCCGGTCGCTTGAAGACCTCTTCCCCGGTTTTGCCCTCCAACACCAGGGACGCCGTATACGTGCCGCCGAAATGCCTATTGAGCGCCGTGTCCGCCTCGCGGATGGGATGGCCCACGGCAAAACGTTTGGCATAGTTGTCATTGATGTTGATTTGCGACATGCCCCAGACGGAAAGGGCGGTGCAGGCAACAAAGACCGCCAGAACCGTCTTGGACCGTCGGCAGGCGATTTCCCCCAGTTGATGCAGCCTTCGCGTCAGCCACGAATCCCGATCCCCCTGGTGCGCCGCCAGACCGAAATTGCGCAGCATGCGCTCCGGCAACAGCATGATGTAGGCGGGCACGAACAGAATCGTGATAATCCAGGCGAACATGACGCCGACGCCGACGAAAGCGCCAAAAACCCTGGCTGGTGGAATGTCCGTGGTGACAAAGGAAAAGAAACCGGCGGCCGTTGTCAGCGAGGTGTAGAGCATGGGCATGAAAAGCGTGTTCATGACCGCCTTGACGCTTTCCTTGCGGCCTTTTCCCACGGTGTAGACATCGTTAAATTCCGAAAGGACATGGATGGCATCGCAGATGGAAATGGACATCAGGAAAATGGGCAGCATGGAGCTTAAGATATGCACCGGAAAACCCAGGGCGATCATGGCCCCCAAGGTGGCCACCACCGTCACCGTGGCGATGAGCATGGGCAAAATGACCAGGCTCCATTTGCGAAACATCGCGTAGAGCATGCCGAAAATGAGCGCCATGGTGAGCGGCGAGGCAATGACCATCTCGCTGAACATCTCGACGCCGATGGCCCCCTCGGCCACGGGCAGGCCGGCGATGTGCCAGTCCTCGGTGCCGCCGAATTCCTTTATTTTTTCTTGGAGCGCCGTGTAGACGTCGTAGCTTAAAAGCTTGTCCGTGAGCGGCAGATACAGGCACAGCGCCTTGCCGTCGGCCGAGACCATCTGCCCCACAAGCAGCGGGTTGGACAGGGCCTTGTCGCGCACGGCCAAGGCCTCGGCCTCGGTGGCCGGCGGGCGGTGCATGAGCCACTCGAAGGCAATGGTTCCCGGCCCGGCCTGGCGCATGTGGTCCACGACCGAAGGCGCGACCATGTCCACCTCGATGACGCCCGTGGTTTTCCCCGGCTCATTGGGATCATCGAAGCGCAGGGTCTTGGCGAACCGGGTCAGCTCGTAAACATGGGCCAGGGTCTGCGGATTGAACACGCCGCTCGGATCGTTTTCCTTGATGACGCCGACGACGATGGTTTCGCTCAAGTCGAAACGCTTCTTGGCGGCATTGTGGAAGACCCGTACGGGTTCCGTGGGTTCCAGCATGTTTTCCGGGTCCGTATCCATGGTCATGTTCGGGAAAAACGCGGCGAAAAAGACCATGATCGCTAAAAGCCCCAAAGCGACCCATCTGGCGTGGTCGACCGCAAAGTTCACGAGTGCGACCTTGAGTGTTCGCATGGTACGCTCCTTCGTTATTTAGTTAAGTTACTTAACCTTGTGATGAAAAAAAATATCCCCCCTACCGGGACAGCCGGTTGTCCATGACTTCCCCGATGGCTTCGAGCAACACGGAAATCGTAGCGATCTGGGACAAAGAATAACCACGAAGCCGTTCCATCAAGGCCTCCTTGTCCTCACCATGAAAACGCGCATGGGCATCAAAGGCCTTTCGCCCAAGGGGCGTGAGCGTCAGTTGAAATTCCTTGTTGCTGTGCGGGGCCTGCTTTTTTTCGAGAAAGCCCTTGTCGCACAGCTTGGACACCATCTGGGAAGCCGCGCTCTTGGTGATGCCGAAGGCGTTGGCCACATCGGTGACGCTCACCTGTTGCCGGTTGCCCACGGCCTCGATGGTATGGGCCTCACGGGTCGTGACCTCGATGCCGTCCTCGACCGGGATCGGCAACTCCTCGATGCGGGCGTATTTGGCGGCCACGCGCTGGAATTGGCGCACCGTGCTCATGATGAGATCGTCTTTTGTTTCCATATGTCCCCGCAAACCCGCCAGTTATCCCGCGCCCGTTTCCCGGGCCAACCTTCGTTCCGCCAAAGGTAAACCTGCTAAACCATATTGTCAACCCTGAGCGCAGAGATCCCCGGGAGCATCATCGAGGGGCACTGCCGCTCACAGGGACGTTACCATTTCCCCGCAAGGAGGTCGTGTTGACATCACGAGGCGCCCCTTCTCAACGGAGTATCTGTCCATGAAACCGGGCAACTCCACTTTTCCGCATCAACTTCTAGATGAAACTGGTCGATAAATCCTTCCGGCAGGGCGACCAAGAGCTCCTCGAACATCTGTCAGAAGCGCCCCAATTGTCATTTCGTCACCCACACAAAGTGATACTGAACCCTATACTTGGCCTAGCTTCCCTCACGGTACTCCATTCCCCAAATTTCTAATCCAACTGCTGGCTGAATGCTGCCCGACTAAAGCTGAGGGCTTAACTATCCGAAACATCCCCTTTCATGGCCTTGAGAAAACGATGTCGCCACCGAAATGCCGTCGAGATACACGAATTGCACTTCTCCGCAGTGTCTTTCACCGTCAGGCCTTCCTTCAGGGCTGCTGCCATTTTAAGCCACTCTTCCTTCTTACGGAGATGAGCAAGCGGCGTTCCAGTCAAAGCATTGAAGGATTTTCCGCAATCAAAACACCGCATGCGCTGAAGCCCACTTTGTCTTCCCCATTTGTTCACATTGTTAGATTTGCAGTACAGGCACTCTCTCTTCGCAAGAATCCGGTTGTCGAGGAGCATGGCAACCTTCTCGAAGTCGTTATTCTCATCGAGAATCTTTATAAAAGGTGCGCGTTGTTCGTCTGTAAGGTCGTCAATCAGTGCAATCAATGCCTGAAATGCTGCGTTTTCCATACCACCTCCGTACAGTCGTACTGTATGGTACATAACTACAATAGTGTCAACTGCTAACGCGAATAGAGCCAAAACTTTTCCGATAGAGTTACCGTTGCTTGATGGATGTAATTTTATCCATTAGAAAATACGACTGGGTATAAAAACCGGTTCAATCCAGGCTGAAGGGGATATCCTTTTGTCCAAATAGCTGTTCGAAATTTGTTTACTGGCGGGCATAAACAAAAGACCACTCCAACAAAATTCAATTTGCCATCTTGAAATGAAAAGGCACAAGAACAAGAGTGGCGACATTTTGCCCGCCGACCTTGCCCGGAACGAACCGGTAGCTGTTCGCAGCGGCGAGGGCCGACTCCTCGAAAACACCTTTCGGCTCCGCTTTCCGGATGGCGCAATGAGTCGGTTTCCCCTGGCTGTCGATGATCATGCTCACAAGGACGGTCCCTTCCAAGTGCAATCGCCTGGCGCTCGGAGGATATTGCGGCAATTCCCGATTGATGATTTTGGGCGGTATATCCACGACCGCGGCGTCGTAGACCCCCATTCCTCCACTCATATGGGAAGGACCTGCGGTCTTGCCCAGGCCTCCTCCCGTGCCGGAAGGCTCTTGGGGCGCTGCTGTTTGCTGCGGCGGCAAAACCGCCGGTTGCCGCACGGGAGAAGGTGATGGTTTTACCGTGGAAGGCGTCGGCCCTTTTTTCGGGCTGATCTTCTTGACCGCAACAGGCGCGGGCTTGGCCGCCACGACCGGTTTGGGGAGCGGCTCCGCCACCGGAGGGGGGGGCGCTACGGGAGCCGGGGCCTCCTCAATCGGTCCGGCTGCGGCCGGAGCGCTGGCGGGTGGTTCAATGGCCCTCGGCCTGGCAAGCTCCACCATCCCCACCGTGAACGTCTTCGAGACGGGAGCCGGTTGCGCCGTCGGCCACAGGAACAGAAGGGCAAGGCACAGTGCATGGGCACTCACGGAAATGAGGATGTCGGCGCTTCGCACAGTTAGCGAACTCCTTCTTCCGGCCGTTCGGCCACCACGCCGAAATGGTCGATGCCGGCTTCGCGGATGCGGCCCATGATGTCGACAATACGTCCATAGGGCACCCCCCTGTCGGCGCGCAAAAAAACCGCCTTTGACCCCAAGGCGGTCCAATTGCGCAGCCTGTCCGTCAAATCCTCCAGTGAGACGCTCTGCTCGTCGAGAAAAATCGCACCCGTCGGGTCGACCCCGACAACGAGGTGATCAGCATCGACGGGCAAGGCCTCCACGGTCTTGGTCCGAGGCAGATCGACATCCAGACCTTCGGTCATCATGGGGGCGGTGACCATGAAGATGATGAGCAGGACCAGCATGACATCGACAAACGGCGTGACATTGATGTCGGAAGAGTAGCGTCTCCTCCTGCCGCCGGCGCTCATGAACACACCAGCTTCCGGGGAGAGGCGAGTTCCATGCCCTGCGGGTACGTGCAGGCGTCGTGGCGCAGTCGGTTGAGCAGCAGGCCGGCAAAACTGATGTATTGGCTTTCCAGCGATTCGATCAGGCCCAAGAACATATTGTAGGCGACGCTGGCCGGGATGGCCACGGCGAGGCCGACGGCAGTGGCGATAAGCGCCTCGGAGATTCCCGGCGCGACCGTGGCCAGAGAGGCGGACTGCATCTGCCCGATGGCGTGGAAGGAATGCATGATGCCCCAGACCGTGCCGAACAGGCCGATGAAGGGCGCGGCATTGGCCGCGATGGCCAACAAAGGCAGGGCTCGGGATAAACTGCGCATCTCCTCGGCAATGCCGTGGTGCAGGATACGGCGGACATTGTCGGCGACGAGTTTTTCGGCGTCCCCGGACAGGGATAGTTTTGTAAACTCCTTAAATCCCAACGAAGCCATGCTTCTGATCGGCGGTCCGGCCAAGGCGTCGATGGCCACCGCCGCCTCGGCCAGGGAATCCGCCTCAAGAATCTGTCCGGTCAGACGCGAGACGCCCCGTTTGGCCACGGCGAGGCTTCGCCACTTCCAGGAGATGACGGTCCAACTGACAACCGACATCACAACCAGCAACGCCAGCACGGCCTTGGCCACTCCTGTGGCTTGGGAAAGCGCTTGCAACAGTGTGCTATCCATAGCACTTCTCCTTTTTTTCTGGGCAACAGGGAAACGTTTCCGTTCCATGCCGCGGTGAATTGGCCGCGTGAGGGCATGGCGCTCCGGTCAACCCGCCTGTGGATCAGCCGTGCGGGCAACGCCGGAAACCGGCCCGATCCCCGGGCGCTCGAAACACGTCCCTGCCGCCGTCAGACGCAAAATGCGGCGGGTTGCGGCCGGAATGTCCTCGATGTCGTGCGTGACATGGAGGGCCGCCGCTCCGGCTTCATCCAGCAAGGCGTCCAGATAGCGGCGTATGGCACGACGCAGTTCCGGGTCGAGGCCGGTAAAAGGTTCGTCAAGAAGGAGGAGTTCGGGCTCGACCACAAAGGCCCGGGCCAGGGAGACGCGTTGGCGCATGCCGCCGGAGAGCATGTCCGGAGAGGCCTCCGCGAAAGCGGCCAACCCCAGGCGGGCAAGCATGGCGGCGGCTTTTTCCCGGGCCGATCGTGACGGGACGCCCTGGGCCAAAAGCGGCAAGGCCACGTTTTCCAGGGCCGTGCGCCAGGGCAAAAGACGTGGTTCCTGGAACACGAACCCGAGGCGTCGTGCGGCCAGAATCACCGTGCCCTGGTTCGGGCGATCCAGCCCCGCCGCCAACCGGAGCAGGGTGGACTTACCGATGCCGCTCGGGCCCAAAATAGCCAGGATTTCACCGGCTTCCAGGGTCAGATCGAGCCCGGAGAGCACTGCCCGGCCCCGGTAGCGTTTGCCGACCCCCGAAAAAACGACCACCGGATTCATGACGGCCTCCGGCCGACGGCGCGTCGGGCCAGTCCCAAAAGCGCCATTTCGGCCGCGCCGACGAGGAGCATGCTGCAAAGGGCCAGGGCGTAGAGCTGCGGCGTGTCCAGATTGGTCCTGGCCACGGACAAGGCATGGCCGATGCCCGTATTGGCGCCCAGGGCCTCGGCCAAGACCGCCACCCGCATGGCCCCGCCAAGTGCCACCACGCCGCCGGAAAAAAGCGGTGCGGCCATGGCCGGCGCGTAAATGTGCCAAAATCGCATGACCGGCGTGAACCGGTAGGCCCTGGCCATCTCCGCGAGCGTCGCATCCACGGTGGACAGGCCTTCGATGACGGCCACATGGATGGCCGGCGCGACCATAAGCGCCACGATGGCCACGACCATGCCCGCGCCCAGCCCGAACCAGAGCATGCCGAGCATGACGGCCACCACCCCGGGAACGCTGGTCAGCATCCAGCGCGACGGGGCCAGGAAGGCCCGTACCGCCGGGAAGCGGCCGGCCAGCAGCCCCAACCCGCCCCCGACGGCAAAGCCGAGAAAGAAACCGCTTCCCACACGCCGCACGCTCACGGCCAGATCGCCCAGCCAAAAGGACGGCTGTCCTAAAAGCCCGGCCAGGGCCGCAAACGTTTCTCCGGGCGAAGCCACGGCGATGCCGTGTCCCTGACGGGACGCCACTTCCCAAGCGCCCAGAAGCGCGGCCAGACCGCATACCCGTCCGGCAAGCCCGTCCCATTTCATGCGCCGACCTCGAAAAAGGCGCTTTCGGGGAGCCGGCCGCCAAGACTTGCCGGTGACATGCCGTGGAGCAGTCCCAGGAAAAAACGGGCGTCCTGCGCTCCCTGCGGCCCCATGACGAGCCGGATATCCTGGCCCGGCAAGACGCCGTCCACGGCCTGGGAGGCAAGGGCGGGAAACTCCTTTCCGGCAAGGGCCGTGGCTTCCCGGGGATGGGCGGCCATCCAGCCGGCCGCCTGGACATAGGCCGTTTGCAGCGCCTTGCGGGCTGCCGCATCCCGGGTCACGGGGCCGATCACGGCCAACGCCCCTTGGGCCAGTTGCGGATGGTCGGGGAAGACTTCCCGCCAGGCATCCCGGAGGTCCAACCGTTTGCCCAGGAGCGGAGCGCCGGGCCGGGGGCCGG
>JAWRKJ010000042.1:0-10340 GCA_040307025.1 Desulfovibrionaceae bacterium | reverse complement strand
CCCGCCGCGACAAAGCTATTTTTTCAGCCAACCCATCATGCCGCGCAGCTTGCTGCCGACCTTTTCCACGGCATGCTCGGCGTTGAGGCGGCGCATGGACAGGAAGTGGGCCCGGCCGGACATGTTCTCCTGGATGAACTCCTTGGCGAAACTGCCGTCCTGGATCTCCTTGAGGATGCGCTTCATTTCCTTGCGGGTCTCGTCGGTGATGACCCGGGGACCGCGCGTGTAGTCGCCATACTCGGCGGTGTCGCTGATGGAGTAGCGCATGCGCGACAGGCCGCCCTCGTAGATGAGATCCACGATGAGCTTCATCTCGTGCATGCACTCGAAGTAGGCGCTCTCGGGCTCGTAACCGGCCTCGACCAGGGTGTCGAAACCAGCCTTCATGAGTTCGGCCACGCCGCCGCACAGCACGGCCTGCTCACCGAACAGGTCGGTTTCGGTCTCTTCCCGGAAGGTCGTTTCCAGGACGCCGCTGCGCGTGCCGCCGATGCCCTTGGCGTAGGCCAGGGCCAGATCGTGGGCCTTGCCCGAGGCGTTTTGCTGCACGGCGATCAGGCAGGGCACGCCGCCGCCCTCGGTGTACACCCGGCGCACCAGATGGCCCGGGCCCTTGGGCGCGATCATGGACACGTCCACATCGGCCGGGGGCACGATCTGCTGATAGTGGATGTTGAAGCCGTGGGCGAACATGAGCATCTTGCCGGCGGAAAGGTTCGGCAGGACGTCCTTTTCGTACAGGGCCTTCTGGGTCTGATCCGGGACCAGGATCATGATGATGTCGGCGGCGGCCGCGGCCTCGGCGGCGCTCATGGGCGTAAAGCCATTGTCCTTGGCCAGCTGCCAGTTGGGGCCGCCGGGACGCTGGCCGATGACCACCTTGACGCCCGAATCGCGCAGGTTCTGGGCATGGGCATGGCCCTGGCTGCCGTAGCCAATGATGGCCACGGTTTTATCGGCCAAAAGGGAAAGATCGGCGTCCTGGTCATAATAAATCTTCATCACTGCTCCTTTGTCGTGCCTGTGGCACGCGTCGTTCCCCCGAAACGGGGGTTGCGAAAGTGTCCCCGGGCCCGGTCCCGACAGACGGACCGGGCCCGTTGGCGTCAACGGGAAGTTATTCCTGCATGCCGCGCCGCATGGCCACCGCGCCGGTCCGGGCGATTTCCTTGATGCCAAAGCGTTGCAGCAGGTTGATAAGCGCCGTCAGCTTGTCCTGGGTGCCGGTCACTTCGAGCATGAGCTCCTCGAGGCTCACATCCACCACCTTGCACCGGAAGATGTCCACGATGCGCAGGACCTCGGCCCGTTTGTTGCCCTCGGCGTCCACCCGCAGGAGCATCATTTCGCGCTCCACGGACTTGACGCCGGTCAGATCCACCACTTTGACCGTGGTGACGAGCTTGCGCAGCTGTTTGACGATCTGTTCGATGATCGCCTCGTCGCCCTCGGTGGTGATGGTCATGATGGACAGGCCATCGGTCAGGGTCGGGGCGACGTTCAAGGTTTCGATATTGTAGCCCCGGCCGCTGAAAAGCCCAGCCACCCGGGACAGCACGCCGGGTTCGTTCTCGACCTGAATGGAGAGGATATGTCGCATGGGCGGCTCCTAAACGAGAATCATCTCGGTTAAGGATTTGCCGGCCGGAACCATGGGCGCAACGTTTTCCTCGCGGTCCACCACCACGTCCACGATGACGGTCTTGGGAAGGGCGAAAGCCTCGGCCAGCACGGACTCCACCTTGGCCGGATCGGTCACGCGGTAGCCCACCGCGCCGTAGGCCTCGGCCAGTTTCACGAAGTCAGGGGCCACATCCAGGCAGGTCGCACAGTAGTTCTTGGCGTAAAAGAGCTCCTGCCACTGGCGGACCATGCCGAGATAGCCGTTGTTCAAGATGACGATCTTGACCGGCAGGTTGTAGCATACGGCCGTGGCCAGTTCCTGGATGCACATTTGGATGGAGCCGTCGCCGGCGATATCGATCACCAGCCGGTCGGGGTAGGCCATCTGGGCGCCGATGGCGGCCGGAAAGCCGAAGCCCATGGTGCCGAGCCCCCCGGAGCTGATGAACGAACGCGGCTTGCGAAAGGCATAGAACTGGGCCGCCCACATCTGATGCTGCCCCACTTCCGTGGTGATGATGGCGTCACCCTTGGTCAGTTTCGAGATGATCTCCACCACATGCTGCGGTTTGATCTTGTCCGAATCGGTCGCGTAGGACAAGGGCGCTTCCTTGTTCCAGGCGGCGATGCGCTCGATCCAGGGCTCATGGAGCTTGGCCGCGCCGGCGGCATCCAGAGTCGGTTCCAGGATCTGGCGCAGGGAAGTCAGGAAGCTCTTGCAGTCGGCCACCACCGGGATATCCACGGGAACGTTTTTCTGGATCGAGGTGGGGTCGATGTCGATATGCACGATCTTGGCGTGCTTGGCGAATTCACTGATCTTGCCCGTGACCCGGTCGTCGAAGCGGCTACCGATGGCCAGGACCAGATCGGCTTGGCTGATGGCCATGTTGGCGGCAAAGGTGCCGTGCATGCCAAGCATGCCGACCCACAGGGGATCGTCGGCCGGGAAACAACCCATGGCCATGAGCGTGGCCGTGACCGGTATTTGCAACGACCGGGCGAGCCAGATGAGATCCTCGCTGGCCCCGGAGGCGATGACGCCGCCGCCGGCATAGATAAGCGGCTTTTTGGACCGCTTCACCACATCCGCCACCTTGGCCACCTGCTTGGGGTTGGGGCTGTAGGTGGGGTTGTAGCTGCGCATCTTGATGGTTTCCGGGTAGACGTATTCCGTGACCGCCTGCTGGATGTCCTTGGGCAGGTCGATGAGCACCGGACCGGGCCGGCCGGTCGCGGCCAGGTAGAAGGCTTCCTTGATCACGCCGGCCAGATCCCGCACGTCCTTGACCAGATAGTTGTGCTTGGTACAAGGGCGGGTGATGCCCACGATATCCACTTCCTGGAAGGCATCGTTGCCGATCAGCGGCGTGGGGACCTGGCCGGTGATGATGACGACCGGGACGGAATCCATGTAGGCGGTGGCGATTCCGGTCACGGCATTGGTAGCTCCGGGGCCCGAGGTCACCAGGCATACGCCTACCTTGCCCGTGGCACGGGCATAGCCGTCCGCGGCATGGATGGCACCCTGCTCGTGCCGTGCCAGCACGTGTCGCAGGGGATAGCGTGGCAACAAATCGTAGATATCAATGACCGCACCCCCCGGAAAGCCAAATACGACTTCCACGCCTTCCCGGCGCAGGGATTCCAGGAGGATCTGGGCCCCGGTGCATTCCATACTATTTTTCCTCCGCCTTTCGATATTTCCTGAGCAATGTTTCGATGCGCGTCTTGCCGGCCAGTTTCTTCTTCTTGATTTCCCGTAGTTCGGTTTCCTCCGAAGGCGTCCGGAAGGATTTTCCTTCCATCTTCTCCAGGATCTTCTCGAACGCGACGTGCTCCTCATACAAACTTTTAAGTTCCGGGTCCGCCTCACCGTACGTGATAATGAGATCCAGATCGCGTTGTTCCATGGCAAAGGCTCCTTGTTGGCGGTTCTCGTCACATTCCCGTTCCGGCCACGGCGGACCAGTCAGGTTCGGACTCCGTTTCAATGCGAATGGTCTTTTTCCGGGACCGCTCCCCGGAGACGATGGCCACCTGCCGGGGACGCAATCCCAGCACACCGGCCAGAAATGCCGTCAGGGCGGCGTTTGCCGCGCCTTCGACGGCCTTGGCCCGAAGTCGCACCCGCAACCTGTCCTCGGCCGCTCCGGCCAGGACATCCCGGGAACCGCCCGGGGTGACAACCACCCGCAGCGTCCAAACCCCGGGTCCGGCCGGGGCAGCGAAAACCGGCCGGATCATGCCTGTTCCTCCGCGTCCGCAACCGGAGCATCCGCATCCGGCTGCGTTTCGGCCGCTTCCTCGGAACCGGCGTCGGACGCCGACACGGGACCGGCAGGCGCGTCACCGGTCGCATCGGTGTCCAAAATATCCAGTGTTGCCAAAAGCAAATCACGAAACCGCCCGGTCAGCGCCCGTTTGCGCTGGAGAAGGGCGTCGATGTCGGCCTCAAGGCTGCTCGCCCGCTCCTCGGCCTCGCGCACCAGGGCGGCGGCCCGATCCCGGGCCTCGTCGAGGAGCGCCTCGGCCTCCTGGTGGGCCTTGGCCTTGACATCCTCGACAATGGTTTGGGTGGTGAGCAAGGTATCGCGCAGAGTCGTCTCCCGGGACTGGTACCCGGCCACCTCCCGCCGCAGATCCTCGACGGTTCGGGAAAGCGCCATCTTTTCCTCGGCCAGACGGCCGATGGTTTCGGCCGCCTCGCCCACCAGGCGGTCCACATCGTCCCGGCTGTAGCCGAGCAGGCTTTTGGAGAATTTCCGGTCGATCAGGTCGATCTTGTCAAGGGTCACGTTATCACGCCTGGCCTGGGGACGGCGCCTGCCGCGTCCATCCCGTTCGCACCCATTCCGAACCACCCATGACTTCCGCCTCCAGCCCCGGGTGCCGGGGCTACATGCGCACCGGGGCGCCGAATCCGTACAAGGTGGGCACCAGGAACATGCGCAGAAACTCCACGGCAAGAAGCACCACAATGGGCGTCAGATCGATTCCGCCGATAACGAGGAATGGCAACCAGCGCCGTACCCGGTAAAAGACCGGGTCGGTCACGGCACGCAGAAAACGCACAATGGGATTATAGGGATCCGGCCTGACCCAGGACAGCAAAGCCGCGACAATGATCACCCAAAAGTAAAGTTTCAAGACCGTGTTGACCAAAAAAGCCACTGCGGAGAAAAGATTTCCAATGATTTCCATAGCACTCCCTTACGACACCAACTCATGAGACGCCAACGCGCCTTAGCCAAAAAGTGGCACAGCGCCTGGTATTAATCAAGAAAATTCCGACTGGCCGCCTCACAGCCCATCCCCGGGCAAGGCCTTGGCCAGACAGGTGCGCAAACTCTCGAAATCGCGGATATGCATCTCGGCCAGAAGCTTCGGGTTTTTATAAGCCCAAAAGGACACCCCGGCCGCCCGGGCCGTGGCCTCGTCCAAATAGGAATCCCCGATGTAGGCGGTCTGTTCGCGCGGCAGGCGCCAGCTGTTTAATATCCGGTAGACGCCCTCGGGATTGGGCTTGGGGTGGCTGAGGCCGCCGGCGTTGATCACCAGGGAGAAAAATCGCATGATGCCGAAGTGTTCGAGCATGCGCTCGGTGGTATTGGTGCGGTTGGTGTTGACGGCCATGCGCACGCCCCGCCGGGACAGAAATTCCAGAAAAGGCACCAGCCCCTCCTCCAGAAAGATGGCCGGCAGGATGTCCGCGTAATCCAGATTGCGCCGGACCTCGTCGGCCGCATCGCGCTTCTCCTCGGGGATGATGCGGATCAGGCATTCGCACACGGAATGGGAGTGCAGGTAATCCTCGTCCTCGGGCGCAATGGGCGGCAGATCCAACCGCTGGCGGATGAGATTGTAAAACAATCGGTTGGAATCCCGGGAATCCACCAGGACGCCGTCACAGTCGAAAATAATCCCCCGCACCCGGCCCAACCAGGCCGGCGGCGAGAGCGGGCTGCACCAATACACCCGGCTACCTCCTGTTCCCTACGGTTGGAGGACGAGCACGGTCCTCGGCGTATCCAGCCAAGGCGCCTCGGGATGGGGACGGGTCTTGCCCAATAACCGCCAGCCCTTCTCCCGGACCACCAACACGGTCCCTTCGGGCAGGGGCTCGCCCAGGGCGGCCAGATCCTCGGCCGCGGGTTCGGCCAGGGAAATACCGGCATCGATCCAGCCCGAAACAAGGGCGGCATCGGCCGTAAAAAGCCCGGTTCCTTCCGGCAGCACGGCCCAAACCGGCGACAGCAGCCGGGTCCAGGGCACACCGAACTCCTCGGCCAGGGCCGGACCGGACAGCAGACTCCCCACAGGCAAAGACGCGGTCAGCGCGGCCACGTCCTCGTCGTCCACCTCATTTTCAAGCCCCAGGCTTTCGGCCAGGGCTTCCCGAAAACGGGTTTCCAGATCGGCGCTTTGGGCCAGGTCCAGCAGGCTCTCCTCCACCAGCCAGGTCAGGCACAACGTCAGCTGGGCCGAACCCAGCCGGCGCTTGAGGACGCGTTCGGGATGCAGCCGGTCTTCCAGTTCCTCGCGCACGGCAAAGGAAGTGGCGGTGAAAAAATGGCCGTTGGACGTATCGGCCAGGATGGCAAGGTCCTTGGGATTTTTCACTTCCTGGCGCAGACGCTCGAATTCGCGCAAAAAACCGGCCAGTTCGTCGGCGCCGAGGGGCAAGTCCGCCGGACGCCACAAGACCGGATCATCGGTTGGGGCAAGGCCCGGGTCCAGAAAACGCACACCAGAAGGAACCGTTATCGGGGCCAGGGTCGGATGCAAGGCAGGGAAATGCACCAGTCCGGGACTGGCGGCAGCGGTTGGCATGGCGAAACCTTCCTTGGCTCGGGTGGTGGCCGCCTATGGCCTGCCGTAGCGGGCACAGCGCCCGGGGCACACGGGAAAGGCCAAGAGGCACAGATCACCGCTGGCATGGCGGCAATCCGGAAAGGCCTGCGTATCACCAGGCAGGTAATCCCGACAATCCCCCTCCCTGGCCAGGGTGGCCGGAAACCGGGCTTCCCACAACCTGGCCGCCCGCTCCTCGGGCAGGGACAGATTGTCGGCCCGCAGCAGGAAATCGTCAAAGGCCCGGCCCAACCGTTCGAGCACCCGGCAGCGATGGACCACGTAAAGCCCGGGATTGCGGTGTTCCTCGAGGAGACAGCGTCCGCCCTGGTAATGGCGGCAACCGATCCCGGGCAGGGGCGTCACCACGGCTTTCATGACGGACTGTCCATCCTGGCTCCCCTTCCTTGACCTGCCCCCAGGCGACGTGTATAGCCTCGGCCAACCCATCCGTGGAGGCATAGCATGTTTGGAATCGGATTTCCGGAGCTTATCATCATTCTGGTCATCGTGCTCATCATTTTCGGAGCCAACAAGCTTCCCGAGATCGGTGCCGGCATGGGGAAGGCCATCAAGAACTTCAAAAAGGCGACCAGCGAGCCCGACGAGATCGACGTCACTCCGGGCAAGTCCAAGGACGAGACCCCGGACAAAAAATAGTCCGTTTCCGACCTGCCTGTCATGACGCCCCGCCGGCTTGGCCGCGGGGCTTTTTTATGGCCGGTCGCCGGGTTGGGCCACGGCCAGCACGGCCTGGGCCAACCCCTGGGCCAGGGCCTGTCGCGCCTCGGCCCCGGCCAGCACGGCCGCGTCGCCGGGATTGGACAGAAAACCCGTCTCCACGAATATGGCCGGAGTATCGGCCGTGGCCAGCAGATTGAGCGGTGCCAGCCCCAGGGGACGTACGGCCAAGGGCAATTTCGACGGCAGGGCTTTCACCATCCGCCCGGCCATGGCCGCTCCCCGGCGCTGGAGACCGGTCGTTGCCGCCCGGCGCACGGCCCGGACAAAAAGCTCCCGTCCCGCATCGGGGTCATGGCGTTTCCGACCGGCCGGAACCGCGTTTTCCACCTTGGCCACGGCCCCGGCCACCGGGTCCGCCGTGTCCGGGGCAAAGGCAAACACCCCCAGGCCCGAGACCGTGGGATCGGGCAGACGGGTGGCATGTACGGACACGAGCAAAACAGCTCCATACCAGCCGGCCAGGGAAGCCCTGGCCCAGGACGGCAAGCCGGCATCGACCACCCTGGTCAAGAAAACCTCCACCGTGCCCTTGGCCTGGTCTTCCAGCACCCGGGCCAGACGCAGGGACACGTCCAGGGCCACATCGGATTCCCGCAAGCCCGGCCCGGCCGCGCCCGGGTCCGAGCCGCCGTGGCCGGGGTCGATGAGCAAACGAAAAGCCCCAGCGGTCCCGGGCAGCGTTTTTCCTGACAAAAGCCGCTCCCGTTCGGCCTTGGCATCGCGCTCCAGGGTCGTGGAACGGCCAACCCCGCCCGCCTTGGACGCCGGTTCTCCCGGCGGCAAGGGGAATAGTGTGATCTTGTCGACCATCATCCGGGAAATGGTGTCCTCGGGATTCAAGCGTACGGCCAGCCGGAATTCCTCCAGGGCCCGCGCGGCATCACCCTTCTGGAAATAGGCCCGGCCGAGCAAGGCCCGGACGCGGTCATCCCGCGGGTCAAGGCGCTTGGCCCGACCGAGAATCTCCAAGGCTTCGTCCAAATGGCCGGCGCCAAGAAGATCCAGCGCTTCCCCGGCCAGATCCTGGGCCGATTTGGCGGCAAAGACCTTCCCCGGCCCCATGAGCAGAGCCGCGCCGGCGGTTCCGGCCAGACGCAAAAAAAAGCGCCGATTCACGCCGCACTCCTGTCCAGCCAAGCCCGCACAACTTCAAACATCGCTTGATGCTCCCCAGGCGCAAACCACTGGATGTCCGGTTCCTTGCGAAACCAGGTCATCTGGCGCTTGGCATAGGCCCGGGTGTTGGCCAGCCAGGCCGCCTTGGCCGCTTCGAGATCGAGACGGCCGGTCAGAAAGCCGATCAGTTCCGGTCCACCGATGCCGGAAAGGCCGGGCACGGTTTCCGCGTATGTTTCCAAGGCCCGGCGCACTTCCTCCACGGCCCCGGCCGCCACCATGGCCTCGATGCGGGCGGCCAAGCGCGGGACCAAGTCCGCCAGGGGCAGGCCCAGGCCCAAAGTCAGGCTATCGTAGTCCGGCGCCTCGGGATCAGGTTCCCGGTGCCAGCAGCTGAGCGGCTTGCCCGTGGCGGTAAGCACTTCCAGGGCCCGCGTCACCCGCTGCCGGTCGTTGGGGGCGATTTTCGCGGCGGAGTCCGGATCGACGGCGGTCAGACGCGCGTGCATGGCCGCCGGGCCCAGGCTGTCCCATTGGCGCCGCATGTCCTGGCGCACGGCCGCCGGTACGGGCGGAATGGGAGCCAGGCCCCCGGCAATGGCCCGGAAATAGAGCCCGGTGCCGCCGACCAGCAGGGGCAGGTAGCCTTGGGCGGCAAAATCCGCCACCGCCACCCGGGCCCGGCGGGCAAAATCCCCGGCCGCCACCGGTTCGGAAAGAGGCGTATCGCCGTACAGGGCATGGGGACAGCGGGCCTGTTCCGAAGCGGTCGGCTGGGCCGTGAGCACGGCCAGCCCGGCATAGACCTGCCTGGAGTCCACGTTGACCACGGCGCCGCCAAAGGCCTCGGCCAGGGCCAAGGCGGCCCCGGTCTTGCCCGTGCCGGTGGCGCCCATGAGGCGGATCAACCGGATCCGGGTCACGAATCCTCCGCGGCATCGGCCGGCTTGGGCGGAAACCGCTCGGCCATGCGCTCGCGCACCAGATCCGGCACTAGGCCCCGGATGTCGCCGCCGTTTTTGGCCACTTCCTTGACTATGGTGGAGCTGATGTAGAGCCACTTGTAATCGGTCATGATGAACACGGTCTCGATGGAGCGGTCGAGCTTGCGGTTCATGAGCGCCATCTGGAACTCGAACTCGAAGTCGGACACGGCCCGCAGACCGCGCAGGATGACATTGGCCTGGCGCGACTTGACGTAATTGACCAAAAGCCCCCGGAATCCCTCCACCAACACCCGGCCGTCGTTGGTGAACACGTTTTCGGCGATAGCCACCCGCTCGTCCAAGGAGAACAGCGGCGTCTTGTGGGAATCGCCGGCCACGGCCACAATGACTGTGCCGAAGATCCGGGCCGCCCGACGGACCAGGGAAACATGGCCGTTGGTCAGGGGATCAAAGGTTCCGGGATAGACCGCGATGCAGCGGTGTCCAGACGCCATACGAAAATCCTCGTTTGCCCGTAGGTTCGATTCGCCAGGCACTCGAGCCCGGCAGGCTCGGGAAGATCGAGCCCTGCCTCGACCTCGGCCACCACCACCCCCTCTTCGGCCACAAGCCCGGTGGCGACCAGTGCCGCCAGGGTCGGCGCGGCCAAACCCTGGCCATAGGGGGGATCAATGGCCACGAGATCGAAAGTCTGCCCGGCCAGACGCGACAACACCTTGGCCACGTCGCCTTGCACGACCCGACCCTGACCGGCCGGAATACCCAAGGAAGCCAGATTCTCCCGCAGCACCTTGGCCACGGCGGCTTGGCGTTCAACGAAAAGGGCCAGAGCCGCTCCCCGGGACAACGCCTCGATGCCCACGCCGCCGGAACCGGCGAACAGATCCAGCACCCGGGCCCCGGTGAACACCAGTCCCCGAGCGGCGAGCATGGAAAAAAGCGCCTCGCGCACCCGGCCCGTGGCCGGCCGCAAACCGACCGCCTCCATGACCTTGATGTGGCGCCCGCCGTATCGGCCGCCGATGATACGCATGTGGTGATGTGCCTCCGGCG
>JAWRKJ010000041.1:0-5648 GCA_040307025.1 Desulfovibrionaceae bacterium | reverse complement strand
TGGCCGAACAGCAGGGGGGACTGCCACCCGAAAGACAGGTCCGCGCCGTCATGGTCACCTCCATGGACGACGAGGCCAATACCATGACCGCCCTGTTCGACGGCCAAGTGTCCGCCTACCTCATCAAGCCGCCCAACAAGGTGGAACTCCTGCACAAGCTCGAAACTCTCGGCCTTTTATAGAATAACAATTCATCATTTGTTATTTGTTTTTTGCTTGCTCATTTCCTTCAGTTAATCTATTTTATCGCGAAACAATTGCGCTGTCTCTCTGCGATGCGGCGAGGACGGCAGTGTGCCCGGTCGCGCCCCAGCCCGACGGATTGGCGCCTGTTGCCCCCCGCAAAGGTGCGCATCCGACACCCGTGCCCCAAAGCAGGAAACAGCGCGAGAGAATCCCATGCGCCCCTGGCCCACGGTCCTGCTCTGCCTGCTCCTTCTGCCCGGTTCCGTCCTGGCCGCCTCCCGCCAGTACGGACAGGTGCGGGCCGTGGTGGTACGCGTGTGCGACGGCGATACGGTGGTGGTGGATATCCCGGAATATCCGGACGTGGTGGGCAAGGACATTCGGGTGCGCCTCGCCGGGGTCGACGCCCCGGAGCTGCGCGATCCCGATCCCAAGCTCCGCCAGGCCGCCTGGGCAGCCCGGGACGCCATGGCCGCGCTCCTGCCGCCGGGCAGTGTCGTCACCCTCGGCAACATCCGGCGCGACAAGTATTTCCGCTTGGACGCGGACATCACGTTCGCCGGCCGCGACGTGGCCGCGAGCCTGGGGCTGACCCGGCAGGCGCAAACAGCGCAGACCGGGCAACCAAAGCGACGCATCCGGCCGGCAGCAACCTGGGAATGGTCTCAGCGGTGAAGCCCTAGCCGGCGTCAAAGGCCTCCAGATCGGAAGCCAAGGCCTGGCGGCGGTCGGACAAGGCGGCCAGGGCGGTGCGCCGGGCCTCGATATCGTCGAAAAAGGGTTTGAAGCGGTCGCCGAGCTCCCGAAACACCCGGTCGAGCCGGGCGAGCAGCCGCTCGCCGAGTTCCAGGCGCAACCGTTCACCACCGGCCTGCAAGCGCCGGCGCAATTCCCGCAGCACGCGAGGTCGCTGCCAGAACATGGCGCTGCCGGCCAAAAGCGCCCCGGCCGCCGCCACCACGCCCCCCGTCACATCCAGGGCCGCGCCCTTGACCGCCACGGCAAAGACCGTACCGAGGACAACCAGGGTGCCGCCCACGGCCGCCTTGGGGTCGAGCCCGGCCACGTTTTTGGGGTCCATCCCGGCCGCCGGTCCGCCCGAGGCCAAAAGCGCCTCCACCCGGGCCGTGACTTCGGCCAGGGCCCGCTCGCGCTGTCCGGCCAAGCCGTCCAGGCCGGCATCGGGCAGGCCAGGACGATCCGGGCGCAACTCGGCCAGTACGGTCCGCACCTGGACGGCGATATCCTCGAATACCTGCCCCGCGCCTTCCCGGGCGATGCTCTCCACTTCCCGCTCCAGGTCGCGGCCAAAGGCCTCGCCCAGTTCCGTGAGCCGGGCAATCGGTCCCGCGGCGGTTCCCTTGCGCCGCCACAGGCCGGTAAAGGACCGGCCGAGCATGCCGGCAAAGGTGAGTTCGGCCGCGAACGCCGTCTCGAACGTCCCGGCCAGGCGCAGATAGGCCACCTCGACCCGGGCGCGCAGCACCTCCACTTCCCGTTCGGCCATGCGGCGGGCCGAGGCCAGACGCGACCGAACCCGAGCAGCCTCGGCCGTATCCGCGGCCAGTTCCTCCACGGCACGCGCCAGGGATTGCCCGAGCACGTCGAGCAGGCGCAAGGCCGCATGACGGGTGGCGTCGAGCTTGTCCACCTGATGCCCGCCCCGGGCGGTCATGTCCCGGATATGGCGGCGCAGCGCCTCGATTCCGCCGGCCTCGGGATCGAGGCGTCCCACCGTGGCGGAAACGAGAAAAAGCGGCGGATCGACAAGCCCCCGACCGGCGGCCAGTTCCCGCAGCCGGGCGGTGTTGACCGAAAGCTGTTCCGGGCTGGCCAGATCGGCCTGGGTCAGGACAAAGACGACCTTGCGCCGCCAGGTCGCGGCCACCAGATCGAAAAAGTCCCAGGCCGCCTTGGAATAGGGATTGAGCGCCGAAAAGGCGAACAGCACCAGATCGGCCCGGGGCAGGAAGTGCTCGGTGATCTCCTGGTGGCGGTCGATGATGCTGTCCACGCCCGGGGTATCCACCAGGGCGATCCCTTCGAGCATGGGATGGTCCAGGCGCACCCGCTCGCAATGGGAGCAGGCGATGGTGCCCGCCGGAGCCGGGTCCCGGGCGATGATGCGGATGGTGTCGGTGCAGGGGTCCGGGGCCACGGCCGAGACCTCGGCCCCGAGCAGGGCGTTGAGCAGGCTGCTCTTGCCGGTTTTGACCTCGCCCACCACCACCAGCAGGAACGGTTCGGCCACATGGGCCAACAGTTCGGCGGCGGTCTCGGCCAAGCCGGTCCGGCCGGACAGCGTCAGCAGTTCCGTCACGCGCCCGAGCAGCCCGGCCAGGGCATCCCGACGGGCCAGATACCGGGTTTGGGCCAGGAATGGTGTCACGTTGCGTTCCGCCTCACCGGATCAGCGCGGTAAAAACCAGTTCAAATCCTTGGGTGCCGGGGGTTGGGGCGCTTCGAGACTGGTCGTCCCCTTGTCCGTCGCGTCCTTGGCTTCCTGGCAACGCTGCTCCTGGCGGACGAAATCGGGTTCTGCGATGCGAATGGAGTTGCCTTGGGTGAAGGTGCCGTCGTCGCCGGCGTAATGCATGAGAATAAGGCTCACCCGGGTGCCATCGGCGCCTGTGATGCTCCATTTCCAGGTGCGCAGGGTGCCGAAGGCATTGCCGCGCCACTGGCTCGGTTCGCCGTAGCGCTTCTTGAGCGCCGCCAGGACCTTGTTGAAAAATTCCAGCGAATCGTCGGCGTAATGCATCTTGATGCGGACAATACGCCCGGGACTGGCGCACTGGCCGTAGTCCACATAGCCGCTGCGATAGCCGGCCACCGGCGCGACCGGCGCCATGGCCAGGCCCGACCTGCGGCATTCCTGGCCGGGCTCGACCGTGCGCAGCTTGTCGCCGGACGCGGCCACGCTGCCACCCAACCGGATGCCGGCCAATTCCATGGGCGCCTCGGCCGCCAGGGCCGCACCGCCGGCAAGCCCCAGCAGCAGGGCCAGACACAAGAAAACCACCGTCCTCATGGGTTCCTCGCTTGGTCCACCAGAGGTGACCGAATCAGGCGAAATGGGTCAGGGCCTCCTCCTGACTCGGATAGATCGGGAAGATCTCGGTATAGCCGGAAATTTCGAAGACCTCTTTCATGTAGTCCTTGATGCTGCACAGCACGAGCTGGCCCGAGACCTTTTTGAGCTGTTGCAGCGCGAGCAACAGGACACGAAGACCGGTGGAATTGATGTAGTCCACCCCCTGGAAGTCCATGAGCATTTTTTTCTTGCCCTGGCCCAGGATGTCCATGACCTTGTCCTCCAGCACCTTTGAGGTGTTGCTGTCCAGCCGTCCGCCCAGTTCCAGGACGGCCACCTCACCGTTGTCTTTTTCCACGAGTTGCATGACTCCCCCCTTTGGCGATTATCCGAGGTCCTTTTCCAAAATCAGGCTATTGCCGTTCCCCACGCGTTCGTAGGCCACCCGATCCATGAGGCTGCGGACAAGATGAATACCCAGCCCCCCGATGCGTCGCTCGCCCGCCGGCGAACACAAGTCCGGCGGCCGGGCCGACAGAGGATCGAACGGCGCGGCCGCGTCGGTGATCTCGAAACGCAGGAGCCCCCCCTCGCGTTTCATGGCCACCGTGATCTCCTGTCCCCCTTCTTCGGGATAGCCGTAGACAATAGTATTGGTCAGCAGTTCGTCCAGGACCAGACCGATCTGGTAGGTGAGCTTGGGTGACAACTGCTCGGCCTCGCCAAAGGCTTCCACAGCCGCGGCGAGGCGGTCGAGTTCCACAAGCCGATTTTCGAGTCGCAAGGAAAAGCCCGACTGCATCGCATCCCCGGCGTGCCAGGCGGCCATGGCGGCGGCACCCGGCCCGCGTTGCTCAGACAAATGACGGCCCGTGCGGCCCCGTTTCAGGCCATACGCCCGCCCCGGCACCTTGCGAAACCCAGGCACTTGAGGCGCGGGATTTGGCCGCATGGGGGAAGGTTCCTGTTTTTCCTGACCCTGTCAAGGCAGCCGGCATCAGGCAGCCGACATCGGGGAGCCGATGGTTGCCAAGGCCGGCCTGGGGTCGTAGAAGCCCGGCAAGGAGACCTTTGACCATGCATGATCTCAACGAGGCCGTGGCCGCCGACCAGGCCGACGCCACGGAAGCCTTTCTCAAGTCCCTGCCCGAGCTCGCTCCCGGCCAGACCTTCCGGTTCGCCTGCCACCCCGAGGTTCCCTGCTTCAACGCCTGTTGCAGCGATCTGAACCTCATGCTCACGCCCTACGACGCCTTGCGGCTGCGCCGGGCGCTCGGCATTGCCGCCACGGATTTCCTCAACCACTTCACCGTGCGCCACGTCCTGCCCGATTCGGGCTTTCCCATGCCGCACTTGGCCATGCGCAAGGAGCCGCAAAAACGCTGCCCCTTCGTGTCCGAAGCCGGGTGCAAGGTCTACGGTAACCGTCCCGGAGCCTGCCGCACCTATCCCCTGGGCCGGGCCACCCGCCTGGACGAAAACGAACAGGTCGTGGAACAGTTCTTCGTCGTGCGCGAGCCCCACTGCCAGGGTTTCGAGGAGGACAAGGCCTGGGACGCCCCGGCCTGGCTGGCCGACCAGGACCTGGCCCGCTACAACGCCTTCAACGACCGTTACCTGCTGCTGATGGCCCTGGCCCGGGGCAAGGGCGCGGCCCTGTCGGACAAGCAGACGCAAATGGTCTGGCTGGCTTTGTACCAGCCCGATGCCTTCCAGGAATTCATCGCCAAGATGGATCTATTCCGGCTGGTGGATATCGACGAAGCGCGCAAGGAATGCATTCTGGCCGATGAGGAAGAGGCCCTGACCTTCGGCCTCGACTGGCTGGAACTGGCCTTTTTCGGTCGCGAAACCCGGCTGCGGCGCAAACGCCCGCCCCATGCTTGAGCATCCGAAAATCCGTGACCGTAGCGCGGCCCAGGTCCATTTGCACCGTGTCCGCGCCGGTCGCACCGTGGTTTTCACCAACGGCTGCTTCGATCTGCTCCATGCCGGCCATGTGGACCTGCTCGCCCGGGCCCGGGACTGCGGCGATCTGCTCGTGGTCGGACTCAACGACGACGCCTCGGTGCGTCGGCTCAAGGGCCCGAGCCGGCCGGTGACGCCGCTTAGCGAGCGCGCCTATGTCCTGGCCGGACTCGCCTGCGTGGATATGGTCGTACCCTTTGCCGAGGACACGCCCCTGGAACTCATTCTCGCCCTGGAGCCGGACGTGCTGGTCAAGGGCGGAGACTGGCCCGTGGCGGCCATTGTCGGCGCCCCCCAGGTCACGGCCCGGGGCGGACGCGTGGAGAGCCTGCCCCTGATCCCCGGACTTTCCACCACCGCCGTCATCGACCGGATCGTGGCGCGTTACGGGAAGACACGGCAGGAGCAGGAAAAAGCCTCCGGCGGGGGGGGGGGGGGGGGGGGGGGGGGGGGGGGGGGG
>JAWRKJ010000040.1:0-4199 GCA_040307025.1 Desulfovibrionaceae bacterium | reverse complement strand
CGCCCCGGTGAATTTCCTGGCGCAGGGAGCCCACGGCCGTGGTCGCCAGGACGGCCGCGCAACCCACGGCCTTGAGCGCGTGGATATTGGCCCGATAATTGACGTTGGTCGGGGTGGCCGTATGGCTGCGGCCGTGGCGGGCCAAAAGCACCACGTCCTTGCCGCCGATTTTTCCCTGGCGCAGGGTCGAATTGGGCGGCCCGTAGGGCGTGTCCAGCTCCAGATCGCGCGTGGATTCGAGGATATTGGGATCGTCCAGGCCGCTGCCGCCGATGATGCCGATACGCATGGGCCGTGCTCTCCTGTGTGGCATGGGCAAACCACGTGGGGGGATGTTGCGAAAAAAAATGCGTTTTTCCGAAGGATTGTGCCTAGGCGATCTGCAGGATGCTCTCGCAGCCGTTGGGGCGCAGCAGTTCCTTGCCGTGCAGGAAGGACAGCTCCACCACCACGCCGATGCCGGCGATCTGGGCCCCGAATTCCTCCACCAGCTGGATCACCCCGGCCAGGGTGCCACCCGTGGCGAGAAGGTCGTCGATGACCAGCACCTTTTCCCCTCGAAGCAGCGCATCCTCGTGCATGCACAGGGTGTCGGACCCGTATTCGAGATCGTAGGTCACGGATCTGGTCTTGTAGGGCAGCTTGCCGGGCTTGCGCACGGGCACGAAGCCGAGCCCCATCTTATAGGCCAGGGCGGCCCCGAAAATAAATCCCCGGGCCTCGGCCGCCACGATCTTGGTGGCGCCTGAGCCGGCAAACCGTTCGGCCAGGGCGTCCACGGCCTGGCGAAACCCGTCCGGGTCGCCGAGCAGCGGCGTGATGTCGAAAAAGAGGATGCCGGGTTTGGGATGATCCGGGATGTCGCGAATGAGTTTGCGCAGATCCATGGCCGTCTCCTTGCAATGTGATACGGTTACCGGATTCGGATAGAGCCTTGCGCCCACCGGGTCAAGCCGCTCTTGTCCCGAAAAGCAATTCGGGCTACGAGACGCTCCATGGCCAACCAACCCATCCCCTGCGACACCTTGCTGACGGCCTCGGTCCTCGCCAGCCAGAACGACACCCGCGACATCCTGCGCGAAGCCGCCCTGGCCATCACCGACGGCCGCGTCACGGACCTCGGCCCGGCGGCCGACCTGGCCGCACGCTACCAACCGGGTACCCGTCTGGACCTCGGCGAGGCTTTGGTTCTGCCCGGACTCGTCAACACCCACACCCACGCGGCCATGTCGCTTTTTCGCGGACTGTGCGACGACGCGCCCCTGGCCTCCTGGCTGACCGACCACATCTGGCCGGCCGAGGCCAGGCTCACGCCCGAGGCCGTGCGTCTGGGCACCCTGCTCGCCTGCGCCGAGATGCTCGCCTCGGGCACGACCTGCTTTTGCGATGCCTATTTCTTTTCCGGCACCGTGGCCGAAGCGGCCGACGCATCGGGCATGCGGGCCGTCATCGGCCAGGGGGTTTTCGACAGCGCCGACCTGAAATTCAAGACATCCGACCAGGCCCTGGACGCCGCACGGGAACTGGCCGACAAGGTGTCCGGCCAGCCGCGCCTGCGCCCGGCCCTTTTCGCCCACGCCGTCTACACCTGCACGACCCGGACCCTTGAGCGGTGCGTGGAGCTGTCCCGGGAGCGCGACCTGCTCCTGGCCACCCACGCCGTGGAAACGGCCCGGGAAAACGACGATTGCCACAAGGCTCATGGCCTGCGCGTCATCCCCTACCTGGAGCGCCTCGGGTTTCTCGGTCCCCGGACCCTGCTCGCCCATGGCGTGGCCCTTACCGCGGCCGACATCGCGACCCTGGCCGCCCACGGCACGGCCGTCTCCCATTGCCCCAAAAGCAACATGAAGCTCGGCAGCGGCATCGCGCCCATTCCGGCCCTGCGCGCGGCCGGCGTGACCGTGAGCCTGGGGACCGATGGCGCGGCCAGCAACAATGCCCTCAATCTTTTTTCGGAAATGAGCGCGGCCGCCCTGCTCCACAAGGTGGCGGCCGGCGATCCCACGGCCCAGGGCGCCCAGGCCACCCTGGACATGGCCACCCGCGACGGCGGCCTGGCCCTGGGCTGGCCCGAACTCGGCCGCCTGACCGTCGGCGGACCGGCCGACCTGTGCGCCCTGGACCTGACCCGGCCGGCCCTGGCCTCGGGCTACAGCCCGGTATCCGACGCGGTCTACGCGGCAAGCGGCGGCGAGGTGGTCCTGACCATGGTCGCCGGCCAGGTCCTGTACCGGAACGGCCGGTACACCACCCTGGATTATCCGAGATTACGCCAGGAATTCCGGGAGGCTGCCCGGCGGCTTACCGGCCGGTGAGCCGTGGCCGCGCCGCCCCGGTCTATCCCTTGACAAGGCGGCCGGCATCCATAATAAAGGCTGGCTTTGCGCTGTAATCATTCCCGCGCCCCATGCCGCGCGGCCCGGAGGTTATTCCCATGTCCCAGGTCATCATCGTCAACGGCGTCGAATGCCATCCCATCGTGGACAAGTGCGAGGGCTGCGAACGCACCATGGAGCAGGATGGGGTCAAATACTGCAAGAGCTATCCCATGCCCGAACGCAAGTGGGCCCAGAAGGTCTGCAACTTCGCCACCCACATGAAGCTCGAAATCGACAAGGGCGGCAAGGTCAACATCAACCCGTTGAAGGCCTCCAAGCGCGCCGCCCGCGGTCGCTAGGCCACCTTCGCTCTTCCAGGACGCATTTTTGCCGGGAGGCCTTCCGCCTCCCGGCTTTTTGCGTTGTCGCGCGCCCCTTGTTTGCCAAGCCGGGCGCGAACGGCTATGATTGCCTAGCCCTGCCAATCCGTAACCGTCCGGAGCCCTTATGCTCGACCGTGTACAAAGCTTCCTCGACACCCAACGCGACACCGTCATCGATCTGCAACGCCATCTGACCGCCGTGCCGGCCCTGGGTCCGGACAACGGCGGCCCCGGTGAACGCGAAAAAGCCGATCTGGTGCGCCATCTGCTCGCCGGCCTGGGCTTGCCCGAACCCCGGGAAATAAACGCCCCGGATAAGCGCGTCCCCTGCGGCCATCGCCCCAACCTGGCCGTCATCCTGCCCGGCGTCGACACCTCCCGCACCTTCTGGGTCATCTCCCATCTCGATATCGTCCCGCCCGGGGACCTCGGCCTGTGGCGCAGCGATCCCTATCAGGCCGTCGTGGACGGCGATCTGATTTACGGCCGGGGCGTGGAGGACAACCAGCAGGCCTCGGTCAGTTCCCTGCTCGTGGCCAAGGCCTTGGCCGAAACCGGGAACACGCCCCCGGTCAACTACGGCCTGCTGTTCGTTTCCGACGAGGAAACCGGCAGCAAATTCGGCCTGGACTACGTGGCCGGCCATGCCGACGGGCTTTTTACCCCCGACGATCTTTTTCTCGTGCCCGACTTCGGCCTGCCCACCAGCGAAATGGTGGAGATCGCCGAAAAAAGCATGCTCTGGCTCAAAATCATCGTCAACGGTCGCCAGTGCCATGCCTCGACGCCCGAACAGGGCATCAACACCCTGGCCGCCGCCGCCCTGTTCATCCTCAAGATCCCGAGCCTCCACGACCGCTTCAACGCCAAAAATCCCCTGTTCCTGCCGGCCAATTCGACCTTCGAGCCGACGAAAAAAGAAGCCAACGTGGACAACATCAACACCATTCCCGGCCGGGACGTGTTCTACGTCGACTGCCGGGTGCTGCCCGAATACCCCCTGGACGACGTCCTGGCCGCCATCCGCGAACTCGGCGCCGAGGTCGAGGCCACCTGCGGCGTGACCATCGACTACGAAGTCGTCCAGCAGGAGCAGGCCGCCCCGGCCACCAGCGAAGACGCACCCATCGTCAAGCGCCTCATGCCGGCCATCCGCGCGGTCTACCCCGGAAGCACCCCCCGGCCCATGGGCATTGGCGGCGGCACCGTGGCCGCCTACCTGCGCCGGCGCGGCTATCCGGCCGTGGTCTGGGCCACCCTGGAACACAACGCCCACCAACCCAACGAGCGTTCGAGCATCGCCAAGACCATCGGCGACGCCAAGGTCATCGCCCGGACGTTGCTGGGATAGCGAGGGGGAGAAGGTGCCTCCGGCGGGGGGGGGGGGGGGGGGGGGGGGGGGGGGGGGGGGGGGGGGGGGGGGGGGGGGGGGGGGGGGGGGGGGGGGGGGGGGGGGGGGGGGGGGGGGGGGGGGGGGGGGGGGGGGGGGGGGGGG
>JAWRKJ010000039.1:0-3588 GCA_040307025.1 Desulfovibrionaceae bacterium | reverse complement strand
GTCCCCGTCCGCGAAAAACCGCGGCCAGGGCCGGGGCCATGGGGCCGTTGGACGGCAGTTCCAGGACTGAGGCGCCGCTGGCGCGCAGGGCGGCCATGGCCTGGGCCCGCCGTTCCTGCCGCGCGGCGGCGAAGCGGCGGCGTGTAGCCGGGTTGCCGCAATCAAGCAGGGTTTGCCGGCCGGTTTCGAGGTCGGCCACGGTACACAGGCCGGAGTCGGGAAGCAGGGTGAGGTCCGGAGCGGCGACAAAGGCGGCGATGCAGTCGTGGCGTCCGGCCAGCCGGCCGAGCCCGCTGGCGAAGCCCTCGCCGAGGAAATCGGAAAACAGAAACACGATGGCGTGGTGTCGGGCGGTGGCGGCCAGCAAGGCCAGGGCCGGTCCGGGATCGGTGGCCGTGCCCACGGGACGGGTCTCGGCCAGGGCGGCGGCTACGGCAAAGGCTTGTCCCGGCCCCTTGCCCGGGGGCAGGAAGCGTTCCACCCGGTCGGAAAAAAGCAGCACGCCCACCCGGTCGCGGTTGGCGGCGCAACTGACGGCCACGACCACGGCCGCTTCGGCCGCGGTTTCGACCAGGGGCGGGGCGCCGAAGTGCATGGACCGGGACACGTCCACGGCCAGCAGCACGGTGCGTTCCCGTTCCTCGCGGAAGCGTTTGACGTAGGGCCGGCCCAGTCGGGCCGTGACCTTCCAGTCGATGGCCGAAGCGTCGTCGCCCGGGGCGTACTCGCGGATTTCCTCGAATTCCAGGCCCACGCCGCGAAAGGCCGACCGGTATTCGCCGGTCAGGGCGGCATCGACCGGTGCGCGGCCGGTCAGGCGCACCCGGCGCGCCTTGGCGAGCAGTTGTGATGCGAGCATGCGGTCCTGGCTCCGGCGTCAGGCTACCAAGGGCCGCGGGCCGGGGCAACCTCTTCCCGGCCCAGGGCGACCAGCCGAGAGGTGATGTCCCGGGCGTCGGCGGCGCAGGCCAGCATGCCGTGTATGAAGCTGAAAAAATGCATGACTTCGCTTAAGTCGTAGGCGGCCGGAGCGCGTTCCTTGCGCATGGCGGCGAGCTTGACCCGGGCCTGGGCCACGGCCGCGTCCAGGGTGGTCAGATCCGGCAGGGCGCTCGCGTCGCGCAGATGGGCGGCCAGGGACGTGAGCACTGCGGCGGTGGCGGTTTCGAGGGCGAGGAGTTCCTCCGGCAGATGGCGGTGCAGACCGCCGCCCCGGGCTTCGGAGGCCACGTGATCGAGCCCCAGCACGTGTTCGAACAGGCGCGCTCCCTGGACGAGCAGCATGTCCCTTATGGCCGCGTCCTCGCGGCGGCCTTCGATATCGGCTTCCAGGCGCAGTTGCCGGCAACGGTTCAAGGTGCGCACAAGGCGGTCCTTGAGGGCGAACACGTGGCGTTCGGGGTAATCTTCCCGCAACCGGCCTTCCACCACCACGGCAAACAGCGAGGCCACGTCCTCGAAGACCTTGGACAGGCCCCGGCCCAGGGCCGCGCTGGCCCGGGACGGAAACACCAGGGCCGAGGTCGCCAGGGCCGTGATGATGCCGATGGAGATTTCCGTGAACCGGGACAGCCCGAGGGTGATGGGGGATTCGGCCGGATGGCCGGCCAGGATGACGATGACGACGGTGATGCCGGCGACCCGGGAACTGTCGCGCAGGCGCGGCAGCAAGCCGCACACGGACAGGGTGACCAAAACGGCCAAGCCAAGGGCGAACAGGGACTGGCCGCCGATGAGCCCGGCCACGATGCCCGAAATCGCGCCCACGGCCGTGCCGGCGAGCCGCGTCCAGGCGGCTCGGATCGAGCCGCCGAGATTGGCCTGCATGACGATGACCGTGGTGATCACGGCCCAATAGCCCTGGGTCAGCCCGAGCAGGGTGACCACGATCTGGGTCAGGACAGCGGCCACGGCCGTACGGCCGGCCTGTTTGAGGCTGCCGACCCGCAGCGCCCGGATCAGGGCCTGTCGCATGGATGCACCGGACATAATGGTCTCCTTGGTCACGCGAAGGGCGCTGTCTACGCTCGGGGCGCGCTCTTGAAAAGCCCCTTCCGGGAGGCTGGTGCTGGGGGCGATTGTGCTGTTGCTTTTCCCATGCTAAAAAACGGTCCTCCTCGGAGGGAAATTGCCGGGGAAATGTTGCACATCCCGCACGGAGTTGTTTGCCGTGGATGTATCGTTTCGTTTGTGCCCCGATTCGGGCTGTGGTCGAGGGAGACAGAGCGCGCCCGAGGCGCTGGGCAAGCCTCGGCCGGAGCCAGGCTGGTGACGGGCGGACGTTTGCTGGTCTGGCCCCAGGCGACGACCTCGGCGGCGGCCGTGGCGGCCCGCCTGGCGCTCGGCGGCTGGCGCGTCTTGGTCGTGACGTCGGATGCGGCGCGTACTGCCGCGTGCGACCACGGGCCCGAAGTGGCCGTGTTGCCTCTTTCCCCCCGGGATACCCCCGAGACCTTGACCCAGGTGCTGCAGGCCTGGGAGGGACATGCTGGGCACCTCGTGTGTCTGGCCGGCGCCGACTGGCCCCAAACTGTCGTGCCCGAGGCCATGGTTGCGCTTCGGGGCCTGGACGGCGATGGCGTGGCCGCGTTTTTGGCGATCCTGGGCGAACGCGACCGGGCCGTAGCCCGTCTGGGCAGCCTGACCCGCGAGATGGAGAGGCGGGTGGCCGAACGCACGGAACTGCTCGCGCGCCAGGCCGAGGCCCTGGCCGGCGCCAATGCCCGCCTGCTCGAACTCGACGCCCTCAAATCCGGTTTCATGGCCACCGTCACCCATGACCTGCGCACGCCGCTGACCTCGGTGTTGGGCTTTGCCAAGTTGACCCGCCGCGAATTCCTCAAGGAGTTCATGCCCTTTGCCGATGTGAGCGACCGGTTGACCAAAAAAGGCAACCGCATCGCCGACAACCTGCGCATCATCGAAAACGAGGGTGCCCGGCTCACACGGCTGGTCAACGATTTTCTGGATCTCTCCAAGATCGAGTCCGGCCGGCTGGACTGGCACGATCGGCTGGTCGATCCGGGTGAGGTCGTACGCATGGCCGTGGACGCCGTCAGCGGGGAATACGAGCAAAGCGAGCGGCTCATGCTGGTGGTGGACGTGTCCGCAACCTTGCCCCGGCTGTGGGTGGACCCGGACCGAATCATGCAGGTGCTCGTCAACCTGCTCACCAACGCGGCCCGCTACGCCGGCGAAGGCGAGGTGGAGCTGGCCGTGCGGGCTCTTGGCCGCGAACGTGTGGAATTCCGGGTCGCCGACACCGGACCGGGTATCCCCGAGACTGAACGGGAACGTATCTTCGATAAATTCCATCAGGTCCGCCGTGGCGATACCGCCAGCTCCGAAAAGCAGGGCACGGGCCTGGGCTTGGCCATCTGCAAACAAATCGTGGAGCGTTACCGGGGTGCCATCCGGGCCGAATCCCGGGAACCGCGCGGTACGGCCTTTGTGGTGGAATTGCCCGTGCCGCACCCTGAAGGCTCTTCGCAGCCAGGGCCGGAAAGCACCCGCCAGCCGCCCCAAACCTGTTTTTCCTGAGTCCGGGGCTGCCGTACAGCGACAGCCCCGGATACTTACCCGGTCCCG
>JAWRKJ010000038.1:0-10030 GCA_040307025.1 Desulfovibrionaceae bacterium | reverse complement strand
CCATGTGGGGCATGATGATGTCGAGAAACACCACGTCAAACGGCGTGTCGGCGGCAATGGCCGCTTCCACGGCCTCCACGGCTTCGACTCCGGAACCGCAGGGCACGCAATCGGCCACACCGGCAAGTTGGGCGGCCAGGATATGCCGGCTCGCCGGGTCGTCATCGACAACGAGGACCCGCATGGCGCTCTCCCTTCCAAAAATAATTCAAGTGTAGCATAAAGTATCCGACTGAAGTTCTCAAGGAAAAACCTGTCATTGGACCGGCAAACCAGCGGAAGCAAATCACGTTTCTTTCAAGAAACGACAGGTTGTAACGCGGTGCGCTCAAGCGTAGGGAATGTGTCATGGCCCATATGCCTAAGGGAGAGCACTATGTCGGTACCGTATGAGGCAGGAAAGTCACCGCGGCAGCACATCATGTACATCAGGGGTATTCCATTCAAATGCCCCACAAGCAATGGTGGTGAGGCGGCTTCCGCAACGCAAGAGACGGCCGAGGACTGTCTGGCCCCGGATGCACCGGACTGTCCCAGTCGGGTCCTGGCCCGTTGTTTGTCGGGCGACGACCGTTCCCTGCCCGAAGGGCCCACGGCCAGGTTGCAGGCCGGATTCATGCGCGGCCGGCGTTCCATCCGGGTCTTCACCGGGCAGGCCGTGCCCATGCACACGCTGCGTGACCTCGTCATCCAGGCCAGCGCCGATCTGGGGAAAAACAGCCGCCTCGTGCAGTTCGTCGTGGTGGAGGCCGCCCAGTCCATGGACAGGATTCGGGAGCAGA
The DNA here is from genome assembly GCA_040307025.1 of Desulfovibrionaceae bacterium. GTDB lineage: Bacteria > Desulfobacterota > Desulfovibrionia > Desulfovibrionales > Desulfovibrionaceae > Solidesulfovibrio. The sequence continues at coordinate 9,248 of JAWRKJ010000038.1, read as the reverse complement.
TGGAGGGCTGGCGGACGCGCAACGGCCTGCTTGCCATGGCGAAAGAGTCTGAAACCGAGCCGGGCAAGGGCGTGTTCGGCGGTGCGCCGCATCTGGCCGTGGTTCATGGCCCAACCGGTGTGCCCGGCGCGGCCGAGGCCTGCGCCCTGGCCCTGGCCCGTTTGGAATGGGCCGCGACCGGCGCGGGCATCGCCGCCTGTTTCGCCGGTGAGGTCCTGCGGGCCGCGACCTCGGATACGGCCGTGTCCGCCGCCCTGGCCATCCCCGGGTCGCATACGGCCTATGGTGCCCTGCTGCTCGGCTATTCGCCCTTCCAGGTCCGCGATCCGGAAAGCACCGGTCGGACCAGAATCGTCTGGTTGTAGCCGTACCCAACCCGGTCCCCCGCACGGGACCGGATACGGTTTTTCCCTGCATCCCGCCGTGTCCGCAGAGGAACGCCCCGGGATGACCGACCTCCACCGAGCGTTGCGGCCGACTCCGGATTTCTCCCGGGGTCGGCGCGGACGCCCGATTCCCCGCCTTCCGGTACCCCTTTGGTGCGCAGGCCACTTCCTTGTGCCTGCTTGCAAGTCTCGGCCTGCGCGGTAGGGTGGAGTGCCCGACCGATCGCGCCCTGTTGGCGCGGCCGAGACTTCGGGCGGGAGGTACGACATGGAACAGCTTCTCACGGTGGATGTGTCCCGGTGCAAACAGGACGGCATGTGCGTGGCCGAATGCCCGTCCGGCTGTCTGGAGGCCGATGCCGACGGCCGGCCCGTGGCGGCCGATCCGAGCGTGTGCAACGGCTGCGGCCATTGCGTGGCCATCTGTCCCCAGGACGCCCTGACGCACAGTCGGGTCGATGCCGCCGGGCTGCGTCCGACTTGGCGCGACATCCCGGCGCCCGAGGCGGTGGATGGGATGCTGCTTGGCCGGCGTTCCACCCGCGTCTGGTCCAACCGGCTCGTGACCCGGGACGTGGCCGAGGAACTGCTCAATGTGGCCCGCTACGCCCCGACCGCCGTCAATACCCAGCAAGTGGGCTGGATCGTGACGGTCTCTCCCGAAAAGGTCCATGAGCTGGCCGGAGTCATCGCCGACTTTTTCATCAAATCCAACGGACATCCGAAATATGCGGCCCTGTGGAACAAGGGGCAGGACACGTTTTTGCGCTCGGCCCCGGCCCTGGCCGTGGCCACTGCGGTGGCGGACTCGAACTGGGGGGCTGCGGACTGCGCCATTGCCCTGACATTTATGGAAATCGCCGCGGTTTCCCGGGGACTTGGCACCTGCTGGGCCGGCCTGCTCACGGCGGCCGCCACCCACAGCGAAACCGTGCGTCAGGCCCTTGGTGTGCCCGAGGGGCAGGCCGTGCGGGGCGGGCTCATGCTCGGCTATCCCAAGGTGCGCTATCCCAAGGTGCCGCCGCGCAATCCGGCCCGGGTCAGCTGGCTGTAAGCCGGCCTAAGCCGACTGGGCCTTGATCACCACCAGGGTGATATCGTCGTCCTGGGGGGCGCCGGCCTGGAAGCGGGCCACGGCCTCGCGCACGGCCGATACGATGGTCGCGGCTGGGGCGTGGGCCTTTTCCCGCAACACGGCCTGGAAGCGTTCCTTGCCGAACATCTCGCCGTCCGGGTTGCGCGCCTCCCAGATGCCGTCCGTGCCGATGGCCAGGACTTGGTCCGGGGCCAGGCCGGGATGGCTCTGTTCGGCATAGGTGAATTCCGGGGCGATGCCGAGGGGGATGCCCGGGCCCATGAGTTCCGTGAAGGCGCCGGTGGCGGGATCGAGGACCAGGGCCGGGTCATGGCCGGCCCTGGACCAGACGAGTCGGCCGGTCCCGGCCAGACCGCCGTTTTCCACGCGCAGGAAAAACAGGGTGATGAACCGGCCGCTTTCGCCGGTATCCTGGCACAACAAACTGTTGACCAGCGTGAGCAGGGCGGCCGGCCCGGTGCCGGCTTCGGCCCGGCCCCGTAGCAGGGCCCGGCCCGTGGCCATGAACAGGGCCGCGGCCACGCCATGCCCGGTGACATCGCCGAGCACAATGTCGCAGCCGTTACCGTCCCGGGGAGCGAACTGCAAATAGTCGAAATAATCCCCACCGGTTTCGTCGCAGTAGAAAGTGGCGCCGGCGATGTCCAGGCCCGGCAGATGCGGCGGTCCCTTGGGGAGCAGGAGTTGTTGCACCTCCATGGCGAGTTGCATGTCCTGCTTGAGGCGCAGCCGTTCGGCCAGTTCCGGAGCCATGTCGTTGAACGCTCGGGCCAGGTCGGCCAGTTCGTCGCGGCCCGTGACCCGGGCCCGGGCCGACAGGTCGCCCTTGGCCAGGCGGCTGGCCGCGCAGCACAGTTCCATCACCGGCCGGGTCACGCCCCGGGCGCCGAGCGAGGCCATCACCACGGCGGCGGCAATGGCCGCCAAGGTAAAAGACGCCACCACGAGCATCATGGACCACGTCCGGTCCAGGATGGCGGCTTCGGCCGAATCGGCCTGGCTCAGGACCGATTGGCGCGGCACCACCACGAGTATTCCCGAATCGCCCGAGGGAAAGGGTTTGTAGGCGGCCAGGGACGGCACGCCGGCCACGGTGATGTTGACCAGCTCGAAGCGCATGGCCTGCATGGCCTGGGCGAGTGCGGCCAGCCCGGCCGTATCGCGGCTGTCCAGGGGATGGGGATCGATCGTGGTGTCCCAGCCGTGATCGTGACCCAGAAATTCCCGGTCGCCGTGGACCATGATCCGCAAGCCCCCCTGGGGCGCGGGATCGGCCGTGACGATCAGGATGGACACCCCCTGTCCCCAGCGTTTGGAAAGATCGCTTTCCGGCAGCATGGATTCGAGGGGCGCGTCGATGCCGGCCACACCGAGGACCTTGCCGTCCGGTCCGGTCACGGGCATGGCCACGGTGGCGGTCAAGCGTTTGGTCGAGGCGTCGACCAGGAGCCGCCAACTCGGCTTTCCGGCGGTCGCGGCGGCCCTGTACCATTCCCGGGTCCGGGGGTCATAGCCTGGCGGCATGCCGCCGTGGCCGGGATAGGTGGCCATGAGGCCGTTATCGAGGGCTACGTAGGCCCACATCAGATTGGCGCCGAGATTTTGATACAGCAGGTTGAACGTCGGCAGCAGCGCGGCCAGACGTTGGGCGTCGTCCCGGACGTTTTGGCGGGTCAGTCCCGGGGGCAGGGTCAAGGACGGCGCGTCGCCGGTGACGGTCGAGGCCGGGGCGTCGGGATTGTCCAGGCGGGAAAGTCCTGGCGGCAGTCCCTTGGCGGCGTCGAACTCCGTGTCGAAAAAGACCGGGCCCTCGGCCGGCATTGGTCCGGTCAAGGCGTGCGCGGCTTCCCGGGCCAGGGTGGACAGGGCCAGCACCTGCATCTGGGCGTTGTCGTTGATGTCCTCGCCGATGAGCTCCACCATGAGGGCCAGTTCCCGTTCGGCCGCGCGCTTGAAGGCCTCGGCCGTATGCCCGGCCAGCTCGTCGCCGAGGAGTTTGGCCTGGCGCAGGGCGTAGTAGCTGGTGGCGAGCAGGGGCGGCACCACCAGGCACAACAGAATGAGGAGCAGTTTGGTACGGATGCGCATAGGAGGACTCCGGCCGGTCCGGTAGGGGATGGATGGGGGAAATGGACCGGTCCGCTCTTCTTCCTAGAGGCTCGACCGGACCTTGGCAAGTCGTGGACTCCGGCCTTGACAGCGAGGCCCTTCATGAGTAACGACACGCCCTCACCTTGCTCTTTCCAAAGGGATTTCTCCCGGGAGAAAGGGCCATGGACCACAAGGAGGAACCATGCGGAAGTACGAAGCCCTGCTTTTGCTCTCTCCGGAGCTGGCAACTGACAACCGTCAGGAAATCATCGAGAATCTCAAAGGCGTTCTCGAACGTCAGGAAGCCTTGATCCTGGCCACCGACGAATGGGGCATGCGCGACCTGGCCTACCCCGTCCAGAAAAAGACCCGCGGGCACTACACCCGCTTCGAATTCGCGGCGCCGGCCACGGCCATCGCCGAATTCGAGCGCATCGTGCGCATCACCGACGGCATCATGAAGTTCGTGACCGTCAAGCTCGCCGACAAGTACGTTCCCGAGGGGGCCTAAGCCATGGCATTTAAAAAGAAGTTCACCCCGAAAAAGAAGTTCTGCCGTTTCTGCGCCAACAAGAACCTGCCCATCGACTACAAGCGCCCCGATATCCTTAAGGATTTCGTGAGCGACCGGGGCAAGATCATCGCCCGGCGCATCACCGGCACGTGCGCCAAGTGCCAGCGCCGTCTGACCCAGGAGATCAAGCGCGCCCGCCAGATGGCGCTTCTGTACTACACGGCCACCCACAGCGCCGAACTTCTGAAGAAAATGTAAGGAAGGGACGCCATGCAACTCATTTTGCGCGCTGACGTCGAAAATCTCGGCCGCTTGGGGGACACCGTCTCGGTCAAACCCGGCTACGGCCGCAATTATTTGATTCCTCAGGGGCTGGCCATGCTGGCCTCCGAGGCCAACCTGCGCCGGTTCGAAAACGAGCGCAAGAAGCTGCAGGCCAAGCGTGACGCCCTGGCCTCCGCCGCCCAGAGCCTGGCCGACAAGCTGGCCGCCACGCCCATCACCATCGAGGTGCGTGTGGGCGAGGGCGACAAGCTCTACGGCTCCGTCACCTCCGGCATCATTGCCGACAAGTTGGCCGAGGCCGGTGTCGAGATCGACCGCAAGAAGATCGTGCTGGCCGAGCCCATCCGGGCCTTGGGCCATTACGAGGTCGAGGTGAAGCTGCTGCCCGACCTGCGTGGCAAGGTCGTCGTGACCATCATGCGCCAGGGCGGTTTCGAGGATGTGACTCCGGTCGAGGCGACCGAGGAACAGGCTCAGGAAAGTGGACAGCCCGAGGAAGAAACCGCGCAATAAGGCTTCCGGTCTGGCCGGAAGCGGCGAGCCGCTGACCGGGCAGGCCCTGGAGCGGGTCTCCGCCGACGTCCTGAAAAAAGTCCCCCCCCAGAACCTGGAAGCCGAACAGGCGGTCCTGGGGGGGGTTCTCCTCAAGAACTCCATCCTTTTCAATCTCGTCGATCTGGTCGGCGAGGACGATTTCTATTCCCCGGCCCACCGTACCATCTTCCAGTCCATCCTGGAGCTTTCTCGCAAAAACGCGCCCATCGACCTCGTGTCCCTGGCCGAAGCCCTGCGCTCGGCCGGACGCCTGGACGAAGTGGGCGGTCCGGCCTATCTGGCCGAACTGGCCTCGTCCACCGTCTCGGCCGCCAATGCCCTGCACCATGCCGTCATCGTGCGCGAAAAGGCCGTGCAGCGAAAGCTCATCGGCACGGCCGTGGACATCATCTCGCGCTGCTACGAGGGCGGGCTCGAAACCGACCGGCTCCTCGACGAGTCCGAACAGGCCATCTTCTCCATCGCCGACTCCCGCACCACCAAGGGCGTGCACTCGGCCAAGGACCTCATCACCACGGTTTTCGAGCAGATCGAAAAGCGGATGGAGAACAAGGAACTCGTCACCGGCGTGCCCACGGGCTACTACCAGTTCGACGAGTACACGGCCGGGCTCCAGCCTTCGGATCTCATCATCGTGGCCGGCCGGCCGTCCATGGGCAAGACCGCCTTTGCCATGAACGTGGCCATGCGGGCCGCGGCCTTGCACGGCGTGCCCACGGCCATCTTCTCCCTGGAAATGTCCATGGAGCAGATCATGCAGCGGATGCTGTGCTGCTGGGGCAAGGTGGACCTGTCCCATCTGCGCCGGGGGCGGCTCGACGACGAGGACTGGTCGCGCCTGTACGACGCAGCCAACCATCTGACCGACTCCCCGATCTTCGTCGACGACACCGCCGCCATCACCACCATGGAGATGCGGGCCCGTTGCCGCCGGCTCAAGGCCGAGCATGGGCTCGGGCTCATCGTGGTCGACTACCTCCAGCTCATGCGGGCCTCGCGCCACATCGATTCCCGCGAGCAGGAGATTTCCGATATTTCGCGCAGCTTAAAGGCCCTGGCCAAGGAACTCCACGTGCCGGTGATCGCCCTGTCCCAGCTCAACCGCAAGGTCGAGGAGCGGGCGGACAAGCGGCCCATGATGTCGGACCTGCGCGAATCCGGCGCCATCGAGCAGGATGCCGACGTTATCATTTTTCTTTACCGCGCGGCCGCTTATAAGAAAAAAGAGGAGCTCACCCCCGAGGACAACGTGGCCGAGGTCATCATCGGCAAGCAGCGTAACGGTCCCACGGGCATGGTCAAGTTGACCTTCTTCAAGGAATCGACCGCCTTCGAAAATCTTTCCGACATCCCGCCCCCCTCGGAATACGGGGTTGGCGGGTAGGCGCCACCGTACCCTACCGGCTGTCCGCGATCTTTTTTATCTTGCGCAACCGTCGGGATGATCCCGGAGGGCGCCCCGCGTTGGCCGGAGGTTGCGGCTTGATGCATCCCCAGGCCAGGGGGTATAGGCACCGGGACCAACGCCGTGTCCCGGCAAAGGAGCGACCGTGTATTACGACGAAGCGGAAAAGCTGTCCCGGCCTGAAATAGAACGACTGCAACTGGAACGGTTGCGCAAAAGCCTGGCCCGAGCGGCCAAGTCGCCTTTTTACAGTGCCCTGTTTCGCGAGCACGACGTCCGCCCCGATGCCGTGCGCACCATGGACGATGTGCGCCGCCTGCCGTTTACCACCAAACAGGATCTGCGCGCGAGTTACCCGGACAAGCTGCTGGCCATGCCGCTGTCCGACATGGTGCGCATGCACGTTTCCTCCGGCACCACCGGCTCCCCAACCGTCATCTACCACACCCGAAACGACCTGGAATGGTGGTCGTCGCTCATGGCCCGCTGCATGTACATGGTGGGCCTGCGCAAGGACGACGTGTTCCAGAACATGTCGGGCTACGGCCTTTTCACCGGGGGCCTCGGCATCCACTGCGGGGCCGAGAAGCTCGGCTGCCTGACCATCCCGGCCGGCGCCGGCAACAGCCAGCGCCAGATCAAGCTGCTCACCGATTTCAAGGTCACGGGCATCCACATCATCCCGTCCTACGCCATGCACCTGGCCAACATCATCCGGGAGATGGGCCTGGACCCGCGCTCCCTGCCCGTGCGCATCGCCCTGGTCGGGGCCGAGCCCTACACCGAAGCCACCCGCCGGCGTCTGGAGGAGACCTTCGACATGAAGGTCTACAACTCCTACGGCCTGTCCGAGATGAACGGCCCGGGCGTGGCCTTCGAGTGCCCGGAGCAAAACGGCATGCACGTCTGGGAGGACGCCTACCTGGCCGAGATCGTGGACCCGGTCACGGGCGAGCCCGTGCCGGACGGCCAACTGGGCGAACTTGTCATGACGAGCCTTGGGCGTGAAGGCATGCCGATCATCCGCTACCGCACCCGGGACCTGACCCGGTTTTTGCCAGGCGACTGTCCCTGCGGCCGGGCCCATCGCCGCATCGACCGGCTCCACGGCCGTTCCGACGACATGATGATCGTCAAGGGCGTCAACATCTTCCCCATGCAGATCGAGGCCATCCTCATGGCCATGCCCGAGGTGGGCCAGGACTACCAGATCATTTTGGACCGCGAGGGCTTCCTCGACTCCATCCGGGTCAAGGTGGAGATCCGCGACGAGTTTTTCGTCGAGGACATGCGGGCCCTTTCCGCCTTGCAAAAGCGGATCGCCGCGCGGCTGCGCGACGAGATCCTGGTGACACCCAAGGTGGAGTTGGTGGAGCGGGGCAGCCTGCCCAAGTCCGAGGGCAAGGCTGCGCGGGTCATCGATAGGCGGGAAAACAACGCGTGACCTTCGTCCTGGCCATTGGCTTTTTGGCTCTGCTGCTCGCCTGTCTGGGGCTGCACGTGTTCGGTTTGCCGGGCAACTGGCTGCTGCTCGGGTTGGTCGGTGTGTGGGACTTCCTGCATCCGGAGTTGCGGCTCGGCATGGGGGTGTACGTCCTGCTCGCCGGCCTGGCCCTGATCGGCGAACTCGTGGAACTGGCTGCCCAGCTCGTGGGAGCCAAACGCTACGGCGCCACCGGCCGGGGCAATCTGGGCGGTTTTGTCGGCGCCTTTGCCGGGGCGATCGTCGGCGCACCGTTTTTGTTCGGCCTGGGGGCATTGTTGGGAGCCGTTGCCGGCGCGTATCTTGGCTGCTATGTGTTCGAGCGGCAAGGCGGCCGCGACGGCCCGGCGGCCCGGCGGGCGGCTTTGGGGGCTTTTTTCGGCAAGATTTTGGGTTTTTCGGCCAAGGTGGCCTGCGGCATGGTCATGTGGGTGACCGCCGCCCGGGTGATCTGGCCCGCGTAACAAAGGAAACGGCATGATCACGGTGAGCGATTTCCCCAAGTACCGGGGCAAGATGGAATATGTCTGCCTGGGCTGCCAGGCCCGGTTCGACATTCACGAGCTGTACTACACCTGCCCCCACTGCGGCGGCGTGTTTGTCCTTGAGGATACCACTTTCGACAGCCTGCTGGAGTTCCCGCCGAGCTACTGGCAGGGGCTTTTCGACAAGCGCTGTGCCACCCGGGTCACGGCCCTGCGCGGAGTGTTGCGGTTTTACGAGCTCATGGCCCCGGTGGTCGAGGAACAGGATATCGTGTACCTCGGCGAGGGCCACACGCCCCTGGTCGCGGCCAACGATGCCCTGACCGAGCTCGTTGGTGCGCCGTTCTACTACAAGAACGACGGCCAGAACCCGAGCGCCTCCTTCAAGGACCGGGGCATGGCCTGCGCGTTCAGCTACTTGAAACATCTGGTCCGGGTCAACGACTGGGACAGCGTGCTGACCGTGTGCGCCTCCACCGGCGACACCTCGGCCTCGGCCGCGCTCTATGCCGCCTACGTGGGCGGGCCCATCAAGTCGGTGGTCATCCTGCCCAAGGGCAAGGTCACGCCCCAGCAGCTGGCCCAGCCGCTCGGCAGCGGGGCGACAGTCATCGAGGTGCCGGGGGTGTTCGACGACTGCATGAAGGTGGTCGAGCATCTGGCCGACAACTACCGGGTGGCCCTGCTCAACTCGAAAAACGCCTGGCGCATCCTGGGCCAGGAGTCCTACGCCTTCGAGATCGCCCAGTGGTTCGGCTGGGACACCTACCGCAAGTGCGTGTTCGTGCCCATCGGCAACGCCGGCAATGTCACGGCCATCATGAGCGGTTTCTTGAAGCTCAAAAAGCTCGGCATGATCCGCTCCCTGCCGCGCATTTTCGGCGTCCAGTCCCATCACGCCGACCCGGTCTACAACTATTACAGCGAGCCCGATCCCGAAAAGCGCGT
>JAWRKJ010000037.1:0-7473 GCA_040307025.1 Desulfovibrionaceae bacterium | reverse complement strand
GGCCGACGCCGGATGGCGTCGGCCCAGGATGCGGACGATCTGTTTCATGGTGCCTTCCAGCGGCCGCACTTGGCGGCTGACAGGCCCCGTGTCTACAGGACCTTGCCCAAGGCCGCAAGGGCGGCCGCATAGTCGGGCTCGTTGGTCACCTCCGGCACGAGTTCCATGTAGGTCACCTTGCGGGCGGCGTCGAGCACGAGCACGGCCCGGGACAACAGCCGCAGTTCCTTGATCAGCAGGCCGTAGGCCTGGCCGAAGGACGCGTCGCGGTGGTCGGACAGGGTGACGATGTTTTTGACCCCGGCCGCCTCGGCCCAGCGTTTCTGGGCAAAGGGCAGGTCCATGCTCACGACCAGGGCCTTGGCCTTGCCGGTCATGTTCTCCATTTCGTTATTGAACTTGCGGGCTTCCAGATCGCACACCGCCGTATCCAAAGACGGCACGGCAATGAGGATCAGGCCTTTTTCCGTGAAATCGGCCAGGCTGGCCGGAGCCAGTTCGTTGGTGAGAACCGAGAAGTTCGGGGCGGTGTCGCCGACGCCGACCGGATTGCCCGCCAGGGTCAGGGCGTTGCCCATGAATGTGATAAGACCAGTGCGCTCGTTCATGCGCGTTCCTCCTTATGGGGTTGCGCCGCCCCCAGGGCGACCATTGCATGTTATGGCCCCCGAGCGTCCGGACGTCAACAGGGTGGCGCGAAAAGAGTCAGTTCAAACGCCCACGGCAGCGGTGCATCCCTTGACAATGCGGCCCAGCACGGCATGTTGCCGAAAAAGGAGACCGCCATGCCACGACGCCTTACCCCCTGGATTCTCGTCCTCGCCCTGGTCAGCTTCGCTCCGGCCATCCGGGCCGCCGGTCCGTCCACCCCTGAGGAAGCGGGCCTGGTGGACATCACCAAGGTCGCGCCGGGAATCCGGCTGGACATCCGCTACGCCACGCCGAACAATTTCACCCATGTGGCCGTGTATCCGGCCGCGCGTTGCTTCCTGCGCGCCCCGGTGGCCAAACGTTTGGCCAAGGTCCAGGCCGACCTGGAAAAGCAGGGCCTCGGGCTCAAGGTCTACGACTGCTACCGACCGTTTTCCATCCAGAAGAAGTTCTGGGCCCTGGTGCCGAACGAGGACTGGGTGGCCAAGCCCGTGGAAAAAGACGGCAAGCCTGTGACCGGTTCCAAGCACAACCGGGGCGCGGCCGTGGACCTGACCCTGGTGGATAAGGCCGGCAACGAAGTGCCCATGCCGTCGGGCTTTGACGATTTCACCGAAAAGGCCCGCCGCGATTACACCGGCGGCGATCCCGCCGCCCGGGCCAATGCCAAGCGCCTGGAAGCGGCCATGACCAAGGAAGGGTTCGAGCCGCTGCCGAGCGAATGGTGGCATTTCGACGGCCCGGGCTGGAAGAACGACGACCTGCTCGATGTGCCCATCAACTAGACGGACCGCGCATCCTTTTCCGGTCTGGGGAGCAGGGGCAGATAGACATCGAACCGGCTCCCCTGACCGGGCGTACTTTCCACCAGCACCGCCCCGCCGCAGCTCTTGATGATGCCGTGTACGGCGGCCAGGCCCATGCCCGTGCCCTGGCCGGGTTTTTTGGTCGTGAAAAACGGCTCGAAAATCCGTTCGCAAATCTCCGGGGCCATGCCATGGCCCTGATCCGCCACCCACAAACGCGCATAGGGCCCCGGCTCCAGCTGGGCCAGGGACTGACCAGCGGCAATGCAGGGTCCGGCCGGGCGCGGCGGCTCGGGCACGGCTGTCAGCCCCACTTCCATGGTCCCCCCCTCGGGCATGGCCTGGGCCGCGTTGAGGCACAGGTTCATAAGCACCTGGTGCATCTGGGCCGGGTCGGCCTCCACGGTCAGGTCCAGCTCGGACACGCGTTGCCGGATTTCCACCCGCTGGTCCACCAACCCCCGGGCGAGCTTGATGGTCTCCTTGACCAGGGGCGTCAGCGGCAACGGCCCCACGGTGAGCTCGCCCTGGCGGCTGAAGGTGAGGAGTTGGCGCACGAGGTCCCGGGCTCGCTCCGAGGCCCGCACCACGTCGGCCAGGGGGCGGCGCAGGGGGTCCTTCCAGGGGATGTCGGCCAGAATCATCTCGGTATTGAGCAGGATCGGCGTGAGGATGTTGTTGAAGTCGTGGGCCACGCCCCCGGCCAGCACGCCGATGGCTTCGAGTTTTTCGGCCTGGCGCAGGCGCTTTTCCAGCCCGGTCTCGTAGGTCATGTCGCGCACGAGCATGATGTGGTTGACGATCCGGGTGGTGGCGTCGCGCACGGGCGAAATCAGGGCCTCGGCCACGACCTCGCCGCCGTCCGGCCGCTGAAGCCGCACCCGGCCCGACCAGCGCAAGCCCAGTCCCAGCATCTTGCGCACCGACGGCGTCAGAAAAGGCACCAGCCGGTCGCTCGGGCTCTCCCCCCCGGTCAGGGGGCCGACGATCTGGGTGAAGGCCGGATTGGCGTATTCCAGGCGGAAATCCCGGCCCACGATGACGAGTCCCTCGGCGCTCTGGTCCACGGCCGAGACGAGCAGCATGCGTTCGTCCTCGGCCCGCTTGCGGTCGGTGATGTCCCGGGCCGCGCCCTCCACCCGGCCGAGCCGTCCCCTGTCGTCCATGACCGCCCGGGCATTGACCGACAGCCAGGCCGTACGCCCGTCCCGTCGCACCACCTGCATCTCGAAGTCGTACACCCGGCCGTTTCGGGCCAGCTGGCGCAGAAATTCCAGCCGGTCCTCCTGCCTGGCCTGGATGCGACGAAAAAGGTCCCCGGGCTCGCCGATCACCTCGTCTACCGAGGCATAGCCCAGGGTACGGGCCAAGGCCGGATTGCAGGCCACCATGTCCCCGTCCGGGCCAAACTGGAAAATGCCCTCGGCCGAATGCTCGAAGATGTCGCGGTACTTGGCCTCGCTGCGCACGAGCTCCTGCTCCATGCGCCAATAGGCCGTGATGTCCCGGCCCACGGCCTGGTATTCGGCCAGGCGTCCGGCCGCGTCGAAAATGCCCCGCACCGTCCAGGACAGGCAGTACTCCCTGCCCCCGGCCAAAAGCAGCAGTTGCCGGACGTCGCAGACCGGAGCGCGCGGGGTCAGCGCCAACAGGCGCCGGCGGACATCCTCGGCTTCGACCGTGTCCCGGCCGACCGGAAACTGCCGGCCCAGCAGGGTGTCGGATGTCTGGTCGTGCAGGCGGGCCAGGGCCCGGTTGACGCAAAGGTAGCGCAAGTCCGGCGAAAGGCGGCACACCAGCTCGGTCTGCTCCTCCACCATGGCCTGGTAGCGCTGGCGGCTCTCGCGCAATTCCCGCTCGGTACGACGGTGGGCGGTGATGTCGGTGAACATGCCGCACAGGACTTCGACCTGGCCCTGGGCATCGAACAGGGGAAACAGCGCAATGAGAAAAACGTGTTGCCGGCCCCGCACGGACACGGTGAATTCCTTTTCCACCGCCTCCTGGCCGGCCAGCAGCTGCCGGACAATCTCCCGGTACGGGGCCACGGATTCCGGCGTCAGGACCTTTTCGACGCCTTGCCCCACGAGTTCCGACCGGTCAAAGCCGTAAAGCCGCTCATAGGCCGCGTTGACATACAAAAAACGGCTTTCCCGGTCCGCGACGAACACGGCCGAAACGGCATGTTCCAGGATGGCCGCCAGCCGGGCATCCATCCACTTGGCCCGGCGGACCTCGGCCACGCAGAACACGCCTCCCGGAGTTCCGGCATCGGCGGCCAGAGGCAGGCAGGACACGGTCACGGACGAAGAGGGGCCGGCCGTGACCAGCGGACAGTCCGGACAGGGCGCCGCCCGGGAACGCAAGGCCACATGGCACGGACGGGCCGGCGCGCCGTCCAGGATCTCACGGGCCCGGGCATTGCCTGAAACCAGGGCCCGCTCCCGGTCGAAGACCGCCACCACTGCGTCCAGGTTTTCGACCAAGCCGCGCACCGGTTCCCGGGACAGATCGATCTTCCCCTCTCCGACCAGAAACCTGGCCAGGTCCAGGGGGGCTAACGACGGCACAGGCCCACTTCCAGCCCCCCCGCAAGGGCGAAGCCTCTCCGGCCCATTCGAAAATCCGTCCGTATCTTCGGAACATACGGACGCATTCCTCCGCTCATGGCAGGCTCCTCGACTCCATATTTGCGGCAACATAGCCGCGGCATTGGGCCGAATGCAAGTTATATCCAAAAAAACAACGCGTTATAGACTGGATTTTCGTCAGGAGAAAACGTAAGGGGGGGGTGGTGTCCAGGATGTGTGTCCGGCTGCCCATTGTATGGAAAAAGTACTGATCGTCGAGGACAGCAAAGTCTTCGCCCGCATCCTGATCCGCAGGATCGAAGACGAGTTGTTCTTTGATACCTGCTGGGCTTCCAATTTCGAGGAAGCCCGCTACCTCCTGGACGAAAATCCCGACGGCAACACCTATTTCGTGGCCCTGCTCGACCTGCACCTTCCGGACGCGGCCGACGGCCGGATCGTGGATTACGTCATTTCCAAGGGCATTCCGTCCATCGTCTTCACCGGCGACGTGGAAGACGCCGTGCGCGACCGCGTCTGGGCCAAGAAGGTCGTGGACTACGTGTCCAAGGAGTCGCCGGACAGCCTGGATTACCTGTGCTCCCTGGTTCGCCGCATTTCACTCAACAAATTCATCCACATCCTGGTGGTGGACGACTCCTCCACCGTGCGCAACCATCTGGTGCGGCTGCTTTCGGCCCACGAATTCATCGTGCACGAGGCGGGCGACGGCGACACAGCCCTGGACGTGCTCGAACGCCATCCCGAAATCAAGGCGGTCATCACCGACTACTTCATGCCGGGCATGGACGGGGTGGAACTCACCCGCCGCATCCGTCGCCTCCACCACAAGGACCAGCTGGCCGTCATCGGCATCTCGGCTTATGGCAATTCCATCCTGTCGGCCCGGTTCATCAAGAACGGCGCCAACGACTTTTTGAACAAGCCCTTTTCCAGCGAGGAATTCTACTGTCGGGTGACCCAGAATCTGGAGATGCTCGAATACATCCAGAAGCTGCGGGAAACCTCCATTCGCGACCCCCTGACCGGACTCTACAACCGACGCCATTTCTTCGAGGCCTCGGTCCACTGCCACGCCCGCCTGGCCCAGGGCGAAGAAACCATGACCCTGGCCATGATCGATATCGACCACTTCAAACACGTCAACGACACCTACGGCCACGCCGTGGGCGATGCCGTGCTCAAGCACGTGGCCCACGGCCTGTCCAACCGGTTCCGCGGCGGCGACATGGTGGCCCGGCTCGGCGGCGAGGAATTCTGCGTGATCGCCCGGGGCCTGACCGGGCAGCAGGCCATGGACGTTTTCAACGACCTGCGCAACAGTATCGAACGCTCCAAGGCCAAAACCGCCCGCGCGAGCGTGGGCGTGACCATCAGCATCGGCATCTGCGACCGGCCCCTGGGCTCCCTCGACGCCATGTTGGCCGCCGCCGACGCCGCCCTGTACAAGGCCAAGCGCGCCGGCCGCAACCGCGTCATGTGGGCGGACTAGACTGGGACGGGAAAATGCGCCTTCGGCGGCCAGAAGGGGCAACACCGCTCCTGGGCCACGCCGGCAGGAAGCGCGCTTACCAGACCCGGGGGCCTAGGCCGGTCAGGGCGCGGAAACGGTCCTCGACGAACCGAAGATAGGCCAGGGCCTCGGGCGTCTCGGCCGCCGGAGCCCAGGCGGCGAAATCCTTGTCCGAAACCGCCGCGTACGGGCCGGGTTTGGCCTCAAAAGCCACGGTATCCGGCTCCAGGGCCAAAATGGCGTGCCAAACCCCTTCCGCCACATCCACGCCCACGACGCGCCTCTCGCGGCACAGCAGCACGCAATCCTCCGCCCCGAAATTCCCCGCGTCGTCAAAGGCGATAAAGCCCAGGCTGCCGGTCAGCAGCACGAACGACTCGGCCTTGGGCGGGGTCAAGTGGCGATGGGGACGGACATAGCTGCCCGGTTGCAGCGCATTGAGCATGCGCTGGAGCGAGGCGGTGCCAGCGGCGTGGAAGCAGTGGATTTCCCGCCGACGGCTGTTGACGGCGGCATCGGCGGCCTTTTGGGCCACGAGCGCCGCGTCCACCACGGCGAACCGGTCCTGTTCCGACCGGGTGGCCTGGGGTGAAACGCGGCGCAAGGATACGGTCATGGGAAGGCTAGCCGTGCAACGGCAACCCGGCGGCAGTCAGGCGCTGATACGCGGCCACGAGCTGCCCGGACAGGCACATGTCCCGCAGGACAAAAGCCACCAGTATGATCCAGCCGCCCCAGCAGCAGACCTTCTGCTCGATGCCCTCGGTCTGGCCGCGCTGCATGTAAAAAAGGACATAGCTCACGACCGCCAGCGGCAGCATGAGCCACCAGCGGATGGTGGTCGCCTCGAAAAACATAAACAGGATGAACAGGAACCCGAGCACGCAGGCCACCTGGGTCATGCGGGAAAACGAGCCGCAGGGACAGCCGCACTTCTGATCGGACATGACACTCTCCTTCGTGGTTTGGCCCCCCTATAGCGTCCGGTCCGGCCCGCTGTCCAGGCCGTTACTCAGCCCAGAAACACGGACACGATGGTGGCCAGGCCAAGCAAGGCCGCGATCACGCCATTGAGGGTGAAAAACGACACGTTGATACGCGAAAGATCGTCCTCGGAAATGAGCCGGTGCTCCACGAGCAGCACCACCGCACACACCGCCCAGCCCAGATAGTACACACCCGAAAGCCCGGCCGCGTATCCGGCCAGCAGGAAAAAGAGCGCCGCGTCCGCGTGGGCGAAGGCGGCCAATCGCAAGGCCCCGCCCACGCCGAACCGGACCGGCATGGAAGAAAGCCCCTGACCGCGGTCGAAATCCACATCCTGGCAGGCGTACAGCACGTCAAACCCGGCCACCCAACACGTCACGCCGCAGCCGAACAGAATGGCCGGTACGGCAAACACCGGGTCCACGGCCAGCCAGCCGGCCACCGGCGCCAGTCCCAGCACCGAGCCCAGCGCGAAATGGCACAGCCAGGTGAAGCGCTTGGTCAGACTGTAAAACGCCCCCCACACCAGGGCCACGGGCGCGAGCAGCAGGCACAGCCGGTTGAGCCCCCAACACGCGGCCACGAACACCACGGCACAGGCCACCGTAAAGACCACGGCCTGGCCCACGCCCACCTCGCCCGTGACGAGCTCCCGGCGGTTCGTGCGGGGATTGACCCGGTCATAGGGCAGATCGGCCAGACGGTTGACGGCCATGGCAAAGGACCGCATGGCCACCATGGCCACAGACAACAGCAGGAAAGCCCGCCAGCCCGGCCAGCCCCGGGCGGCCACGAACAGGCCGATGTAGGCGAACGGTAACGCGAATACCGAATGCTCGACCTTCACCAACCGTGCCAGCGCGCCGATCATAGCGACTCCTTGTGGGAAGGAAGCGTGGAAGCGGGGGGGGGGGGGGGGGGGGGG
>JAWRKJ010000036.1:0-8206 GCA_040307025.1 Desulfovibrionaceae bacterium | reverse complement strand
CAGCTCTACTTCTGGTACTTCGCCCTGCCCCATGTGGAGATCGCCGGCGTGCGGCTGATCCTTTCGCCCATATGGGCTTCCATCCTCGGCTTTGCCCTGTGCAGCGGCGCCTACCAATCCGAATACATCCGGGGCGGCCTGCTCTCCATCAAGCGCGGCCAGTTGCGCGCCGCCCAGGCCCTGGGACTCACGCCCATGCAGACCGTCACCTCGATTGTGCTGCCCCAGGCCTTCCGCCGCGCCCTGCCCGGCTGCGGCAACGAAATCATCTATCTCATCAAGTATTCCTCCCTGGCCTCCATCATCACGGTCAACGACCTGACCGGCATGGGGCGCGGCCTGGCCAAATCCACTTTCCGCAACACCGAGGTCTTCATCGTGGTCGGGATCTACTACCTGGCCCTGGTCACCGTGGCCACGTTCCTGTTGCGCTGGATCGAACACAAGCTCACCATCCCCGGCTTCGAAAACAAGAAGGAGTAGCCGTGGACGCCGCCCTGCTCGCCACCCTGGCCCGGGAACTCGGACCAGGCTTTTTCTCTGCGCCCGAGGCCTTGCAAAAAGTCCTCTCCGACGACTCGACCCTGCCCGGCCGGCCCGAGGCCGTGCTGCACGCCCGAAATACCGACGAGATCGCCACCCTTGTGCGTCTGGCCGGGCGCTACGGCTTTCCGGTCGTCCCGCGCGGGGCCGGGACCGGACTTTCCGGCGGCGCCGTGGCCACCGAGGGCGGCGTGGTCGTGACCACCGAGGCCCTAAACCGCATCCTGGCCCTGGACACGGACAATCTGGTGGCGGTGGTCGAGCCCGGGGTCGTGACCCAGACCCTGCGCGAGGCCGCCCGGGCCAAGGGCCTGTTTTATCCGCCCGATCCGGCGAGCCTCACCACCTGCACCCTGGGCGGCAATGCCGCCACCAATGCCGGCGGCCCGGCCTGCGTCAAATACGGCGTGACCCGGGATTACGTGCTTGGGCTGCGTGCCGTACTGCCCGACGGCGAAGCGATCACGGCCGGGGTGCGCACCCGCAAGGGCGTGGTCGGCTATGACCTGACCGGCCTGCTCGTCGGCTGCGAAGGGACCCTTGGCATCATCACCGAGCTCACGGTCAAGCTTATCCCCCATCCGCGCGAAACCAAGGCCGTGGCTGCCCTTTTCCCCGAGTCCCGGACCGCGGTCGCGACCGTGTCCGCGGTCATGACGAGCGGGCTTTCGCCCTCGGCCGTGGAATTCATGGACCGGACCTGCCTGGATCTGGTGGCGGAGCGGCTGCCGTTTGCCCTGCCGGACGGCCCGGTGTCGCTGCTGCTCATCGAAACCGACGGCGACCCGGACCAGGCCGCGCGCGACATCGGCCGCATGGAGGCCGTGTGCCGGGAAACCGGCGCCCTGGCCCTGCTCCCGGCCGCGACCGAAACCAAGCGACAGGAGCTCTGGGAAATCCGCCGCATGATCTCGACCCGCATCCACGAGACCGCGCCCATGTACCTGGCCGAGGACGTGGTGGTGCCCATCGCCCGCATCCCGGATCTCATCGACGTGCTGCCCGGGTTCGGCCGGCGCTTCGGCCTGACCATCTACGCCTTTGGCCATGCCGGCGACGGCAACGTCCACGTGAACATTACCGGCGAGGACGGCAGCGTTGGTCGTGGCATGGACTGCGCCGCCGCCCTCATCGACGTGGTTCTTTCCCTCGGCGGCACCATGTCCGGCGAACACGGCGTGGGCGTGGTCAAGCAGCCGTTTATCGAAAAGGAACTCTCGCCCCGCAGCCTCGCCCTGCAACAAGGCCTCAAGGCCCTCCTCGACCCCCGGGGCATTCTCAATCCCGGCAAGATCTGGCCCAAGGCCTAACCGGTCGTCCCAGCCGCCTCGCGGTCCACGTCGCGCAGCCAGGCCACGACCAGACGCTGCATGTCCTCGGCCGTGTCGGCCAGCCAAAAGCCCATGTGCGAACCGGCCCCTGGTCATAGCCGCCCGGCCCGCCGTGGACGCACAGCACACGGCGTATTCGACCGATTAGGGACGACCCCTGGCCCAAGGGAGGGTCAAGCCGCTGTGCCCCGTTCCGGCCAGCCTGGTCTTGACGCCGGGGCACAGGCCCCGTACCACCGAGACAGACAGATTCTTTTTACCCGGAAGGCCCCCATGTCCCGACGTCTGTTCCTCCTGTACCGAGCCCTGCTTCTGGCCGTGTTCCTCCTGGCTCCCGCCCAGGGCATCGCCCAGGCCAAATCCGCCCAGCCCAAGATCGAAATCTACGTGACCAGCTGGTGCCCCTACTGCAAGAAAGCCGTGGCCTATTTCCAGGCCAAGGGGCTGCCCTTCACCATCCACGACATCGAAAGCAACCCGGGCGCGGCCAAGCGCTTCGAGCAGTTCCATGCCCAGGGCGTGCCCCTGGTCGTCATCAACGGCAAAAAGATTTCCGGCTATTCGGTCGAGGCCTACGAAAAGGCCCTTGGCAACAAGTAGCCGGCCCGGATCGGCCTGACGCTTTCGCTACAACGGCTCGTTGCCCGCCTGGCCTCAGGCGGCCATGCGCCTTCGTCGGCGCACGGCCGCCACATTGGGCAGGGCCACGCCGGCCATGATGGCGAGCATGCCGGCCACCTGGAGGCCCGTCACCGGCTCGCCCAAAAAAAGCGCGGCCGTGCCAAGGGTGGCCACCAGTTCGAAGGTGGAAAAGATCGACACGTACGGGCTGCCGATGGCCTCGATGGCCTTGTAGAGCAGCGGCACGGCCACAGCCGTGGGCACGAGTCCCGCCGCCACCGCCCAGATGAGCTGCGCGCCGGTATAGTCGAGCATGGCCGTGGGGCTTTTGAACAGGCTGTAGAGCACGGTCATGCACACGAGCACCCAACACGTGAAGGCCAGCGGGTCCTCACGGTCCAGGAACCGTTGCAGGATGAGAAGATAGCCGCTGTAGCACAGCATGGTCAGCACGGCATAGCCGAGTCCCCGGAGGTCGAGCCCGCCCACGAAGGCGTCAGTCGACACGCACCCCACTCCGAGCAGCACGCAGCCAAGCGCCGCAACGACCGTGCGGTCGAGCCGAAACCCGAGGAAAAACACGGAAAAAAGCGTCACAGACAGGGGATAGAAATAGAGGATCAAGGTGTTGGTGGCGGCCGGGATAAAAAGGAGCGCCTGGGCGAACGAGGCGGTCTGCGGAGCGTAGAACAGGCAGGCCACCAAGGCCGCCCGGCCGAGGGTGCCCCGGGAGCAGGTCGGCAACTTGCCCCGAACCGCCAGCAGATAGGCGAAAAGCAAGGGCGTCGCCACCACGAAGCGCGACGTGAGCAGGTCCGACGGGGTCAGGCCTTCGGCGAACCCTTTTTTGTAGATAAGCGGCCCAAGCCCATAGCAGATCGACGAACAAATCGCTAAAAGGACGCCACGCAACATCGCCACCTCCACCGGGTGCCCGCCCCGGAGGCGGCCAACAGCCAGGCATACCGCCCGTATTTGACGCCCGCCCAAGGAGCCCCTCGTGACACGCGTGTCCCATATCTTCAGCCAGCGCGCCCAAAATATCAAGATTTCCGCGACCAAGCTCATGCCCATGCTGGCCAGCGGCATAAACGACTGCGTGTCCCTGGGCCAGGGCGTGCCGTCCTTCGCCACCCCGCCCCATGTGGTGGAAGCGGTCTGCCGAGCCCTGCGCGATTCCCCGTCCGCCGGCAAATACTCGCTCCAGCCCGGCATGGCCGAACTGCGCTGGGCCGTGGCCGGGCGATTGGCCGATGAAAAAGGCCTCACCGCCAATCCCGAAACCGAGATCGCCATCACCGTGGGCGGCATGGAAGCACTGCTGTGCGCCGTCTTGTGCCTGTGCGAACGCGGGGACGCGGTCATCGTGCCGGAACCGTATTACCCCTCCCATGTGGAGCAGGTGCTGCTGGCCGAGGCCGAACCCGTGTTCGTGCCCCTGCGGCGGACAGACTGGGGCCTCGATCCCGAGGCCGTGGCCGCCGCCGTCACGCCCCGCACCAAGGCCATCATCATCAATTCGCCCCACAACCCGACCGGGGCCGTGTTCGCCAAGGAAGACCTGCTCGCCGTGGCCGCCATTGCCGAACGGCACGGACTGTACGTCATCTGCGACGACACCTACGACGCCCTGACCTATGACGGGCCGGCGTTCAGCCTCTCAAGCATGGCCGCCCTGCGTGACCGGCTCGTGGCCGTGGGCAGTTTTTCCAAGCGCTATGCCCTGACCGGCTGGCGGGTGGGGTTTGCCTTCGCGCCCGAACCCATCATGGCACAAATGCTCAAAGTCCACGACTGCACGGCGATTTGCGCCCCGACCCCGGCCCAGATCGCCGCCCTGGCCTCCCTGACCGGTCCCCAGGACATCTACGAGGGGTTCCGCCAAACCCTGGCCGCGCGGCGCGAAGCCATGCTGGAGCACCTGGACAAGCTCTCCCCCGGGGTCGGCGCGGTCCGCCCCTCGGGTGCCTTCTACGTCATGGCCCGCTACGACCTGCCGCTTTCCCCCATGGACGTGGCCACCCGGCTCATCCGCGAGGCCCGGGTCATCACCATCCCGGGCGACAGTTTCGGTCCGGGCGGCGCCTCCAGCCTGCGCCTGTCCTACGGCGGCGAGGAAGCCGAGATCGACACGGCCTGCCAGCGCCTGGGCGACTGGCTGGCCGGCGAACGGCACAAGTTCGGTTTGTAGCGGCATGCGGCCCCGGGCCGTTCAGGCGCGATCGTCCGAGTCCGCCCTGGATGCGACCGCGGGCAGACTCCGGCTGGCCAGCCACTGACGGTAAAGATCGGCCAAGGTAGCCCGGCCGGACTCCCGAAAAAGCCGAAGATTGGCCCGGGCCCGGGCAGCCAGGGCTTCCGGACGGGCCAGCGCCCGCTTGGCCGTTTCCAGATCGGCCAGGACTTCCCGGGCGGCCACGCCCTCACCGCTTGCACGCGACAGGCGCACCGCCTCCCCCAGGCTCTCCAGGGACGGAAAAAAATGGGCTCGCAACCGGGCGTTCGCGGCGGCCGCAGTCCTATCCCCGGCCGCTTCCCGGTCCCGGACGGCCCGGACATAGCCCGGTTCCCACAACGGCTCGGCTGCGAGCACGGCCGCGACCGCCGCCGCATCCCCATGCGGGCACGCACCGGCAAGATCGGCCGCCCGGTCATCCGGCACGGTCAGATACGGCCGCAGCCAGTCGTTAAGGCGCAGGGTAAAACCGTCGCGCCGGGCGAATCTGTCCAGGTCCGGGACGAACCGTCCGGCCTGGCGGGCGTTGAGCAGACGCGTGTTGGCCTCCACATGGTCGAACCGGCCCGGAGTCTGGCTGGTGTCGTGCACGACCCGGCTTTGGGCCACGCAGGTCAGGTCCAGCCCGGCGGCCCGGATGCCGGCGCACAGATCCAGGTCCTCGCTGCCGTTTTCATAGCCCGGAAAAAAGCCGCCCAGGCTTTCGAACACCCCGCGCGGCACGAGAAAGGCCGAAGCGCTGATGGCCTGGAGCCGTCGCCGGCCGGCCAGGACCGGATGCTGCCCCGGGAACAGAAAATAGAGGTGCGAAGCGCGCAAATCCGGGTCGAAGACCACGCCCGCGTGCTGCAACCGGCCGGTTTCCGGGAACACGAGCAGCGGCGAACAGGCCCCGAGCCGACGCTCCCCCCGAAATGCGGCCAGAAGCGGCGGCAGCCAGCCCTTTTCCACCAGGGTGTCGTTGTTGAGGAAAAGAAGATACTCCGAACGGCTCCCGGCCGCGCCGGCATTGCAGGCCGTGGCGAACCCGGAATTTTGCGCCAACCGGACAAAACGGAACGCCGGTCCGAAGAGTTCCCGGCCCAAGGGGGGGATCAGCTCCGGCGTGTCGTCCGGCGAGGCGTCATCCACCACCGTGACCCGGAAATAGCCCCCCGGGGTCTGGCGACGCAGGCTCGCGAGGCAGGCAGCGGTGCGCCGGGCCAGCCCATAGGCCGGGATGACAATGGTGACCACATCGGCCATGGGAGCCCTCCTGCCGGAAGCGACCCGGCATCCGGCCTTTCCTCGCCCCCGCCTTTCCCGTATACTGCAACGATCCAAAGACCGCCAAGGACGTTTTTCCCATGCATCACGCCGCCTTTGCCGCTCCCGCCCCCGGGAACGCCCCTGAACGCCCGGCCCTGGCCATGCTCGGCGTCAATATCATGGTGTTCATGGCCACCCTGGACATGAGCATCGTCAATGTGGCCCTGCCAACCCTGACCAAGGACCTGGGCACGGATTTCGCCACCATCCAGTGGGTCATCCTGAGCTATATCCTGGTGATCGCAAGCCTGCTGCTCGTCATTTCCCGCCTGGGCGACATGCGCGACAAACGGCGCATTTTCACCGTTGGCCTGATCCTTTTCAGTCTGGCTTCGCTTTGTTGCGGCCTGGCGCCGAACGTTTCCTGGCTCATCGCCTTCCGGGCCGGCCAGGGTGTGGGCGCGGCCATGACCCAGTCCCTGGGCATGGCCATCATCACCGAGATCGCCCCGCCGTCGTCCCGCGGCCGGGCCCTCGGGTTCATCGGCGCGACCGTGGCCATGGGACTCATGCTCGGCCCGCCCTTGGGCGGCATCGTCATCGGTCTGGCCGGCTGGCGCTCCATCTTCCTGCTCAACCTGCCCCTGGGCGTACTGGCCCTTACCGTGGTGCGCCGCCACATGCCGCCCCTGCCGCCCCACAAGACCAGCGAACGCTTCGATTGGCCCGGCTCGGGGCTGGCCTGCCTGACGCTCGGCAGCTACTGCCTCGGGATGACCCTGGCCCAGAAGGCCGGGTTCGCGGCTCCCGCCGCCCAGGCCCTGCTCGGGCTGTCCCTGGTCGGGCTCGCCGCCTTCGTGCTTGTGGAACGCCGGGTGACCGCGCCCATGCTCGACCTGCGCCTGTTTGCCAATGCCCAGGTTTCCCTGTCCCTGGCCATGTCCGTATTGGTGTTCGTCACCGGCGCCAGCGGCTTCATCATGCCGTTTTATCTGGAGACGGCCCAGGGACGCAGCGTGACCGAAATGGGCCTGCTCATGATGATTCTGCCGGCATCCATGGCCGTGACCGCGCCGCTGGCCGGGTCCCTGTCCGACCGGTTCGGCACCCGGGTCATCCGCATTGTCGGGCTGACCATTCTCTGGGGCGGTTCCCTGGCCCTGGGCACCTTGAAGCTCCACACGCCCTGGTGGGGCTATCTGCTACGCAGCCTGCCGGTGGGGCTTGGTATCGGCATTTTCCAGGCCCCCAACAACACGACCATCATGGGCGAGATGCCCCAGGGACGGCTCGGCGTGGGCTCGGGCCTGGCCAACTACGCCCGGGTGTTCGGCCAGTCCACGGGCCTGTCCCTGGTTGGCACGCTTTTCGCCTCGCTGGTCCTGGTCCAGGCCGGAGGCACGGCCCGGGAGGACCTGGCCAACGCACCGCCGGCCGCCCTGGCCGCCGGTGTGGCCGGCGTCTACCACTGCTTGGCCGGCCTGCTCCTCGTGGCCATTGTCCTCTCCGTCTGGGCCTGGTGGCTGGACCGCAAACACCGCCAAAGCCCCTCCGGGGATGCGTTCCGCTAGCCCGTCACGCTACCGGAGCGCGGCGTGAACCGCGTGGACGTTGTGTCCCTCCATCACGATTCCCTTCACCGGATGAATCGGCTTGGTCCTTTGTCTGTAACCGTATCGCCGGCAAGAGCCCTGGTTTTTCACTAGGCATTGCACGGGGAATATTTTATCGTGACTTCATTGCGGCGGCAAACTCTCAAGATGGCACGTCCAGCCCTGGACGAAATGGCTCATACCATGAATGAATTTCCCTCCGACCCGGACGTATTTGATCGTCAGGCCAGGCGGCTTCAGGATGCCGTGGAGAATCTGTTTGCCTGCTGCCAGGCCCGTATTGCCCTGCAAAGTGAACGTTTCGGCCTGCCGCCGGCGGCCTTGCGCGCCCTGCTCGCCCTGGGCGAAAGCCGTTACCTGGCCCCGGGCGAACTCGGCCGACGCCTGGGCGTGACCAAAAGCCGCGTCACGGCCGTAACCACCGGCCTTTCCCGCCACAAACTCATCGAAAAACATCCCGATCCGGCCGATGCCCGGGTGACGCTGCTGACCTTGACCCCGGCCGGACGGCGGGCCAGGGATCAGGTGCGCTCGTTTATGAAGGGACTTTTCCAGGGTATGCTCGATCATGTGGAACCGTCCCAGCGCGAGTCCGTACTGGCCTCACTGGAGGT
>JAWRKJ010000035.1:0-12848 GCA_040307025.1 Desulfovibrionaceae bacterium | reverse complement strand
TGCTGGGTGACCGAGACGAAGCTCACGCCGTGGCGCTCGAAGATCTCCATGAGGCGCGAGAAGTCGAGCAGGGAGCGGCTGAGACGGTCCACTTTGTAG
Organism: Desulfovibrionaceae bacterium; assembly: GCA_040307025.1. Taxonomy (GTDB): domain Bacteria; phylum Desulfobacterota; class Desulfovibrionia; order Desulfovibrionales; family Desulfovibrionaceae; genus Solidesulfovibrio. The sequence goes on along the minus strand of JAWRKJ010000035.1, from coordinate 12,749 downwards.
ACAACGACGCAATCGATGCCGCCGGCCTCGATGTCCGCCATGAGGCGCTTGAGCGCGGGGCGCTCCAGTTTGCCGCCGGAGAAGCCTCCGTCGTCGTATCGATCCGGCAGACATGTCCAGCCCTCGTGGCGTTGGCTGGCGATGTAGGCCTCGGCCGACTCTCGCTGGGCGTCAAGGGTGTTGAATTCCTGCTCCAATCCCTCCTCGGTGGACTTGCGGGTATAGATGGCGCAGCGGATGGCACCGGAGTTTGTTTTGACGGGATTGGTCATTTGCGCCCCTTGTTTTGCTTCGTGGCGGCCTTGTTCAGACCGAAGAAGACAAAGCCGTTCCATTTGCCGCCGGTCACCTCGCAAGCGATGGCCGTGAGGGACGTGTACCGCCGGTCCTCGAACTCGAAGCCTTCGTCCAGCACCCGGACCACGATGTCCCGGCCCTGGTATTCCCGGTGCAGCAGCACGCCGGGCAGGGGTACCCTGGGATCATGGGCCGAGGACAAGCGGTTTTTGACGGATCGCGCCCGGGCCTCGGCCGAGCCGGGCTTTGCCGGATCGCGCGGGGCGCGCATTCTAAGGTCGGCGTCCCGGGCCAGCTCCTTGGCCCGCTTGCGAGCCCGCTCCGAAAGGTCACCCTCCGCCAGGGCCTGAATGCGCCAGGCAATGCGTTTCTGGAGGAAGGGCTTATTGTTGGAGCGCGTCTCCTCGTCGAAGACATCGAGGTATTTCTCTTTCAACTCGCCCACGGTCATTCGCCCGAGGCTTTGCACCTCTTTGAACGTATCCGGATTCATGCGTCCACTCCTTGCTTGGATTCTCCGGCGGCGGAAGGCAGGGCGTTTCTCCGCCCGCCAGGAACATGAACGCTCTGGTCCGGCTGCATAGCAAGTCCATTTTCGAAAGATTCGTCATTTTTTTTAATGGATTGAGACGTGGCTTCATGCAAATGGCGTTGATACCCTCGCGCGAGCAAGGGTGCGATCTCTGAGACGGCTTCCTCTACGGGAAGAGTCCGGGCGATTGCATCCGGCATCCGATTCTCCTTGGCTGCGGCGAAGGGGGGAGGATGCCGAGCGGATACGCGAACGGCTCAAGGCACGTTGGATTCGCTGCTCACCCTGGAACAAAAGGTGATACGTGCGGCATCCACAACGTGCTCCGGCTTCCGGCCGCTGGCGCTGTCTGATGGTTTTGGCCGGAGTGTTTTCGGCCTTCACCCCCATACATACCGGCTGCGCGTGAAAAACGTCGTCTTGGGTTACGAGGGCGGCGGCGTGTTAAACAAATCGCCAGGCCAAACGGAGCATTGGAGAATCAGGCGGGAGAAAGCGGGGATTGCAGAATCGAACGTCGGGAGTTGCGGTTGCCTTCCGGGCGGATCGGCTTGGAACGGAGAACCCTATCGAATGCGCGGCTGGGCCTGCAACATGGCGGAAATGCTTGCAGAAAAGAAAAAAGCCCTGAACCGAATCGGCCCAGGGCTTTCCCTTAAATGACAACCGCGTTGGCTCGCGGTATTTCTTTCTGGCTCCCCGGGACGGACTCGAACCGCCAACCTAGTGGTTAACAGCCACCCGCTCTGCCAATTGAGCTACCGGGGATCGTCGAAGCGAGGTAGCCATTTATCCTGGTCGGCCCGGAGCGTCAAGCCTTTTTTCGCAGCAAGGGGGATTTTCTGCCCTGGTCCGGGACTCCATCCGGCCCAGCCGGTTCTTGACGGCCCATCGTATTTCTCGTACTCAGATGCGCTTGGCCGCTTGCCGCAAGCGACTGCAACGCCACGAAGCAACGGAGAACTCCCGTGGGCAGCGACGCACCACGTAAGAAAGAATACAAGCTCCCGGTCAAGTCCGCCCGGGTGGAAGACTTCCGGCCCCTGCTCGAAAGCCTCGACACCCGCGACGAACTCAACGAGGTCTACAAGAACCGCATCGCCAAGGCTGTCCAGCTCCTTGACGAGGGCGTTCCCCTGTACCCCAACGATTTTGTCAAGGGCGACGACATCGGCCCGGTGGTGGCCGCCTGCGATCCCCTGGACGAGGAGGCCCTGGCCGGTCACGACCGGATCTACCGGGTGGCCGGGCGCATCGTGTCCCTGCGCTCCTTCGGCAAGGTCGCCTTTTTCACCCTCCAGGACTTCACCGGTCGCATCCAGGTCTTTGCCGAGCGCGAGGCCTTGGGCCAGGAAGCCTATGCCACCTTCAAGAAATTCGACATCGGCGACATTGTCGGCGCCCGGGGCAAGCTTTTTCGCACCAAGACCGGCGAACTGACCCTGCAGGCCGAGGCCGTGCGGCTGCTCACCAAGTCCATGCGCCCCCTGCCCGAAAAGTACCACGGGCTCAAAGATGTGGAGACTCGCTACCGCCAGCGCTACGTGGATCTCATCGTCACGCCGCGGGCCATGGAAATTTTCAAGGCCCGCACCCGGATCGTGCGCGAACTGCGGGCGTTTCTCGACCAGGAAGGCTTCATGGAGGTCGAGACACCCATGATGCAGGCCATTCCTGGCGGGGCCACGGCCAAGCCGTTCGTCACCCACCACAACGCCCTGGACATGAGCCTTTACATGCGCATCGCCCCGGAGCTCTATCTCAAGCGTCTGCTCGTGGGCGGCTTCGAGAAGGTCTACGAGGTCGGGCGTAACTTCCGCAACGAGGGCGTCTCCACCCGGCACAATCCCGAATTCACCATGTGCGAGTTCTACTGGGCCTATGCCCGCTATACCGATCTCATGGACCTGACCGAACGTCTGTTCGGGCACATCGCCCGCACGGTCACCGGCTCGGACGTGGTCCCCTACCAGGGCCAGGAAATCAATCTCGGTCCGGGCTGGGGCCGGCTCACCTTCCACGAATCCCTGGAAAAGGTGGGCGGCATCGCGCCTGCGGTCTACAATGACTTTGCCGCGGCCAAGGCCCTGGTCGAAAAGAGCGGGGAGAAGGTGCTCAAGGGCGAGAAGCTCGGCAAGGTCCAGGCCAAGCTCTTCGACATCTTTGTCGAGCCCAAGCTCATCCAGCCCCATTTCATTTATCACTATCCGACCGAAATTTCGCCACTCTCACGTCGTAACGCCGAGAATCCCGATATCACCGACCGCTTCGAGCTCTTCATCACCGGCCGTGAAATGGGCAATGCTTTCTCGGAACTCAACGATCCCGTGGACCAGCGTCTGCGCTTCGAGGAGCAGGTCCGGGAAAAGGAAGCCGGTGACGACGAGGCCCATCGCATGGACGACGATTACGTCAGGGCACTGGAGTACGGCATGCCACCGGCGGCGGGGGAGGGCGTGGGCATCGACCGCCTGGTCATGTTGCTCACGGATCAGGCTTCCATCCGCGAGGTGATCCTGTTTCCGCTCCTGCGGCCCGAGGGCCAGCCCGGTTCATGAGTTTCGAATCCTTCATCGCCAAGCGCTATCTCCTGGCCCGGCAACGGCAGGCCTTCATCTCGGTCATTTCGCTGATCTCCGTTCTTGGGGTGGGGCTTGGCGTGGCCTCCCTGATCGTCGTGGTCGGGGTCATGCACGGATTTTCCTCGGAGCTGCGCGACAAGATCCTCGGCATCAACGCCCACATGGTGGCGGCCGTGGCCGGCGGGGCCATGCACGAATACCGGGACGCCATGGCCCGGGTGGACCGTGTGCCCGGCGTGCTCGGCTCCACGCCCTTCATTTATACCGAGGTCATGTTGTCGAGTGCGCGCGGGGTCAAGGGCGTGGTGCTGCGGGGCGTGGACCCGGCCACGGCTGACCGCGTGCTGGCCCTGCCCAAGGAAATGGTGGCCGGGACCCTGGCCGACCTCAATGCCCCGGGGATTTTCCCGGGCATCATCGTGGGCAGGGAGCTGGCCGACCGGTTGGGCCTGACCCTTGGCGACACGGTCAATCTCATGTCGCCCTCAGGCAAGGAGAGCGCGGCCGGATTCACGCCCAAGGTCAAGACGTTTTCCATCCGGGGGCTGTTTCGCACCGGTATGTACGAGTACGATTCCACGCTGGCCTACGTATCCATCCCGGCCGCCCAGGAGCTTTTGGGGTTCAAGCGCGACATCGTGACCGGGCTCGAACTCAAGGTGGCCGACGTGGACAAGGTGGACGCGCTGGTGCCGGTGGCCCGGGCCGCCCTGGGCGGTCCACCCGTGTACCTGCGCACCTGGATCGACATGAACGGCAATCTGTTCAAGGCCCTGCGCCTGGAAAAGACGGCCATGTTCGTGATTCTGGTCATGATCGTGCTCGTGGGCTCCTTTTCCATCATCACCACCCTGGTCATGCTGGTCATGGAAAAGACCCGGGATATCGCCATCCTCATGTCCATGGGCGCGACCTCGCGCAGCATCCGGCGCATTTTCATGCTCCAGGGCACCATCATCGGCGTGGTGGGCACGGCCCTGGGCTACATCCTGGGCCTGTCCGTGGCCTTGGCCCTGGAAAAGTACCAATTCATCAAGATCCCCGGCGACGTCTACCCCATGGACCATCTGCCCGTGCGCCTGGATTGGCCGGACATGATCGTCATCGGCGTGACGGCCTTGGCCCTGTGTTTTCTGGCCACCTTGTATCCGGCCCGCCAGGCCGCGCGACTGCAGCCGGCGGAGGCGTTGCGCCATGACTGAGGCCCCGCTGTACCAGCTGTCCCGGGTGACCAAGTCCTACCAGGGCCCAAACGAGGAAATCGTGGTGATCAAAGACCTCGATCTGCGCATCGAGGCCGGGGATTCCATAGCGATCCTGGGGGCTTCGGGCTCGGGCAAGTCCACGCTGCTGCACCTGCTCGGCGCCCTGGACAAACCGACTTCGGGCCAGGTTTTTTTTCAGGGGCGGGAACTTTCCGCCTTGTCACTGGACGCGGCGGCGCAAATTCGCAATGCCGCCATCGGGTTCGTGTTCCAGTTCCACCATTTGCTGCCCGAATTCACGACCCTGGAAAACGTGGCCATGCCCGGGCTCATCGCCGGCCTGCCGCCGCGGGAGGCTTTTGACAGGGCTCGCGCATCTTTGTCCCTCGTGGGGCTTGATGAAAGGGTGGAACACAGGGTAACTACGCTGTCCGGGGGAGAGAGGCAGAGGGCGGCCATCGCCCGTGCTGTCTTATTGCGGCCAGCCGTTCTTTTGGCCGACGAACCTACTGGTAATCTGGATGCAGCCACCGGCGCCAGGGTGGGCGAGGCTCTCGCCCGTCTCAACGCCGAACTGGGCATGACGTTGGTTGTGGTCACCCACAACCAGAACCTGGCCGCCCTCATGGGCCGGAGCTTGGAACTGCGGGGTGGAGAACTCTATGCGCGGCATGAAACACAACGGCCTTAAGGGGCTTTTCCTCGTCGCTTGTCTGGTCCTGGTCGCAACCCAGGCATGGGCCCAGTCGGCGGGATCGGGCAAGGTGCTCGTTTTGCCCTTCGGGATCAACGCGGCCGACGCATTGACTTCCGTCCAGGCGAGTCTGCCCCAGCTTTTGGCCGACAAATTGCGGGCCAAGGGTGTCAACGTCGCGGTCGAGGCCGGCAAGGGCGCGGTTCGCGACCCGGCCGCCGCCCGCAAGCTGGGCGCCGCCGCCCGGGCCGAATACGTCGTCTACGGCAGCCTGTCCAAGATCGGCGACGGCTTGAGCCTGGACGCGCGGGTGGCCAAGGTCGCCGGCGGCGAGCCCGTGCCGGTGTTCGCCACGGCCAAGTCCTCCATGGCCCTGGATCCGGCTGCTGCGGAACTGGCCGACAAGATCGTGCCACAGGTATCCGCCGTGGGCGGGACGGACCGCATTGTCGACGTGGAAGTCGAAGGCAATTCCATCCTCGACAAGGAAGTCATTCTTTTAAAGATCAAAAGCCAGGTCAACCAGACCTATGATCCCAAGGCCGTCAACGACGACATCAAGAAACTTTTCGACCTCGGCTACTTCGACGACGTGCAGGTGCGCCTTGAAGCGGCGCCGGGCGGCAAACGGCTCGTGTTCGTGGTCAAGGAAAAGCCGCGCATCCAGGCCATCGGCGTCACCGGCAACGGCGACGTGAAAAAGGACGACGTCCTGGAAGCCATGAGCACCAAGGCCGGCGGCGTCCTCAACCTCAAGGTCCTGGCCGACGACCTGGGCAAGATCCGCGAACTCTACAGCAAGAAAGGCTACTACAAGACCGAGGTCACCTACGAGCTGGAACAGACCGATCCCCGGGTGGCCCGGCTCAATATCATCATCAAGGAGCCCAAGAAGCTCTACATCAAGGAAGTCAAGATCGAGGGCGCCAAGGAGATCAGCGCCAGCGACCTGAAGAGCGAGCTGGCCACCTCCACCCGCCATTTCTGGTCCTGGATCACCGGTTCGGGCGTGCTCAAGGAAGAGATGCTCGAACGCGACGCCGCCGCCCTGGAAGCCTATTACGCCAACCGCGGCTTTGTGGACGCCAAGGTGGGCCAGCCCGAAGTCGTCTACGGCGACGACGGCATCACGGTCATCTTCCGGGTGGAAGAGGGCGATCGCTACAAGGTCGGCGCCGTCACCTTCTCCGGCGATCTGCTTTACGACGAGCCCAAGCTCCTCGAGCGGATCAAGCTCGATGAGCTTTCGAGCAAGGGTGAGTATTTCAACCGCTCAGTGGTGCGTGACGACCTCAATGCCTTGGCCGAACTCTACGCCGACGACGGCTATGCCTTTGCCGAAGCCGACGTGGACATGCAAAAGCATGCCGACACGAAGGTCATTGACGTCGCCTACGTCATCAAAAAAGGCCGCAAGGTCTACGTGCGCCGGGTCAGCGTCGAGGGCAACGAGAAGACTCGTGACAACGTGGTGCGCCGCGAGGTGAAACTGGCCGACGGCGACATGTTCTCGGGCTCCAAGTTGCGCCGGACCAACGAGCGCCTGGATAAGCTCGACTATTTCGAAAAGGTCGACATCGAGACCGTGCCCACGGACAACCCGTCCGAAGTGGACATCAAGGTCAAGGTCAAGGACAAGAACACCGGTTCCATCAGCGTGGGCGCCGGCTACTCCACCTCGGACAGCGTGTTCTTCGGCGGGTCCATCGAGGAGAAAAACCTCTTCGGCAAGGGCTATCACGCCAAGTTCCAGGGCATGGTCGGTGGTACGGCCAGCCGGTACGTCATTTCCTTCACCAACCCGCGGGTGTACGACACCTACCTGTCGGCCGGCGTGGACCTGTACCGGCTCTGGCGGGCCTACGACTCCTTCTATAAGGAGACCACCGGTGGCCGGGTTCGGTTCAGCTACCCCTTGGGCGAATACACGATCGCGTCCTGGGATTATCGCCTGGAACACTACCGGATCTATCATCTGGATAACTACGCCGCGAGCATCATTCAGGAGTCGGCGGGCTGGCACTGGTTGAGTTCCGTGTACGGCCAGATCGACCGTGACACCGTGGACAGCGTCAAACGTCCGACCAAGGGTACCAAGAACACCCTGGGCCTGGAATATGCCGGTAACATCATGGGTGGTGATACCTCCTATGTGCGCCCGGGCTACACCTCCAACTTCTTCTACCCGATGTTCTGGGACTTCGTGTTCCACTGGCGCGGTAGTGCCAGCTTCCTGTTCAAGAACGCCAACGGGACGATTCCGGTTTCCGAACGGTTCTACCTGGGCGGCATCGAAAACGTGCGCGGTTATGCACTGGACGTGATCTCGCCGAAGGATTACTCCACGGGCGAACGGATCGGCGGCCGGGCACAGTTCTTCACCAACTTTGAAACGATCTTCCCCTTGAGCAAGTCCATCGGCCTGTTCGGCGTGGCGTTCTTCGACGCCGGTAATGTGTGGCGGGATTACAGCACGGTCAAGGCGGATGATCTTTATAAGAGCGTCGGCGCGGGAATTCGCTGGTACTCGCCCATGGGCCTCATCCGGGTGGAATACGGCTATGGTCTCGATGCGGAGCGCCAACACCTGAATCCGTCGCAGATCGGTTTCTCCATGGGGCAGACCTTCTAGAGCCGGGGCCCGGGAAGGCAATTTAACCGAGGGCGCAAGCCCCCGAAACATGAACAGAGTAAGGAGTCGAGGAAATGGGCGGGATATTGAGGGCTTTTATCGTGATGGCCTTGCTGGCGATTCCGGTTGCGGCGCAGGCCCAGGGGAAGATCGGTGTCGTCAACCTCGACGACGCGCTGGGCAATTCCAGCGCCGGGAAGGCGGCTTTTTCGCAGCTCAAATCCCGGTTCGAGTCACGGGAAAAGGCCTTGGCCTCCCAGGGTGAGGAACTCAAGCGGATGCAGAACGACCTGCAAAAGGCCAGCGTCGCTCTGTCCGCGGATGCCAAGAAGAGCAAGGCGGCCGAGTTCGAAAACAAAGCCCGCAAATACTTCGAGGATCAGAAGCAGTTGCAGCAGGAAGAACAGCAGGCTCAGCAGAGCGTGCTCCAGCCCCTGCTCAACCGGCTGCAAAAGGTCCTGACCGACTATGCGTCCAAGAATGGCTATTCCGTTATCATGGAAGCCCGCAGCGTCCCCTACTTCGATGCGAAGTTGGACATGACCAAGGCCATTCAGCAGGAATTCGACCGCAGCAAGTAGGCGCGGTCGTGATCTGGAACCAAGGGGCCGGGACGGGGCAACGTCCCGGCCCTTTTCACATGGAGGAACGGCAGACATGACGATTGCCTCGGATACCGGCTTTGGCATCGCGGATATCGAGCGCCTGCTGCCCCACCGTTATCCCTTTCTCCTGGTGGACCGGGTGCTTTCCTGGGCCCCGAACGAGTCCATCACGGCCGTGAAAAACGTGAGCATCAACGAGCCGTTTTTTCAGGGGCATTTTCCCGGTGCTCCGGTCATGCCGGGCATGCTTATCCTCGAGGCCCTGGCCCAGGCCGGGGGCGTGCTCATCGCCAAAAGCCTGCAAGAACCCCTGGGCGACCGGCTGTTCATGTTCACGGGCGTGGAAAAGGCCCGGTTCCGGCGGCCGGTGGTGCCTGGAGACCAGCTCGTCCTGCAGTGCTCGGACATCAAGCGGCGCATGCATCTGTGCAAGATGCACGCGGTGGCCACGGTGGACGGCCAGGTGGCGGCCGAAGCCGAACTGAGCGCGGCCATCGTGGACAAGGCCGGCTTGGCCTAAACGCGGAGGAGCGCAACGCAGCGCGTGTTTTCGGCGGCCAACGGGCAAGTCCTGCCGAGGCTCTCCGCGCTTTTGGACAGCTGGAAATCTTGCAAGCGCGGGCAGTGTCGCACGCCAAGGTATTTTGGAATTCCTCGACCAGACGACGGGCCTTCGGGCCCGTTTTTTTTGCGGAGCGGGGACGCGGGACCGCCCCGAAACGTACCAGAAGGCTTCCAGGGCCGGTAGCGGGCCAGCAATGTGCCAACGTTCGGGATGTCAAAGGGCAAAGCCCTTTGGCCCCGGAGGCGTTTCCTTCACCCGCCCCCCGGCGTCCTTCTCCCTCACCCGACGCCTACGCTACGACAGGCAGCGGGCGCGCCAGGTATTCGGCAAAGTCCAGGCGTTCGGGCAGCGCCTCGCAGTCGGCTTCCACAGTCTCGATATGCTGGTCCAGCAGTTCCACCAGTCCCTGGTCGATGCGGCCTGCCTGGGCTTCCTGCCAGAGGATGCCCAGGGCCTTTTGCCGGGGGAGGGCCGGCTTGTAGTGGCGGGCCATGGTGATGGCGTCGTAGATGTCCACAATGGCGATGATGCGGCTTTGCAGCAGGATGGTGCCGGCCTTGAGGCCGGCCGGGTAGCCTGAACCGTCCAGGCGTTCGTGATGCTGGGAAATGATGGTGAGCAGCCGGGCCATGTTTTCCGGGAAGGGGATATGCTGCAGGATTCGGAAGGATTCGGCCGGATGGCGTTCGATTTCCCGACGTTCGTCCGGGGTCAGATTGCCCCTGGGAATGAGCAGGCAGGCGATTTCCTCGTTGGTGAGCAGGGGCAGCTCGCGATTACCCACCTGGATGGCCGAGGCCCCAAGCCGTGCGATCAGGGCCGCGTCCTCGCGGCTGACTGTGTCGGCCTTGTTGATGCGGCGCAGCTCCGCCATGTCCGCATCGGGATTCTCGCCGGTGGCCAGGGCGCGCAGGGCCAGTCGCTGGGCAATCACGTCGAGGTGGGAGACGGGTAGCCGGGTGGCCTTGGTCAGGACCTCCTCGCGGATGCCGATTTTGCCCACATCATGGAGCAGGCCGGCGTAAAGCAGCTCTTCCATGTCGCCGGGGCTGAACAGCACCTGGGGAAAAATTCGTTGGTCATGGTGCACGATCCTGGCCAGGGACACGCCCAGACGGGCCACGCGCTGCGAATGGCCGGCGGTAAAGGGATCACGGGCGTCAATGGCCGTGGCCAGGGCCTGCATGAGGGAATTGATCAGGGCCTGAATGCCTTCGAAGTGCAGGGCATTGCCCATGGCGATACCGGCCACGGTGGCAATGGTGCTGACGTATTGCAGATGGCTGGCTTCGAAACGCCGTGCAGCCACACAGGCCAGGGCCAGCATACCCACGCACTTGCCGCCGGCCGAGAGGGGCGATAGCAGCAGCGAACGGAGACTGGCTTCGCCGCGCCAGCGTTGATCGTTGGAAAGATCATTAATAATTTCACCCTTCTGAGATCGCGCGATATCCCAAAACAGGGTGGAGCGGGCCACCTCGGCCAGGCCGCAGGCGGTGGCCGGACCGAAGGCACCCAGGGACTGGTAGGTTTCCTCGTCCGCGACACGCAAAAACACCATGCCCACATCGGCCGGCAAATCGTCCCGCTGGCATTCCGTCAGCAGGGACAGGGCCACGTCCCGGGGACGTAGCGACCCGTTGAGACCGAGGGTCGCCCGGTGGAGCAGGGAAATTTCGCGGTATTTGAGTAACGCTTCATTGGCCAAGCTGCGGCGGGCCGCTTCGCCGGCCAGGAGCTGTTCCAGGCAGCCGGCCAGAAAAGGTCCGATCCGTTCAGGTTCCGGCGCACCGGGGCCGGTTACGGGGCCTTCGAGGGGCGCAATCAGGCGCAGATAGCCGATGCAGACGCCGTCAAGGCGCAGGGGCAGGCAGGTGCCGGCGGCCGGAGAAGCGGGCAGATTTTCGTCTGTGTCGCAAACAACAGCAGACCACCCCGGGCCAAGCAGCGTCCTGGCCTGGGAAAGCAGTGGTTCCAGGGTCTTTTTTTTGAGCAGGCGTCGCAGCGAGATCATACGGCGGTGTTCTGCGACCCCTTGGACCTTAGACGTCCAGGTGCAGCAGCTCCTTGGCAACTTTGAGCACTTCATCGGGATCGAAGGGCTTGGTCATGTACCGACTGGCCCCCAGTTCCAGACCTTGGCGGCGGTCCACTTCCTGGCCCTTGGCCGTGAGCAGCACAATGCCGATGCCGGCGGCCTCGGGGTCTTCGCGGACACGCTGGCAAACCTCGTAACCGTTGAGTTTGGGCATCATGATGTCGAGAAAAACCAGATCCGGCTTTTCGGAGCGGATAAGCGCCAAGCCTTCTTCACCGTTTTGCGCGGACAAAATCTCGACACCGCAGTCCTCTTCCAACTCCTCGAGGGTCTGTTCCAGCAGCATGCGGATGTGGACCTCATCGTCCACGATGAGAATTTTGCCGGACATGATGCACTCCTTTCAATCCGAGCCAGCCAGATCAGCCGCGTAAGTCTGGCGCACACTGTGCATTGCGCCGGGTCAAAGCACGAGTTGAAACCGGTCCTCGCGATGGACAACGGACAATTCTACATGGTGTCTAGTGGGAACCGCACGATCCGCCACAGTTGCCGCCAGCCTCGCTAAAATCGAGACTGGAATGGATGATGAATCCGTCCGGACCGATATCGACCGTCAGCGGCGCGGCCTGTTCCAGCAGCAACGTGCCGATCACGAAAGTCCAGCCCCCGCAGGTGCAGGTGGTGTCCGCGGCCGTGGCGACATCCGGCGCAATGTCCAGCCTGGGCCCACTCTCATACATAAAGGACAGGAAAATCCGCAGACTGGGCTTCTCACCATGTTGGAATTGCAGATCGAGAATCGCCCGGGCGGCTTCAGTCACGCGGAGGGAGGATGCAAGAGATGTTGCCATGGGAGGACACTACGATCCCAGGACGTTGCTGTCAATCAGGTGACAGGATTGGAAAAAAAATACGGCCGGCCCAAAGGCCGGCCGTGTAAAAGAATTTTAACAAATTGGTGTCAGGAACAGGACCCGCCGCCACAGGACCCGCCACCGCACGAACCGGAGCCGCACGTGCCCCGTTCCAGCTTCAAACTGGAAGATACACTGAAGCCGTATTCGGTCATGTCCACGGTGATGGGGCTGGCCAGGGCGCAGAGCTCTTTTTCCACTACGAAGGTGTAGCCTTCGAGGTCGAAGACGTCGTCGTCGTCACGGGCCTCGTCCAGGGCCAGGGTCAGGGAAGGACCGCAGCAGCTGCCCTTGTTCAGGTACACGCGGATGGGAGCTTTCTGCTTGTCGGCAAAATAATTGTCAAGTTCGGCGCGAGCCGTATCTGTCAGGGAAACCATGGGGAGCCTCCTACGCAAGATGGTGAAAGGGGTAATCACCGAAGATTGGATTGTCAAATATGATCCATCAATACTGTTGCGGGTAAATCGCGGAGGAATTCAATGCAACAGGACGGCTCGGAACGGAAAAAACACGTCTCAGGAAGGCGACGTCTCGGGTTGACCGAATGCGAACAATTTTGTCACAAAAGGGGGCTCGTGCTAAAAAATTTGTCCGGGACGCGCGGCCCTTGCGACAATTTGGCCGGGAGCGGCAAGCCGGGGGGGGGGGGGGGGGGGGGGGGGGGGGGGGGGGGGGGGGG
>JAWRKJ010000034.1:0-6909 GCA_040307025.1 Desulfovibrionaceae bacterium | reverse complement strand
CGCGCGGCATAACCCCTCTCCCCTTTTCGGCCATGAAAATACCCGTTCAGACGTTCACGGTCACGGCCGAGGAGGCCGGCCAGAAACTCCTCCAGTATCTGGCCCGCAGGCTCGGGCGCGATGTGCCCCCGGCCGCTTTGCAGCGTTTCATCCGCACCGGCCAGGTCCGGGTGGACGGCAAGCGCGCCAAGCCGTTCAACAGACTGGCCATGGGCCAGCTCGTGCGCGTGCCACCCTACGAACCCGGCGGCCCGGGACCCGGCACCCCCCGTCCGCCAGGGGCCAGTCCTCCCGAGACCGTGCCCGCCCTCGACATCCTGCACGAGGACGCGGACCTGCTCGTGCTCGTGAAACCGGCCGGACTGCCCGTGCACCCGGGCTCGGGCCATGCCACGGCCCTGACCACGATTTTGCACGCCCGGGACCCCGGGGCGCCCTTCAAACCGACTCCGGCCCACCGCCTGGACCGGGACACCACCGGCATCCTGCTCGTGGCCAAGAGCTACCGGGCCTTACGCGGCATCCACGCCGCCATGGACGCGGGGGAAATGGACAAGGACTACCTGACCTGGGTCCAAGGACGCTGGATGCTCGGCGAGGTCAACGAATGGGTGACGCTGCGGGACCGGCTGGCCAAGGAAGGCGAGCCCGGCCGGGAGCGGATGGCGGCGGGGGAGGCGGGCAAGGAGGCCGTGGCCAAGGTGCGGCTGCTTTTCACCACCGGCGAGGCCTCGCTGCTCGAAGTGCGGCTGGAAACCGGACGCACCCACCAGATCCGCACCCAGCTCGGTTCACGCGGCCATCCGGTCATTGGGGACGCCAAGTACGGCGGCGGCCGGCCGCCGCTGTTTTTGCACGCCTGGCGCATCGTGCTGCCCGGGGCGGCCTTTTGCGTGCCGCCGCCCTGGCCCGCGCCCTGGGCCGTGGCCAAGCCCAGGCGGATCGCAATCGCGCCCGACCTCGACTGGTCCCTGCTTCCCGGTCAGGAATGACGCAACGCGACCAGCCGCCCGAGCAGGATCGCCCCGGCCTGGGCCACGTTGAGGGAATCGAGGGGCCGGGCCTGGGGGATGCGGTAAAACACGTCGCAACGCTTGCGCACGCCGGGCCGGATGCCCTCTTCCTCGTTGCCGAGCACGAGGATCACGGGAAAGTCGGGTGTGGCGACAAGGCCGTTTTCGGCCCGGGAATCGTCGCCGGCCGCGCCGATGATGGTGAAACCGGCTTCGGCCGCCGTATCCAGGGCCCGGGCCAGATTGGCCACCTTGGCCACGGGCAGCCGGGCCAGGGTGCCGGCTGCGGCCTTGGCCGCCCCGGGCCCGAGCCGGGCGCCCTCGTGACGGGGCACGAGGAGTCCGCCGCCGCCCAGGGCATAGAGCGTGCGGCACAGCGTGCCGACATTGCCCGGGTCCTGGACCCGGTCCAGGGCCAGGGCCACGGGCAGGGGCGCGGTCCGGGTCGCCTCGAGCACGTTTTCGAGCTCCACCAGCTTGCTTTCGGTCAGCCGGGCCAGGACGCCCTGGTGGTTGCCGGGGAAAAGCCGGTCCAGGTCGGCCGCGGGCACGAACCGGTAGCGCACGCCGGCGGCCGCGCAGGCCGTGACAATCGCGTCCACGTCCGGGCCGGCCAGGCCCTGGCGCAACAGGATGTCGTCAATGCTGGCCGGACTGGCGAGCAGCAGCTCGCGCACGGGCTTGCGTCCGGGGAGCAGGTCTTCGGGGGCGGCGTCCCGCCGCGGGGACGCGGTATGGGGGGGGTGGTGCGAGGGCATGGCGCACGGTGCCCCAAGGGGGGCCCGAGCTCAAGTCATTTTTTTCCTTGCATTTTCATCAACTTTGTTATAAGGGGCCGGTAGTTATGAAAAAAATTTCGTGACGCCAACGCAGGGGAGTCCCTCTCCGGCGAATGGTGTCCGCTGCCTTCTTTCTTTTCCCCTTCTGGAGTCATGCATGGCACACCGTTTCCTCGTGGCCTTTTTTGCCGGTCTGCTGCTGCTTTCCGGCTGCGCGCACAAGCAAACCCAGGACATGCAGGCCAACCTGGAACCCGAGGTATGGGACACCACGCAAATTCTCAAGGACCTGAAGAGGGGACGCCCGCTCACCGAACAGGAGAAGCGCGCCCTGGCCTCCCAGGGGTCCATCCAGTTCAACCTGGATGTCAAAGAGACCGAAGAAGTCCAGATGTTCCTCCAGTATTTCACCCTGGACAAGCACGGCACCATGGATCGCTGGCTGTCCCGGGCCGAACCCCATCTCCCCTATGTCCGGGCCGTCCTGGCCAGTTACAACCTGCCCTCGGATCTCATTGTGTTGCCGTTTATCGAATCCGGTTACAGCAACATGGCTTATTCGCCGGTGGGCGCCGGCGGCATGTGGCAGTTCATGCCCTACACGGCCCGGCGGTTCGGCCTGACCGTGGACTGGTGGCTCGACGAACGCCGCGACCCCTACAAGGCCACGGTGGCGGCGGCCAAATACCTGACCAAGCTCTACCAGATGTTCGGCGACTGGAACCTGGCCCTGGCCGCCTACAATGCCGGCGAAGGCAAGGTCTCCCGGGCCATGGCCTGCAGCGGCCAGACCGACTTTTTCGACCTGGCCCGCGATCCCAAGCTGCTCAAGGCCGAAACCCGCCATTACGTGCCCAAATTCCTGGCTGTCCTGAAAATCTTCCAGAACCTGGAAACACTGGGCTTTAAAAAGATCAACTGGCAGGCCGGCCCCAATCTCAAGGAAGTGAGCGTGCCCGGCGGCACGGACCTGCGCGCCCTGGCCCAGGCCTGCGGTCTGAGTTGGGAACAGTTCCGGGAACAAAACGCCGCTTTCCGCCGCCAGGTCAGCCCGCCCGACCAGTCCGTCAATGCCTACGTGCCCGTGGCCAAGGAGCAGCTCGCCCTGGCCTACCTCAAAAATCCCAACGCCTATCCGGCCGCCGGCTACCAGAACTACGCCGCCCAGGACGGCGACACCTGGTGGGCCATTGCCCGCCGCACCGGCGTGCCCGTGGCCGAACTGCGCCAGCTCAACGCCTCCCTGCCCGAGACCCTGTCCGGAGGGGTGAACGTGCGCGTGCCGGCCAATGCCTCCGGCTCCGAAGCCACGGCCCTGGCCGAAGGGCCTGACGCCTGCGCCCCGGTGCGCCAGGCCGCGGCCAACAAGCCCTTGCGCCATCGGGTGAACAAGGGCGAGACCGTGGCCACCATCGCCCGCAAATACAATGTCCCCATGCGCGATCTCATGGCCGCCAACCACCTGCGCGCGGCCAGCCGCCTGCCCACCGGCAGCTGGGTCGTGATCCCCGGCTCCGGTCAGCAGGCCGCCCCGGCCCCTTCCGTCGCCTTGCGCGGGGCCCTTCCCCAGCCCCAGCCCGACGCCGCCGAGACCCGCCATACCGTGCGCAAGGGCGAAAGCGTCGGCTCCATCGCCGCCACGTACGGGTTGAGCACCAATGAGCTCATGGCCGCCAACCGCCTGCGCTCGACCAAGGATATCAAGGCCGGCCGCACCCTGGTCATCCCGGGCCGCAAGCCGGCCGCCAGGACGCCAGCCCCCGCGCCCGTCCAGACCGCCGCGGCCGCTCCCACCCCCGTCCCGGCCGGTGGGACCTATGTGGTGCGCCCCGGCGACACCCTGACCGCCATCAGCCAAAGCCACGGCGTGGACATGAGCCAGGTCATGGCCGCCAATCACCTGCGCTCGGGCGATATCCGGGTCGGGGACAAGCTCGTCATTCCCGGCGGCAAGACCCAGCCCGCCGTGCCACCGGCCGCCCTGCCCGCCCCGCGCGAACAGGCGTCCAAATCCGCGCCCAACGCCACGGCGGCGCAGGCCAAGGCCCAGACTCCGCCGGCCCCCCAACCCAAGATCGTGGCCGCCGCCGCTCCGGCCCAAAGCCAGCCCACGGCCAAGTCCGCTCCGGCCAAACCAACCGGCAAGGCGGTCAACTACAAGGTCGGCCCCGGCGAGACCGTGTGGGCCATTGCCCGGAAATTCAACGTGGAACCCGCTTCGGTCATGGCCTGGAACAACATGAAGACCCCAAACAGCCTCCAGGCCGGACGCCAGATCACCATCTTCAAGGAATAATACCTGTTGGGGCCGGTTGTCCGGCCGTCACCGGATGTCCGCCGCCCTGTCATGCGTCCGCCCTTGCCTTTTCGGCCGGGGCGGGCCATAAGGTGCCAGCATGCCCAATCCGGGCCCTACTCACGAAACCAAACGAGGTCGTACATGCACGAACATGAGCACGAATACGAGGAAGAGTGTTGCGTCGAAGTCCCCGAGGCGGCCGTTGGCCAGGAAGTGATCGACTTCGCCCTCAAGGTTTATGACCCGACCGAGGGGTTTTTCGGCGAGATGTCCATGGCGGCCAACAAAGAAGCCGGCAAATGGACCATCCTGTTCTTCTACCCGGCGGATTTCACCTTCGTGTGCCCCACGGAGCTGGCCGATCTGGCCGCCAAGCAGGATGAGCTGGCCGCGATGGGCTTCGAGATCGTGTCCGTGTCCACGGACACCGAGTATGTCCATCTGGCTTGGCGCAACAGCGAAAAACTGCTGGAAAACGTCCGCTTCAAGATGGCGGCCGACACCAACGGCCAGATCTCCCGCTACTTCGGCGTCTATGACGAAGAATCCGGCCTGGCCCTGCGCGGCACCTTCCTCATCAACCCCGACGGGGTGCTGGTGTCCAAGGAAATCAACTACTACAACGTGGGCCGCAACGCCGATGAACTCGTGCGCAAATGCCAGGCCAACGTCTATCTGCGCGAGCACCCGGCCGAGGCCTGCCCGGCCAAATGGACCCCGGGCGCAAAGACCCTGACCCCGTCCGAAAAGCTCGTGGGCAAGGTCTTCGAGTCCCTCAAAGGCTAATTCCCGTCTCATCCGGGCCGCGTCCGAACCTTCCGGGCGCGGCCCTTCTTCCGCCCCCACAATTCCGTGCCCCCGCCCCAAAGGGGATTCCGAGGGGCATCGCCCTTTGGCCGCCGGAGGCTTTTCCCCCTCCCGCGCCCTCACCGCCAGAGCTTTTCCCCTCCCGACTCCCTTCCTACTCCCCCCCTTCCTGCGGAAACGACTCGCGGGTCAGGGCCAGCCAGGCCCTGGCCGGCGGCGACAGTTTGGCGCCCTTGCGCCAGACCAGGGCCGCGCGCCAGCGCAGATCGGTTGCATCGACCAGCACCGCCCGCACCGGGTCCAGGCGCCGGCCTTCGGTCATGATCCGTGGCACCAGGGCCACGCCCATCCCCGAAGCGACCAGGGCCAGGATGAAATCCATCTGGCTGCTGCGGGCCGAGACCTGGGGGGCGAAGCCCCGGGCCCGGCAGGCGGCCTCGATGCGCGGATTGAGGGCAAAGCCGTGGTCAAAGAGAATAAAGGGCGAGGGTTCGAGGTCGGCGAGCCGCAGCCGCTCGCGGTCGCGCAGGGGATGGTCGGCCCATAAAAGCGCCATCAGGGGATCGTTGCGCACGGGCTGCACGTCGAAAGCGTCCCCCACCGGCAGCAACGACACGCCGAGTTCCACCTCGCCGGCGAGCACCGCCTCTTCCAGCCGGACGCTGCCCCGTTCGAGGAGCTCGATCTCGACGCCGGGATACCGGCCGCGAAAGGTGGCGAAAAGCGGCGCGAACAGACGGGCGCTGCCGAAAATGGGCAGCCCGAGGCGCAGCTTGCCCGTAAAAAGCCCGCGCATTTCGGCCAGTTCCGCCCGCATGTGCTCGGCTTCGGTCAGCATGGCCACGGCCCGGGCCATGACCAGCTCGCCGGCCTCGGTGAGACGCACCCCATCTCCCATCCGCACGAACAGTTCGGTGTCGAGTTCCTCTTCCAACTGCCGCACGGCCTTGCTCACCGAGGGCTGGGACAAATAAAGCGTCCGGGCCGCCTGGGAAAACCCGCCTTGCCTGGCCACTTCCACCAGGGCCTTCAAATGGCGCAGTTCCATGCACATTCCAATAGGGCATAGATGGCATTCTGACAATTCATTTCACAAATACTGTGGCCATGCCTATCTCTGGCCTTGCAAGGAGAAACGCCATGAAAAGGAAAACATCCTCCCTGGCCGCCCGGTGGGGTGCGGCCGGACAGACGGTCTTCCAGGTCGGTTGTCTCATCGGGCTGTGGTGGTTGTGCGAGGCGGCGGTGCGCGTGCTGCATCTGCCGGTGCCGGGCGGGGTGCTCGGCCTCGCGGTTCTGGTGGGACTGCTCGCCACGGGGGTGATGCCGGCCCGTTGGCTGGCCCGGGGCGCGAGCCGGTTGCTCGACCACCTGCTGCTTTTTTTCGTCCCGGCCACCATGACCATGCTCAACCACCGGGAGTTGCTGGGCGTCACCGGTCTCAAGGTCCTGGCCGTGATCCTGGTCGGGGTGTGTTCGGTCATGGCCGGCACGGCCCTGGTGGTGGAATGGCATTGCCGGATGCGGGCGCGCCATGCCAACTGATCTTTCCGCCTTGTTCTGGATCGCGGCGACGCTTGGTTGCTATGCCCTGGCCAAGGGGCTCAACCGGCTGGTCAAGGCCTGGTGGACCTCGCCGCTGCTGCTCACCTGCCTGCTGTGCCTGGCCTTGGCCCTGGTTCTGCACACCGGCTACGGCGAATACATGCGGGGCGGGCGTTTTCTGCTCATGCTCCTGGGGCCGGCCACGGTGGCCTTTGCCCTGCCCATTTACGAGCAGCGCGCCCTGATCCGCCGCTCCTGGTCCACGCTGCTGCTCGGGCTCGTCTGCGGCTGCGGATTGGCCATGGGCGGGGTCTGGCTGCTGTCGGGCTGGCTCGACCTTCCCCAGGTCATGCGCCTGTCGCTTTTGCCGCGCTCCTTCACCACCCCCTTTGCCATGGCCTTTGCCTCCGAGGTGGGCGGCTCGCCGGATCTGGCCGCGGTGTGCGTCATCGCCACCGGGGTGATC
>JAWRKJ010000033.1:0-9149 GCA_040307025.1 Desulfovibrionaceae bacterium | reverse complement strand
GATGTAGGGCAAAAATAGGCCAGTATAGAAAAAGAAAAGCTGGCAAACTGCATGTGTGGTAAACACCAGCCCTACGCTTGATGCTGAGGCATCCACAATAACCTTCAAAAAATCTCGACTATAACCTTACTGGCCCTGGCTACTACAGTCGGGGCCTTTCTTTTTTTACAGCGAAGATGATGTCCCTTGGACGATTTGCCTGGGAAGTCCCCGCCCCAGTTTGGCCATTTGGACATTCGATGTGCATGGTTGAAATAATGGCGATCGAGTCCGAAGCCGGGGTGTCACACCCATGGGGCCGCGCATCAATGTCGCGTTGATCAAGCCCTGGTGCGGGTAGTGGCCTAGAAACTGCCGGCGTGAGCACCACGGCCCTGGGGATAACCCCGGCCCTGCTGGTTTCCCCTGGAGCTTTCTGTAGCCTCCTGCCCTTTGCCCCGATAGGTAGGCATTCCTGATTCATCCTCGCCAGAAGATAGGCGGCAGGATGATGTAAGGTTTGTGGCAGAAAAAGAGGTAGTTGTTTACTTTCGTTTAATTTTCCACGCTGGACGCATGTCTTTTCCCCCACTCGTCTCGCACAACTTTTCTTGCTCTTCTTGATGCAATTTTTAAATCAGCGATCTGATTTTCTCTTTTACGATTTCTTTCTCTCGTGATAATCTTGTCGTCCCTCCATAGCGGAAATTCTTCTTCCAGAGCGATATTGATTTCGTCCTCCGTCCGCATGTTGATCTTTTCAACTAAATCATCAACGATGCTTGGAATTTTCTTTGCTCTTTCTTCAATAGAAATTGAATCGTCAGCATCTATTAGACTAATCGCCTCCATAGTTATTTCTTCAATCAAGGCCTCCCGTTTTTCTTTTACATCGTCTGACTGGGAAGTCTCACCCCGTTCAACAGAAAGTAGCTTGTGGGTCAACTCTTTGTATTCATTTGAATTATAAAATGCAGCGCACTGTGAGGCGTCAAGAAAAATAAGGGCTGTGTAGCGAGCTAGTAAGTCTGCAAACTCATGATATCTTTCTTTTTTTACATATGGCTCAAGAAGAAAAAGCTTGCATAGTATCAATCGATAGTCGTCACTTAATACATTCAACAGCCGAGTCGCCTCCGCATCTCTAAAGTTTAAATAACCATTTTCTTTGCCATCGTTAAGCGCGACCTGAATAGGTTTAAACATCTCTACATAGGTTCTATGAGTATACGTCTCGTCATTGGCTGAAATTAAACGGAGAGCGGCATCATGAATAATTGTAAAGTCTTCTTCATTTAGTTTCTTTTCCAGAAGATCAAAATAAGCTGTCATGCATTTTTCTAGCAATGCAACAGCTCCATGGAGATCTACCGGTTCCTTACTACGGCTAATAACATCAATAATATCTTCGTAGTATATAGAATTCTTTTTAAAATCTGAATATCTTCGGGCTGTTTCATTGGTGATGAAATCTTTTTTGTTACCCATAAAGCGCCTCGCCGTCTGCGGCTAATTTTTAATAAAATGCAATAATTTGATACTATTACCAGCAAAATCCAGTTCAAGCCGCGTGTACTACCACATCTCAGCCTAGCCCGGCTTCAGCGGGGTTGTCAGGCCCCCCTCCTGGCAAGGATCCCATCTGCACGGGCCGTGTTCTAATGCGCCCATATCACCCAAGGAGGACCCCATGGTCCCAAAAGTTGAAAAACCGGCTGTGGTTCTGGACGCATCCAGAACGGAATCCACCTTCCCGGAGGTGTCCGTTGCAACGGAAGCCAACCAGATGGATGCCGTCGTCCCCACCAACGACCTTATTGAACCCGACTCCAGCGAGAAGGCTGTGAGCACGGGCACGGAGGACCTGAACATGGAAGCTACCCTCACGCCGGATGTGGCGCAAGAGCAGGGCAAGGAACTCGAGCCGATCACTGAGGCCGAGTACCTGCCGGCAACGGATGACGAAGTCTCGCGCCACCCCTTGGTCACCAACTCGGAAAAGAAGGCGGCGTCGGCTAGCCGGCGGGACCGCAACAAGAAGAAAGATCGCACGCTGCCCCGTGAGCGGGTCGAAAACATGGCCGCCAACGAAGCGTGCAGGGTGGGCCAATCCCGGGCCATCAGGAACGACCTGGCACGGCTGTCCGGCATGCGCTTCGCACAATGCGTAGAGGTTAATACCGGCCAGTACCTGGATGAGTCCATGGTGAAGCGGGTGACTGGATATGACCAATAAATTCGCCCGGCACATGGCGTTCGGGTGATTGACTAGGTGTGGCCTTGCATTGCCGAGGGTCTCTGGGACTCGATCTCGTCTCACTGCGGATCAATCCCAGGATCAACAAGCAATGCATCATCATGGTGGTGGGGCCGGTGACTGCCGGCCCCGCCATCTCACACAAAAACAGGCATGAATCGAGGCAAATACATGCGCAATAACACAGAAATCCCAGCTTCGGTTCTGGATGCCTCCAGAACGGAATCCACCTTCCCGGAGGCGTCCGCTCCAACGGATGCCACCCAGGTGGGAGCCCTGGTTCCCACTAAACCTATTCCCGAACCCGGTTCCAGCGAGGAGACCGTGAGTTCGGGTACAGAGGAAGCGAATATGGCAATTAGCACCGCGCCGGATGTGGCGCAAGAGCAGGACAAGGAACTCGAGCGGATCGCCGAGGCCGAGTACCTGCAGGCAACGGATGACGAGGGCTCTCGCCAAGCCCAGGTCACCAAGCCGGAAAAGAAGGCAGCTTCGGCTAGCCGGCGGGACCACAACAAGAAGAAAGATCGCACGCGGCCCCGTGAGCAGTCCGAAAACATGACGGCCACCGAAGCGTGCAGGGTGGCCCAATCGGACTTTTGGCCATTTGGGATGCAGGGTCCAGCCACTGAAATGCCTCGGCAGTTCGTTTGTCCGCTCACAGACATGGGCAACTGTCAGATGTTTGCCGATAGATTCGCCGGTCGAGTCAAGTATGTGCGTGAATTTGGCAAGTTCATTGTCTGGAAAGATGACTCCAGGCAATGGGCCACTGAAGAAAAGGGAGGAAGTGTACTTCTCAACTTCCTTGTCATGGATCTTGTTGACGCTCGCTACAAAGAAGCTGACTCGAAAAATGCCCTCTATACGGTCAATAATGAGTCAATTTCTCCGGACGAAGTCCTCAAGTGGGCAAAGGCTTCCTCACAGCGAGGTCGTATCACAGCCATGCTCGAGTTGGTCAAGGGCATGGAAGGAGTAAGTATCTCCCAGTCATCCCTTGATGTGGATGACACCAAAATAGGTGCTTCAAACGGCGTCTTGGACCTGGTGACGGGAAGTCTTGAGGAAAACAAGCCGGAGTACCTCATTACCCGTTACGCTCGGGCTGCCTTCCACCCAGATGCCGCCGCTCCGGCTTTCATGAAGTTCATCAACGAAGTTTGCACGGGCAATTTGGCCCTCGTAAAATTCTTCCAGGAAGTGCTCGGCTATACGTTGTCCGGCCTGACGAAGGAGCAGGTGTTTTTCCTCCTGCTTGGCACGGGAGCGAATGGCAAAAGCACGTTGGTGGAGACCTTCTACCACCTCATGGGGGACTACGCGAAGGGCATGCCGTCCCACGCCTTTATCAAATCGGAGTCCCGGGCAATCCGCAACGACTTGGCTCGTTTGCCTGGAGTCCGTTTCGCGCCGTGCGCCGAGATCAACACGGGTAAGGCCCTGGACGAGTCCATGGTCAAGCGTGCCACCGGCAATGATGTCATGACGGCCCGCTTCATCGGTAAGGAGTTCTTCGACTTTCACCTCATCGCCAAGTTCTTCTTCTCCGTTAACACGCTGCCGCGCGTGACGGGGGCAGACAACGGCATTTACCGCCGCTTGGTCGTCATCCCGTTCGAGGGAGACTTCCAGGCGACGATGGATAAGGAACTGCTCGAAAAGCTCAAGGCCGAGATCGACGGCATCCTGACCTGGGCCGTACAGGGCTTCCAGCGCTGGTACGGGCGCGGGAACTTGATTCTGCCCGACTGCGTCGTCGAAGCGTCCAAGGCTTACCGGGTGGAGATGGACACGGTCCAGTCCTTTCTGGATGAGATGTGCATCCGCGACGAAAACGCTACCACGCCGCTTGGTCCCCTCTTCGAGGCTTACCAACAGTGGGGCAAAGATTCGCTCACCGAGCCCGTAAAAAAGCAGCTCTTTACTACGCTCATGGGCCAGAAAGGCTTCAAGAAGGTCAAGTCGGGCGTCTGGCGCTGGAAGGGCGTCACGCTCAAGGCTGCGTCCCCCGCCGCCGAAACCAGCGTCTTCGGGGTTCCCGCCGCGCCTGCGACCACGGCCCCTGAGCCCTCGACCACGGGCCTGACCCAATAACCATCACAGGCGGGGGCTTCGGCCCCCCCATTCTCATAAGGAATATCGCTATGACTACAACTCTGAATCAGGCCAGCCCAGCGCTGGCGCAAGAATATCACCTGACCCAGGCCCAATTCCATGCCTTGGGCCACTGCTTCGCCACGGCCATGAAATTCGACCCTTCGTTGCTCGTCATGAGAAATTCGGTCCTGTCCACCGTGATCACGCGCGGACCGGCAGGCGGACGGGCGGTCCTTCAGGCCGATTATTCCCCGTTGCTCAAACAGCCCGTGTCTCTGGCCATTGTCCCCGAGAAAGCGACCATCAAGAATATGGAGCTGATTCGCGGTGCGGGCGACGTCCGTATGAGCCTTGAAACCAACGGATTTTGCCGGATTTCCGGCGACCATACCCAGATGGCCCTCAAAACGGGTCCATTTCCCGGGGAGGCCTACTCCGCCTTACCCGTCATCTCGTGGATCGGAACCGCGCTGACCGGCTACGATCCCAAGGATCTCAAGAAGTTCATCGGCAATAAAAGTGGCGCGGTCCAGCTTGGCGTCTACGACGACCAGCTCGAGCAGATCGGGATCGATGGTCGTGGACGCTATACCTTCACGGTTGGAATGGCCGAGCGCCTCGCCAACCGCAACCCGGACACAGTGCTCAAGTCCCAGATCGCATTTCGCTACTTTGGCACCAAGCAATCCATCCAGCTTGGGACCGCCAATGGCCGCTACTTCCTCCAGGTCACCAACTCGTTCGACATCGGCGTCGACCTCGTCGTCATCGAGTGCCTGGGCGCTGTGGTGACCGGCTAACCAAGCCACATAGGCAGGGGCTGTGGCGAGTGCCACGGCCCCTCACGAGTGATAAATCATGAAATACGTACACGTAGCCAGTAAGCCGAAGGCAGGTCGCACAGACTATGACCACGCCATCATAGCCCAAAATAAGGTGGCCTTGTACTCGATTTTCGAGGGCATGCGCCAGGATAACTTCAACACCCATACCCTTAATGCCGCGCTCGAATCGATCAAGGACTACACGGCGCGCTATGTGCGGCCCGTCAATGGAAAAATCTACATTGATTCAGGCGGGTACTCGATCATCCAGGGCGCGGTCCACCCGACTGCGGTCCCGAGGTTCGTCCAGTGCTACAATACCATGCTCCGTTTGACGCCTGGGGCCTTTGACAAGGTTTTCTCACTCGACATCCCCTGGAGCAAGGTGTTCCCGGAGATGAACACCCGGCGGAAGATTATGGAGTTTAACGACTACGCCCTGTCCACGGCCCGTGACATCCTGCTCAACGATCCGGCGGCCCTGGAGCGCTTCAGCTTCGTGTGGCACTTCAAGATGCCGGCCCAGTACGAAATCTGGAAGGCCCTGTACGAGAAGCACGAGCTCAACAGCATCATCCGGCACCGCGCCATCGGCGGCATGGTCGCCCTGCGGGGGATCACCGGGATCAGATTCAGCCCGTTTATTGGTATGGCCTACCGGTGCCTCCTGGACTACCTGGACGCCGGCCGGTTCGACCAGGACTTCACGCTGCACTTCCTTGGCATGTACCTGCCCTACGACCGGTTCGAGATGGCTATCCTGGACAGGCTCTTTGCCTGCTATCTGGAAGGTGAAGCCCAGGCCGTGACCACCTATGACTCCATCAACCCCCTCCAGTCGACGAGGGTCGGAAAGGCTATTCCGCTGTTCGAGTTCACCGGAACCGGGCGGTCTGTCCACGACAACCTCGTCGACGCGCCGGTGGCTACCCTGGAGCAGGTTTATGGCGACCCTGACCTCATCGGGTTCGTCAAGGAAGAGATCGCGCGTCGCCGCGACGGCCGCCGCCTGAAAAATGCGGACTCGTTTGGGCCGCTCAATATCCACAGCCATCGGGGGGTGAATCGTTTCTTTGAGTACGTGGTTGCCGCGCACGGTCTCGCCGAGGTTTTCTTCCAGAAGTGCAGCCTGACCGCGATCAACGGGCATTTTGCCAGCGTGCTCGATGCCCTTGGGAAAGCCAACCCGGTGCTGTTCAAGGACAACCTGCGTGCCTCGATCATGCGGAACGTGGCCATCACCTACGAGTTCCACCGCTGGTTCGTCGATGATCGCTCCCGCGTGGGCCTGGAACGGTTGATCCAGGACAACATCCGTAAGATCGGCTTCCCGGGCGACCTGGCTTAGGCCGGGGGCACACTGCCGCCGCCTCAACAACAAAAAATACTCCAGGGGGATACCCATGGTCAAAATAATCGAAAGAAAGTGCGCGATCACGCGGTCGCCGGAATTCGAGAAGAAAGCGCTGGCAACCCACGCGCTCAATGTTGGCATTCTGTGTGGGCAAGGCTGCCTATACTGCTCCACCCCTGCCACCTTGAGGATGAAGTCGAACCTGTTCCCTGATTACGAGGGTTCGGCGTTTAAGGCAGTCGCGGCCGGCGAGGCTGTTGTCGATCCTACGACGCCTGACCGACTTGGCCGGGCGTTGGCCTCGCTCACCCCGACTGACACAGTGATGATCAGTATGACTTTTGAACAGTGACTTCACCTCCATGGCTTCATCGACCGGAGCACGGCGTGCGGAGAGTTTGCCAAGCCGCCGATCCACGCGTCCATCCTCTCCCTCGGTATCAAATCGTTTTCGCAAACGACAAGAACTGCGTACAGATGCACCAAGCAGGTAGGCCGCTTCGTCGCAACCGACACTATCCCTCTGACATCTCAGATATATATCAAGAAATCGCATCCGAATGACCTCGTTGAGCGCACGTTTTCGCTTCATGCCGGTTCTCCTTGGGCAGACCCTGCCCAATCGGTCAAATCATGTGCTACCTCAGTCGGTCATATCGTTTGCACGCGACAAATTGAGGCGTGGCACTTGACCTTTCCCTCCCTCTCTCTCTACTATCCCCACATGAAGTTCACATCCCCTTCATGCCCCTCCAGTCCGCGCGATTCCGGACAGCGTCCCGAACGCGTCTGGCTCGACGGCTTGGGGAGTTCACCCCTGCCGTTTCATCCATCCTGCCTTTCCCGCCTTTCTGGGCACGCCCTCGTAGCCCCCGCAGCCTCCGCAGCCGCTGCTGGATAGCCGGGCCGCGCGTTAACGCGCTCAGCTCGGCTGATCCTCGTGATCCGGAACAACTCGTTGGCCTTGGCCATATAGTCGCGACCACCCGCCGACCCGCCTGTTTGTGTGCGCCTTTCGCACTGCCGGCCGGGATGTCGTCCGTTCGCAGAACACGCAGCACGGAGATGCTTCCATGTATTTGCCCCAGCCTGCCGACCTTCAGTTTCCTTCGTCCCTGGACCAGTTGCCCACCCGATCCGTTGTGACCAACGCCGGCCGGATTCCCGGTTTCCGGAGCGTGCCGCGCACGGGCGTCATCCATGTCATGCACCGCGCCCGGGCGCTCGGCTTCACCCCGGACCACCCGGACTGGGCCAATCTCGGACAGGGCGCGCCGTCCACCTCGGGGCTTGCCGATGCCCCCCGGCGTATCGAACACGTCGCGTGCGATTGCTGGGACCAGGAATACGCGCCGGTCGCCGGCCGACAGGACCTGCGCGCCAAGGTGGCGGATTTTTACAACCACTTCCACCGCCAGGGCAAACGCTCCCAGTACACCTGGCGCAACGTGTGCATCGCGCCGGGGGGGAGGGCGGCCCTGACCCGCATCGCCGCCGCCCTCGGCAACATCAACCTCGGCCACTTCATCCCGGACTATACGGCTTACGAGGAGCTGCTGTCCGTTTTCCGCTCCTTCACCCCGATTCCCATCCTCCTGGACCCGGCCAACGGCTACCGCATGTCTCCGGCCGCCCTGGAGCGGGAAATCGTCAGTCGCGGCCTGGGGGCGCTGCTCACCTCCAATCCGTCCAACCCCACGGGACGACTGGTGGCGGGAGAGGAACTGCGGCAGTGGGTGGAGCTTTCCCGGGCCAACGACTGCGCCTTGATCATGGACGAGTTCTACTCCCATTATCTTTACGGCCGGGAGGAACGACGGGTTTCGTCCACCGCGTTCGTGGAAGATGTGGACCGGGACCCGGTGCTGGTGGTCGACGGGGTGACCAAGAATTGGCGCTATCCCGGCTGGCGGGTCGGCTGGATCGTCGGGCCGAGCGCGGTGATTGAGGCCGTGGCCAGTGCCGGGTCCTTTCTGGACGGCGGTGCGAACCACCCCCTGCAACGCGCGGCCATCGAGCTTCTTTCCCCGGAAGTCGCCGAGCGGGAGATCGCGGCCATCCGGACGGAGTTCGGCCGCAAGCGCGACTATCTGCTGCGGGAGCTCACCCGGCTGGGTTTTGTTATCGAAGCCGCGCCCGAGGGGGCTTTTTACATCTGGGCGAGCCTCAAAGGGCTGCCCGAGGAATTTCGCGACGCCATGGTTTTCTTCGAGCGGGCCCTGGCGGAAAAGGTCATCGTGGTGCCGGGGGTGTTTTTCGACGTGAACCCTGACCGGAGACGCCCCCACTCCTGCTACAAGGACCATATCCGGCTGAGCTTCGGGCCGGACATGGAGGTACTGCGCCGCGGCGTGGCCGGGCTTGAGCGGATGCTCCGCGGCTCGAGCCCCCTGCACCAAGGGGCATAGGGCCAGCCTCCGGCGGCCAATGGGCTCGCCCCCTTTGGAATCCCGAAGGATTGGAGGCGCTTGTCATGTGGTCGTTCCGGCTTTTCTTACCCCAATAATGGGTGAAACCCAGCAGATCGAAACTGAGTCGCGGGTGCCCACTCCCTCCCGAGCCGCCACCCGGCGGTAGGAATCGTATCAGCCGAGTCTTCTCCGGGTGGACGGCAAGACCGAACCGACCAAGTCGC
>JAWRKJ010000032.1:0-18324 GCA_040307025.1 Desulfovibrionaceae bacterium | reverse complement strand
GCGACTTTCGCGGCTTGCGCGGCTTGGCCGGCGCCGGAGCCCCCCCCTTTTTGGAAGCGGGAGTCATGGAGGAGGTTTTCCGTTTGCGCGTTTTAGGAGGAGACGAGCTTGATCGGGAAATACTTTACCAACTCCAAGGCTAATTTGAGCTGATTGTCCCGTTCGAGCTGATCGAGCAGTTTCTGCTTGGGATCGTCGGAGGGTTCGCTCTTCCTTTTCCGCTTGTTTTCCAAATGGCGGGACAGATCGCGTTCGCGGAACTGGTGGTTGGCCGACAGCTTGTCACGATCGGAGTCGGAATCCTGCAAGGGCACCATGAAGTCGGGTTCGATGCCCTCGGCCTGGATGGAGCGGCCGTTGGGCGTGTAGTACAGGGCCGTGGTCAGTTTGATGCCCGAGCCGTCGGACAGCGGGATGACGGTTTGCACCGAGCCCTTGCCGAAGGTCTTTTCCCCGACCAGGATGGCGCGTTTGTGGTCCTTGAGGGCGCCGGCCACGATTTCCGAAGCCGAGGCGGAACCGGCATTGATGAGCACGACCAGGGGCGACTTCAGGTCCAGGCCGTCGCCCTTGGCCTCGAAGTCCTTTTGCTGATCGGCGTTCTTACCCTTGATGGACACGATCTTGCCCGAAGGCAGGAACACGTCGGAAACATTAACCGCCTGTTCCAGGAGTCCGCCGGGATTGTTGCGCAAGTCAAGGATCACGCCTTTGAGCGTCTTGCCGCCCTTCTGGTAGTCGGTCAGGGCCTGCCGGAGTTCGGGCGTGGTATTTTCGTTGAAGCGGGTCAGCCGGATATAAAGGATGCCCGGATCGATCTCGTTGCTTTTGACGCTGATGATGGGGATGGTGTCGCGCACCACCTTGACCTTGAACGGCTTTTGCTGATCCTTGTGCAGGAGGGTCAAATTGACGGGCTTGCCCTTGGGACCCCGGATCTTTTGCACGGCGTCGACCAGGGTCATGTCCTGGGTGGATTCGCCCTCGATTTCGAGAATAAGGTCGCCGGCCTTGATCCCGGCCTTGTCGGCCGGGGTGTCGTCGATGGGGGAAATAACCGTAAGCCGGCCGTTTTCCATGCTGATTTCGATGCCGATGCCCCCGAACTCGCCCGAGGTGCTGACCTGCATCTCCTTGAATTCGTCCTTGCTCAAAAAGCTCGAATGGGGATCGAGCTGCTGGAGCATGCCGACAATGGCCCCGTCGATGAGTTCGTTGCGGGTCACCGGCTTCACGTAATGATTTTCGACCAGATCCATGACCTGACTGAAGCGCTTGAGCGGGGCGAAGCGGTCCTCTTCCGGTTTGGCGGCCACGGCGCCGGACACGAGGGCCAGGCTGACAAGCAGGGAACAAGACACTTTGGTCAAAAGACGCATAGAATCCTCCACGGAACCGAGCGGACCGTCTCCCTTGGGATGGCGGCCGGCCCCTGGCGCCTCGCCCGAAGCGCCCTAGGGGCTCG
Source organism: Desulfovibrionaceae bacterium (assembly GCA_040307025.1). Lineage (GTDB taxonomy): Bacteria > Desulfobacterota > Desulfovibrionia > Desulfovibrionales > Desulfovibrionaceae > Solidesulfovibrio. The sequence goes on along the minus strand of JAWRKJ010000032.1, from coordinate 16,859 downwards.
CGGCGAACCACTCAGTCGGATTAAGGGCTTTTTCGCGAAAACGCAATTCGAAATAGACCCCGGCCCCTCCGGCCGGCGGGCAGGCTCCGGCGGCTCCGAGCAGCGTCTTCCGGGTGACCGGATCGCCCACGGCAACATCGGTTCGGGCCAGAAAGGCGTAAACGGTATGGCACGCGGGACCATGGGAAACAATAACCACCCGGCCGAGGCCGCGCAACACGCCCGCGAATACGACCCGCCCATCCCCAGCCGCCCGCACGGGCTCGCCGACCGCCGTGGCCATAACCAGCCCCGGAAGCGCCTTGCGCACGCCGCCGTCGACCTGCCGCCCTTGCACCGGCCAGGACAAGGCTCCCGGATACATCACCGCACAGGTGCCGCCGTTGGCCGATGGGGCCGCGTCGCCGGAATCGGGTCCAAGCAGCAGGCCGTCCAAGACGCCCAGGCGTCCGTCCAGTGGATCGGCCGGGACGGATGCGGCTTCGGGCAGGGCTCCGGCCAGTCCTTCCCGGACGGCGCCACCCGGGCCGACCGCCTGGATCAGGGCCGCGGTCCAGGTGGCGAGGCGATCGCTCGCCGCCCAGTCGGTCGGCTCCAGACCTTGGGCCGCAGCCAGGGCGGCCACGCGTTCGGGCCACAACGCGGCCAGCAAGGCGGCCCGGCCAACCCGGCTCTCCCGGTCCTCGGCGGCGCCGTGCGCCAGGCCTGTCCCAGCCGCCATCCCTAAGGCGGCCAGACAGAAAAACGACACCATGAGCCGTTTCATGGCAAAAAGCGTTCCAGGGGGCACTCGCGGCAACGCGGTCCCCGGGGGCGGCACCAATCATGCCCAACCCGCACGAGCAGGGCGTGCAGTTCGTTGTACAGGGGCACATCCGGTGGCAAGGCGTCCATGAACAGTTCCCGCAACGTCTCGTAGTCGACGTCTTCCGCGACCAGGGCATGGCGCTGGCAGATGCGGGCCGTATAGGCATCCACCACGAAGCTCGGCTGGCCAAGAGCGTAGAGCACGATGCTGTCGGCGGTTTCCGGGCCCACGCCCGACACGGCCAGCAGCTTTTGCCGGGCGGTCTCCATGTCCTCGGCCGCCAGCCGGCCGATATCGCCGGCGTAGTCCCGGACAAGGAACCCGAGCAAATTCCTGAGGCGCCGGGCCTTGAGCCGGTAATACCCGGCCGGCCGGATGCGCTCGGCCAGTTCGGCCTCGGGCAAGGCAAACAGGGCGTGGGCGTCGAAGGGGCCGGCGGCCTTGAGCGCGGCAATGGCCCGGGCCGCGTTGGCCCAGTTGGTGTTCTGGGTCAGCACCGCCCCCACCGCCACCTCGAAGGGCGTCTCGGCCGGCCACCAACGGCTGGGACCTAGTGCGTCCAGCATGGCATGGAACATATTGAGGAACAAGGTCTGATGTCGCATAGGCCCGGCACGGTGTCATCGTGTCCGGCAGCGGTGCCGGCGTTTGCGTTGTACCGGGAAATGGCGCTTCTTGACAGCCCCCTTCCGCCTGCTGTCGCAAGCGGCCCGGCAAGCGCCGCCGCGGGGGCCGGGGCATGTTCGGGCGAGCCATCGCCGGATACGAAGCCGAAAACCCGAATCGCGGCCCAGCCCCCAACGTCGGCAGACGTCCAGGAGCCCCGGTTCTAGACCATCCGGGGGCAACGTGTCTGCACGGGAAAACCCGGACAACGTGTGGGTAAATCGCGTACCCCGCCTAGAGCGGGCGCTGCAAGGCGATAGCGTGCTTGCGCAGGGCTTTCATACCGGAAAAGCCAAGCTTCTCGATAATGCGCGCGCAGTAGGTCTCCACGGTGCGGGAGCCGATCCCCAGGGCCGCAGCGATCTCAGTGCTCCCCTCGCCCCGGCCCATACGGGCGAGGTTCTGGCTTTCCCGCTCGCTGAGTTCCCTGCCGGAGCTCGCGTCCGCCGGATACAGGGTTTGCCGGGCCAGGATCTGGACCGCCTGGAGGCTCACGAAACGCCGTCCGGCCATGACCGTGGCCACGGCCTCCAGCAGCACTTCCGGGTCCTCCCGCTTGGTGACATAGCCCTGGGCCCCGGCCTGAAACGCCCGCTCGATGGTTTCCGGCACCTCGTGCATGGAGTAAACGACGGCGGGCAGGCCGCGCGCGGTCACCTCGGCCAGGAGATCCAGCCCGCTCCCGGTGCCCAGGGACAGATCGAGCAGCACCAGGTCGACATTCCCTTGGTCCAGGCCGCGCCTGGCCTCGGCCACGTCCGGGACCGCGCCGCAGATCACATGTTTGCCCAAGGCAAGCAGCAATCCCACGCCCTGGCGTATGGCCGGATGGTCATCCACCAGCAAAATCCGATAGCCCTCTCCGGCCGTGTGCCGCATCGGGAGATCCTCCCGGGAAAACGCCGACGCTCTCGCCTGCGTTGCCCGGCCCAGAAAGCCGGATCGCACCGGACCAGGCCACGACACGGACGCAACCATCCCGCGCGAGCTGTCCTCGGGATGCGCAACGGCGGAAGACCGGCTCGCGAAAAAAAAGCCTGGTGGTTCGGCATATGGGGACGCAACCGCGCTTGGCCCTCCGGCGCCACCAGAACGTCTTTCCTGGACAGGTTCACTGGTTGGCACACGGCGGGGTTCACGTTAGGGTATGGCGGGTTGCCGTTTGGATCAAGCCCCATGCAAACCCGTGCGGCCCAGGGAGGCACGGGGCAACCATCCCGAGGGCGGCTTTGCAAAGACGCGGCCCTCGTGTAAGCCTCGACACGGCCACTTCTGGCCCAACACCGTCACTGGAGCGCGCCATGTCCGCCGTTTTTGTCTATTGTACCACCGCCTCACCCGAACAGGCCGAAAGCATCGGCCGGACCCTGGTCGAGGAACGTCTGGCTGCCTGCATCAACATCCTGCCCGGCATGCGCTCCATCTACCGCTGGCAAGGGGCCATCGAGACGGCCACGGAAGCCGTGCTCATCGCCAAGACCCGCACGGACCTCACCGGGGCTTTACTCGCCCGGATCAAGGCCCTGCACACCTACGAAGTGCCTTGCGCCGTGGTCCTGCCCATCCAGGACGGCCTGCCGGAATTTTTGGGCTGGATCGACACCGAAACCGCATCCCCGACCGTTTGACCGATCTGAAAGGAGATTTCGTCCATGCGCATTCTCGTCTCGGGCTCCCTGGCCTACGACCGCATCATGAGCTTTCCGGGCAGTTTCGCCGACCATATCCTGCCCGAAAAAATACATATCCTGAATGTCTGCTTTCTGGTCAGCGGACTGGAGGAAAAATTCGGCGGCACCGCCGGCAACATCGCCTACAGCCTGAAGCTGCTCGGCGAAAAGCCCACCATCCTCGGTTGCGCCGGCAAGGATTTCGCCGCCTATGAGGCCTGGTTGCGCCACAACGGCCTGTCCCTGGACGGCATCCGGCGCGTCAACGGCGAATTCACCGCCGGGGCCTACATCACCACCGACCGTAGCGACAACCAGATCACCGGATTCAATCCCGGGGCCATGAAACAGCCCTGCAACTATCCCCTGGACGACTGCGACCCGGCCGACACCTTGGTCATCGTCGCCCCGGGCAACCTGGACGACATGCAAGAGTACCCGCGCCACTGCAAACAGCGCGGCATCCCTTGCATCGTGGACCCGGGCCAAAACATCACGGCGTTTTCCGGCGACCAGCTCACGGAAATGCTGACCGGCGCCGCCTACCTCATCTCCAACGACTACGAACTCCAGCTCATCGAAAACGCCACCAAGCTCAGCCTGGCCGAAATCCGGGCCAAGGCGGCCACCATCATCACCACCCTCGGCGAAAACGGCTCCATCATCCGTGCGGGCGACAAGGAAACCCATATCCCGCCCTGTCCGGTGGCCGAAGTCCAGGACCCGACCGGCGCCGGCGACGCTTTCCGGGCCGGTTTCATCAAGGGTCTGGTCCTCGGCAAAAATCCGGCCGAGGCGGCCAAGCTCGGCTCGGTGTCCGCGGCCTACGCCGTGGAACGCCACGGCACCCAAGAGCATCAATACACCTGGGACGCCTTTTGCGACCGGTACGCGGCCCTTTTCGGCCCGCTTGAACCCGCGCGTTCCTAACAAGACCGCGCCGGAGGCCTCCGCACCACCCAAGGCCTCCGGCGGGTCGACCCCCGGGCGGCCGCAATGCCCTCTCCGGCCACCCGAAACCGCAAGGAGGCGAACATGCGCAAGGGAACCGAAGCCAAAACACCCATCGTGGTGCGGCCCGAGGCGGTGGAACGCTACCTGCGCCAGGCCTTCGGTCCGGATGCCCGGCTCATCGGCGTGTGCGAAATGGGCATCGACGACCAGGGCATGAAGGAATTCGGCTACGGCAAACCCGTGTGCCTGACCTTCGAGGCCGGAGGCAAAACCCAAAGCGGCGTGCTCTCCATCATGCGCGGGGACAAATACGGCCACCAGTTCTACTGGGACCGGGCCGCCATCCTCATGTTCCAGCACGATGCCGGCGCCCGGATGGAAAAGCACGTCCGGCCCCTGGGACTGGGCTATTTCGACACCGCCGACCGGCTGATCCCGGTCAAGGCGCCCAAGGAATTTTTCATCCTGAGCGAAAAGGCTCCGGGCTACGACTATTACCGCGACCTGGCCCGCATCCGCAAAACCGGCCTCGAACCGCGCGATCTGGACATGGCCCAAGGCTTTGCCACCTGGCTGGCCCGGGTCCACGGCCAAAAAAAAGACGATCCCGACCTCTACCTGCGCCGTATCCGCAATCTGATCGGGGCTTCGGAGTGCATCTTCGGCCTGGTGGACGCCTATCCCTATCCCTATGAGCTCTTCCCGCCCGAACGCTTCGCCGCCCTGGAAAAACGCATTGTCGACTGGCGCTGGAAACTGCGCGGCTTCACCCACCGCCTGGCCCAGGTCCACGGCGACTTCCACCCCTGGAACGTGCTTGTCCAGGAAGACGGCGCGAAACGTGACTTCGCGGTCCTGGACCGCAGCCGGGGCGAATGGGGCGAACCAGCCGACGACGTGGCCACCATGAGCCTCAACTACGTGCTGTTCGGGCTCTACGACCAGCCCAAGCTCGCCGGGGACTTCGAACGGCTCTACCGGACCTTCTGGGACACCTATCTGGAGGCGACCGGCGATACCGAAATGCTCGCGGTTATCGCGCCGTTTTACGTCTTTCGCGGCCTGGTCATCGCCTCGCCCCAATGGTACCCGGGCCATCCGCTGCCGGTGCGCCAGGGACTGCTGCGCTTCCTCGAAAACGTGCTGTCCGAGGACCGGTTCGACTACCGCGACTGCAACCGGTACATGGCGGGATGACGACAAGCGCCGCCATCTGGTTCACGGGCCTGCCCGGCTCGGGCAAAAGCGCCCTGGCCAGGGCCGTGGCCGAGGTCCTGACCAGTCGCGGCCGGCCCGTGACCTGGCTCTCCCTGGACGCCCGGCGCAAGGCCTATTTCCCGCACCCCACCTACGACGCGGCCGAACGCGAGCAGGCGTACGAACGCTTTGTCGCGGAAGCGGCCGAGCTGGCCGCGACCGGCCGGATCGTGCTCATGGACGCCTCGGCCCCCAAACGGGCCATGCGCGACATGGCCCGGGCGCGTATCCCGGCCTTTGCCGAAGTCCACGTGCGCTGCTCCCTGGAAACGGCCATGGCCCGGGAAGCTGCCCGGCCCCAAGGACTCGTCATGGCCGGGCTCTACGCCAAAGCCCTGGAACGCCGGGCCACAGGCCGGCAGTTTCCGGGACTGGGGCAGGTCATCGGCGTGGATGTGCCGTTCGAGGAAAATCCGCAAGCCGAATGCGTGGTGGATGCCGAACACCTGGACATCGCCCAGGAGCGCGACGCTGTTGTGGCCTTTCTGGACGATTGGCTGGGAGAGGGATGAGGGGGAACGGAGTTGGAGACGTCTCCGGAGGTCAGAGGATTACACCCTTTGGAATCCCTTTCTGGTACAGGCGCCCCAGCATGTTGTTACCACGTGGACACGTCTGCAGTGCCACTGGAACAAAAGGGCAAGACGGCCGGTGTAACGCGCCCGGGCCAGCGTGCGTCGCCCACACCGCTACCGAGAAAAATTTGCCGGTCCGGACTCAATAGATCCGGGTACCCGGCAAAACTTCGCGCTCGGGCGTGAGCAACACCACGCCCTGCTCGGTATCGGCGCCCAGGATAAGCACTTCCGAGCGAAATCCGGCAATGCGCTTGGGGGCAAAATTGACCACCCCCACCACCAGCCGGCCGGGCAGCTCCCCGGCCGCGTAACAGCCGGTCACCCGGGCGCTCGATTGCCGCGTGCCGAATGCCCCGAAATCCACGACCAGCTTGTAGGCCGGAATCTTCGCCCCGGCCAAGGGTTCGGCCGACACGATGCGCCCCACGCGCATGTCCACTTTCAAAAAATCGTCAAAGGCGATGGTGTCCATGGTCTCCCTTCCGCGCAGATTGCTCGTGCCGCGGGCACTCCCCTTGCATGGCCCGGGGAACGGGGGAGTTTCCGATGCAGCAAGACAGCGCGCGCCATTGTCCCAAGTGCGGCCAGGCACTGCGGTTTCCCGAAAATATCGGTGGCATGCTCATGGCCTGCCCATCCTGCGGCCACCGCTTCGCCACCCCGTTCCGGCTGGCGGGACCTGGCGCGCCAACCGCCGCCCCTGCCCCAAAGCCGACCGTGGTCCCGCTCCAGACCGGGCCCAACCATGCCTCTCCCGAGCCGGCCCAACCAGCCGAGCCCACACCCCAGGCCCCCAAACCTTCCCGGGCCCTGGCCGCCCGGGTGGCGGCAATCTATGCCGCCAAGGCTTCGTAGGGGTGAGGATGGATGCCTCCGGCGTCCAGGAGAGGCGCCAAGTTCTCGACACCCCATTCGGGATAGGTCCGGGAAGAAGGTGACCCCCTTCCCGGCCGCCGGAGGCGTCTTCCCCGCCTCCTTCCCCGCTAAATACCCGCCCCATCGGCGATCAACACGCCGCCCGGACCTTGCTGGGCCACGCGCGAGCGCGGCGGCAGGTCATTGACCACCCAGACGTTACCGCCGATGACCGAGCCCTTGCCGATGGTGATCCGGCCGAGCACGGTGGCGCCGGAATAAATGACCACATCGTCTTCCACCACCGGGTGGCGCGGGATGCCCTTGACGAGCACGCCGGTCTCGTCCTTGGGAAAACTTTTGGCGCCCAAGGTCACGCCCTGGTAGAGGCGCACGTTGTCGCCGATGACGCAGGTTTCGCCGATAACGGTGCCGGTGCCGTGGTCGATGAAAAACCGTCGGCCGATGGTGGCGCCGGGGTGGATGTCGATACCGGTCTTGGAGTGGGCCATCTCGGTGATGATGCGGGGAATGAGGTCCACGCCGAGCAGGTGGAGCTCGTGGGCCACCCGATAATGGGTCAGGGCGGTGATGCTCGGGTAGCAGAAGATGGTTTCGCCGGGGCTGCGCGAGGCCGGATCGCCCTCGTAGGCAGCCTGGGCATCCTCGGCCAGGGCCTCGCGGATGTACGGCAGCCGGCGCAGGAACCGGGCGGCCAGGTTGCGGGCCCGGGCGTCACAATCCTGACAGTTGCCGGCCCGGTCGAGCTCGCAAAAAAAACAGTAGCCTCGCCGCACCTGGTCCGTCAGGAGCTTGAAGATGGCGTCGAGATTCGCGCCGATGTGGAAGGGCATGTTTTCCGGCGTGATGTCGGAATGTCCGAAATAGCCGGGAAACAGCACGGCCCGCAGCCGATCCATGATCTCGAACAAGGCCTTGATGGAAGGCATGGGCTCGTCGTGCAGGGGCCGGTGGTAGACCTTGGCATACGAGGCCTCGTCGCAAAGCTCGGCCACCACCTGTTCCACCAATCCGCGCTGCCCGGTATCCGACGGCGTGAAAGCGGCCATGGCGCCTAATCCTCCCCGGTAAAAAGCGGCGTGGACAAATACCGCTCGCCCGTGTCGCAGACCACGAAGACCACGACCTTGCCCTCATTTTCCGGACGCTTGGCGATCTCCACCGCGGCATAGGCATTGGCGCCGGAAGAAATGCCGCACAGAATGCCTTCTTCCCGCAGCAACCGTCGGGCCGTGCGCAAAGCGGCCTCGTTTTGCACGGGGAACACCTCGTCCAGAAGACTCACATCCAACACCTCGGGCACAAATCCGGCGCCGATGCCCTGGATGGCATGGGGGCCGGGCTTGCCGCCCGACAGTACGGGCGAGGCGGCCGGCTCCACAGCCACGGCCCGAAACGACGGTTTGCGCGCTTTGATGGCCCGGGCCACTCCCGTGATGGTGCCGCCGGTGCCCACCCCGGCCACGAAAAAATCCACCTGGCCGTCCGTGTCTTCCCATATCTCGACGCCCGTGGTCAGGGTATGGGCCTGCGGGTTGGCCGGATTGGCGAATTGCTGCGGAATAAACGCCCCGGGCACGGTCCGGCGCAACTCCTCGGCCTTGTCCACGGCGCCTCGCATGCCCTGGGCGGCCGGGGTCAGCATGACCTCGGCGCCAAAGCCCTTGAGCAACATCCGCCGTTCCAGGCTCATGGATTCGGGCATGGTCAGCACCAGCCGGTAGCCGCGCACGGCGCACATGAACGCCAGCCCGACGCCGGTATTGCCGCTGGTCGGCTCCACGATGACCGTGCCCGGCCCAAGCAGGCCCTCCTCCTCGGCGGCCCGGATCATGGCCACGCCGATGCGGTCCTTGACCGAGGAACACGGATTGAAGGTCTCGAGCTTGGCCGCCACCCGGGCCACACAGCCCTCGGCCAGCCGGGTCAACCACACCATGGGCGTCCTGCCCACCAGCTCCGTCATATCATTGGCAACGCGCATTTTGCCTCCTCATGCTAGGCCTCCGGCGGCCAGGGGAGGCGCCGCCCCTCCTGGACCTCTCCGCCGGGAGCGTGCTCCTCCCCCCCCTCGCCCTAGCAGGTACAGGCCGGCTTGGGGGATGCGTCGTCGCGGAAGGGCGACATACGCCGCAAAGTTTCGATGATCCCCGGCAGCTTGTCCAGCACCAGGTCGATGTCGGCGTCGGTGGTATAGCGCGAGAGGCTGAACCGGATGGAGCCGTGGGCAAAGGTGAAGGGCACGCCCATGGCCCGCAGCACGTGGGACGGTTCGAGGCTGCCCGAGGTGCAGGCCGAACCGGAACTGGCGCAGATGCCGTACTGGTCGAGCATGAGCAGAATGGCTTCGCCCTCGACGAACTTGAAGGCGACGCTCGACGTATTGGGCAGGCGGTGTTCGGTATCGCCGTTGACCTGGCTGTTGGGGATGGCGGCGAGCAGACCTTGCTCCAGACGGTCGCGCAGGGCCCGCACCCGGGTATTTTCCTCGTCGATATGGGCCATGGACAGTTCCAGGGCCTTGGCCAGGCCGATGATGCCGGCGGTATTCTCGGTGCCGGCCCGACGGCCGTGCTCCTGGTGCCCGCCGATGAGGAAGGGACGAAACGGCGTGCCCTGGCGCACGTAAAGCACACCCACGCCCTTGGGCGCATGGAGTTTGTGGCCCGAGAGCACGAGCATGTCCACGGGGAGCTTGGCGAGGTCGATGGCCACCTTGCCCACGGCCTGGACCGCGTCGGTGTGGAGCAGCACGCCCCGGGCCTTGCACAGGGCGGCGATCTCCGGGATGGGGAAGATGGTGCCGGTCTCGTTGTTGGCGTACATGATGGAGACAAGAGCCGTATCCTTGCGGATGGCCCGGGACAGCTCGTCCAGGTCGAGGCGCCCCCTGTCGTCCACGCCGAGATACGTCACCTCGTAGCCCTTTCCCTCCAGATGCTTGGCCAGGCTCAGCACGGCCGGATGCTCGACCCGGGTGGTGATAAGATGGCGCTTTTCGGGCTGGGCGGCCAAGGCGCTTAAAATCGCCGCGTTGTCGCCCTCGGAGCCGCAGGACGTGAAGATGAGCTCGTCCGGGCGGCAGCCCAGACTTTGGGCGATGGAGGCCCGGGCCTCCTTGAGCCGGGTGCCCACCTGGCCGCCGAAGGAATGCATGCTGGACGGGTTGCCATAGAATTCGGAGAAATACGGCAACATCACCTCGAGCACTTCCGGCGCCACCATGGTGGTGGCGTTGTTATCGAGATAGACCGGCTTCATTTGCCCGCCTCCTTGACCGCGATATCCGGTTCGACCAGTTCCCGCAGGCGCTTTTGCACGAAATCGGTCAGGGTCACGTTGCTGACCGGACAGCCTGTGCAGGACCCGCGCAGGGCGACGAGCACGGTCTTGCCGTCGATGTCCACCAGTTCGATGTCGCCGCCGTCCTTTTTGAGGGCTGGCCGGATCTCCTCGTCCATGACCTTGGTCACGCGCTTGACGCGTTCGATGTTGGTGAGCGGCTTGGCAGCGGTCTCCGGAGCGGGCGCGGGCGCCCGGCCGAGTTCCTCGTCCAGGATGGTCTGCAAACGGCCCTGGCATTCGCCGCAACCGCCCCCGGCCTTGGTGAAGTCCGTGATTTCCTCCACCGTGGCCAGGTGGTTCTCGCGGATGGCCCGACGGATCTGGCCCTCGTAGACGCCGAAGCACTTGCACACGAGCTCGCCCTCGGGCTCGACCTCGGGGGCCTGCTCGCCCAGATAGTTGGCGAGCGCCACTTCCAGGGCTTCCTGGCCCATGACCGAACAATGCATCTTTTCCTTGGGCAGCCCGCCCAGGGAGGCGGCGATGTCCTGGTTGGTCAAGGCCTTGGCTTCCTCGATGGTCTTGCCTTTGAGCAGCTCGGTCAGGATCGAACTCGAGGCAATGGCGCTGGCGCAACCGAAGGTCTGGAAGCTCGCATCCTCGATGATGCCGGCGTCGTTGATTTTGAGAAACAGCTTGAGCGCGTCGCCGCAGGCCAGGGAACCGACCTCACCCACCGCATTGGCGTCTTCCAGGGCACCGACATTGCGGGGATTGAGGAAATGATCCCGCACTTTCTCCGTATATTCCCACATATTCTCCTCCAGGGTGCGCCGCGGCGCCGGGAACAGGGGCATTGGGCATCATAGGCCGCATCGGCGGCCGCGAAAAGACCTTGGGCGTATTTTTCCCGGGCGCCCATGAATCCATACCATAATGATCGGAATAGTTCTGTCAATGGCGTTCTTTACCGAAAAGCGTAGCTGCGCTATGGCTTTGGCAGCGGGATACCCATCCCCGCCGACCTGCCGCGTCTTTGGAGTTGCCAACGTGCGCCCCGTTGCCGCAGATCGTCGGCCAGCCGGACAGGAGACGCACGATGCTCGAAAAACTGGTGCTTATCGCCCTGGCCGGGGCCGCCGGGACACTGTCCCGCTACTGGCTGTCCGGAGTGGTTTATGACGTGGTGGGCAAAAATTTTCCCTGGGGCACGGCGGCGGTGAACATCCTGGGCAGTTTTCTGTTCGGGCTGGTCTGGGAGCTGGGCGAGGGCCGGTTTCTGTTGCGCTCCGAGGTCCGCACCGTGGTCCTGACCGGCTTTATGGGCGCGTTCACCACGTTTTCCACCTTCGTGTTCGAAAGCGCCGGGTTTCTGGAAGACGGACGCTACCTGCCCTGTCTGGCCAACGTGACCTTCCAGACGGTCCTGGGCTTCGCGGCCATGTTCGGCGGCCTGGCCCTGGGCCGTCTGCTCTAACCCCCGGGAGGCTGCATGTCGGAATACACCGAGGTCGAACGCGTGCGCGTCTATTGCGGCGAAACCGACCGCCATGACGGTCGCCCCATCTACGAATTGCTGGTCGAGGAGGCGCGCAAACAAGGCGCGGCCGGGAGCACGGTGCTGCGTGGAGTGCTGGGCTTCGGCGCCGACAGCCTCATCCACACGAGCAAGATCCTGCGCCTGTCCGAGGACCTGCCCATGATCGTCGAGATCGTGGACCGGCCCGAGCGCATAAGCGCCATCCTGCCCCATCTGGAACCCCTTGTCTCGCGCGGGCTCATCACCCGGGAGCGGCTGACCGCCCGGTTCCACTGCCCGATACTCGTGCGCGACGTCATGGCCGTGGACGTGGCCACGGTCGGCCCGGACGCGCCGTTGCCCGAGGTGGTCCGATTGCTGTTGACCCGGGGGGTCAAGGCCGTGCCCGTGGTCGCGGCGGACGGGGCCGTGCTCGGCCTTATCACCGGCGGCGACCTGCTCGCCCGGGGCGGCATGCACACCCGTCTTTCGCTCCAGGAGCGCCTGCCGGCCGAGGAACAGGAAGGGGAACTCTCCCGTCTGGCCGGCCAGACCGCCCGGGATGTCATGACCTCCCCGGCCGTGACCGTCCGCGACCGGACGAGCCTGCAGGCTGCGGCCAAGCTCATGAGCAAAAAGGGGCTCAAGCGCCTGCCGGTCCTGTCCGAGGCGGGCCGCCTCATCGGCATCGTCAGCCGGGCCGACATCCTGCGGGCCGCGGCCGAGGTGGCGCCGGCGGCCGAATCCCTGCCCCGCTTTACGGCCGGCCTGTTCCAGTCGGCCCGGGACGTCATGTTCAAGGCCGTGCCCACGGCCAGGCGCAACGATCCACTGCCGGACGTAGTGCGCAAGCTCGTCAATTCGCCCCTGCGCCGGGTGGTGGTGGTGGACGAGGAGGGCCGGGTGCTCGGCCTCGTCCTTGACAGCGACCTGCTCGACCGGTGCGGGCCCTCCCAGAAGTCGGGACTCATCCAGGCTCTCTTCTCCCGGCGCAAGACCACCGAGTCCTGCCCCCTGGGCACGGCCGGCGAGGTCATGCAAAAAGACGTCTACACCACCCTTGAGGACGCGCCGCTGATGGTCGTGCTGCAAAAGATGGTGGCAACCCAGGTCAAGCGCCTGGTGGTCGTGGACGACGACAACCATCTGCTCGGCATCGTGGACCGCGATGCCCTGCTGCGGGTCATCGCCGAGGCCTGACGCACCGAATTTGCCTTTGCCAAGGCGGCCGTTTCACGATACGTCCCGGCACGCCGGGAGGTTTGGCCGCGACGCCTCGCCGTCGCCGCGGACCTCCTTTTTTCCCAACGCAACCAAGCCCACAAGGAGCAACACCATGGAACGGACCCTTTCCATCATCAAACCCGACGCCGTGTCCCGCAACCTGACCGGCGCCATCCTCAAAATGATCCAGGACGCGGGCCTGCGCATCGTGGCCCTCAAGATGCTGCAGCTGTCCAAGTCCGAGGCCGAGGGCTTCTACGCCGTGCACAAGGAACGGCCGTTTTTCGGCAGCCTCGTGGAATTCATGACCTCCGGGCCGGTGGTGGTCTCCATCCTCGAAGGCGACGACGCCATTGCCCGCTACCGCAAGCTCATGGGCGCCACCAACCCGGAAAAGGCCGACGCCGGCACCATCCGCAAGACCTACGCCCTGGACATCGAAAAAAACTCCGTCCACGGTTCCGACGCCCCGGAGACCGCCGCCTTCGAGACCGCCTACTTCTTCAGCAAGCTCGAAATGGTGGGCTAGGGTCATGGCCGCCGTCATCGGATTTTGCGGCGCCGGCAACATGGGCACGGCCATCATCAAGGGCCTGGCCGCCGTGCCGGACGTCACGGCCCTGGCCTACGATCCGGACACCCGGAAGACCGACGCCCTGGCCGGGGATGACCTGGCCCGAAAAGCCGCCTCGCCCAAGGATCTGGCGACCGGCTGCGACTACCTGCTGCTGTGCGTCAAGCCCCAGTACCTGACCGGCGCCATGGCCGCCCTGGCACCGCATCTCAAGCCGGGCACGGTGGTGTTGTCCATCGTGGCCGGGGTGACCATGGCCAGGCTGCGCGAGCTCACCGGCGGGACCTGCCCGGTGGTGCGTATCATGCCCAATACCCCGGCCCTGGTCGGCGCCGGCCAGTTCGCCCTGTGCCTGGACGATCCGGCCCTGCCCGAAGCGGCCCGGGAGTTCGTGGCCGGGCTTTTCGCCAAGCTCGGGCAGACCTACGTGCTGGAGGAAAAGTTCTTCGACGCCTTCACGGGCCTGGCCGGCTCGGGTCCGGCCTACGTGCTCTACTTCATGGAGGCGCTCATCGAATCCGGCGTGCTCATGGGGTTGCCCCGGGACAAGGCCACGGACATCACCCTGGGGCTTTTCGCGGGCACGTCCAAGCTCGCCAGCGAAGCCGGCCAACACCCGAGCGTGCTGCGGGAAATGGTCACCTCGCCGGCCGGCACCACCATCGAGGCCCTCATGCATCTGGACCGCCAGGCCGTGCGCGCGGCCATCATCGACGCGGCCGTGGCCTCGCGCGACCGCTCCAAGGCCCTGGGCGGCTGAGTCCGACCCCGCACCAGACGCACAAAGCCCCCCGGCGACCGTATCGCCGGGGGGCTTTGTGCGTTTTATCAGGATTAGGACGTCTTGGTCACATTGGTGGCTTTGGGACCGCGCTCACCCTGGATGATTTCGAAGTTGACCTGTTCACCTTCGCGAAGTGTGCGAAATCCTTCACCTTCAATGGACGAATAATGGACAAACACATCGTCCTCGCCCTCGCGCATGATGAAACCATAGCCTTTCTTGTCACTGAACCACTTAACAGTACCTTCGAAACCCATACTTCTGCCCTCCTGAAAGTAATACTACTGTGCTTTATAGCACCCCTGCCGAAAAAAGGTCAATCACCAGATTTCACGACACGGGTTGCTCCCACGCCTCGGGGTGAACGTTGCGTCAAAAGTTCTCCATTGCTCGCCTTTGGCGCATCAGGAACCCCCAACAGCACTCCAGTGAACAACCGCAATTATAAGCATCATAACGATCAGGCCCGAAAGCAAGACGAGCCGTCGCAACAACCGCTGCCGTTTCGCGTCCCAGGCGCCTTCCGCCGGGCCCAACCTCGGTTTCCGGACGTGTCGTCCAAAATACGTGGCTGGACCGCCCATGCCCGCGTTGCAGAGCCAGGCAGCGGCCGCCATGGGCCATCCGGCGTTGGGGCTGGCACTTTTTCGGGCGTCCCGAGAAATTTTGACCCAAAGCCCCCTCCTGCGTATCCCAAACAGTCCCCCGGCCAGCCACATGGCCCCGGCCGTCAAGCGGGCCGGCACAAACGCCAGGACATCGTCGGCCCGGGCCCCGAACCAGCCGAGCCGCTCGTACCGGGCCGTCCGGTAGCCCCACATCGAGTCGGCGGTACTGACAGCCTTATATAGCCATAGCAGAAAAGGACCGCCCAGGGCCAGATAAAACAGGGGCGCGATAAAACCGTCATTGGCGTTCTCGGCCACGGATTCGGCCAGTGCCCGGGAAAGACCGTCGGCATCGAGGTCCGCGACCTCGCGGCTGACCAATCCGGACACCGCTTGGCGGGCCGACTCCAGTTCTCCTTTATCCAAAAACCGTGCCGCCCGACGCGCTTCGGCCAACAAGTCGCCCAAGGCCAGCCCGGCAAAGGCGCAATACACCCAAAACACCCGCCCCACCCACGGCAGCGCGCACAGCAGCCAGACCAGACCGCCGCTCCCAGCCGCCACCAAACCCACGGCCAAAGCACCAAATATGCGGCCTCGCCAGCCGCGCCGGTCGGCCAGGGCATCGAGCCGGTCGTACAGCCAGCCGATGGCCCGCACCGGATGGGGAAGGCCTCGCGGGTCCCCCACCAGCAGGTCCAGGCCCACGGCCAGCAGCAACCAGGGCAAATCGGTCATGATTCTCCCGCCATGTCAGGCATTCCACGATATTTCGCCACAGTGATCGAAAGGCGCGTTCGAGACGGCGCCCGGGACACTCCTGTCTCCGGACGCCGGATACCAGACGAGATGCCGGCTCAGCCGGCCGGTGGTACGGTCGCGGGTGGGACCACCGGCGGCCGGCGCAGTTTTTTCGCGTAGCGGTCAAGTTCGCTGAGCACGCAGCCGCAGTACGGCTGCCGGTAGAGCTGCCATTCCCGCGACAAGGTCACGCCCTCATCCCAATACACGCGGAAATCCTGGTAGTGAAAGGTCAGCCCATGGCCGGCGGCCAGGGCAGAGCCCTGGTCCCGGATGGTGTCATGATCCTGGTAGCGGCTGTAGAGGAGCGTGCTGGAAAAGGCCGGGAACCCCAGGGCCACGGCCCGGGAAGCGGCGTATTCCAGGCGTTCCCCGGTGCAGGGCGCGCAGCGCGCGGCTGGATCGGCCAGGCTGCGGCGCAGGTGCGGCAGCGGGTCGTAGTCGGCGTACAGCACCTCGAAATCGAGCCGGGCGGCCAACGCGGCCAAGGTGTCGCGCCGGCGCAGGTATTCCATGGCCGGCTGGATGTTGGGGTTGTAAAACAGCCCCGTAATCGTCACCCCGGCCTCGCGCAGATGCAGGATCGGCGCAATGGCGCACGGGCCGCAGCAAATATGCAGCAAAAGGCGATCGGCCATGACAGGCCTCAGCCGGCGTTGACCAGGATCTTTTTCTTGAACTCGTCTTCCAGGGCCGACAGCCGCTCCCGCTTGTTGTTGAGCAGGTACAGGGCCAGTTCCTCGGAGACCTTGGCCACAACGCACTCCGGACCGGCTTCCTTGCGCATCTGGCGGTAGAGGTCCTTGAGCACGGTCAGGGCCTGCCATTCGAGGTTGCGGCGCTGGCCCGAGCCGTGGCAGTGGGGACAGGGTTCGGAGGTGATGGACAGGGCCGAGGAGCCCAGGCGCTGGCGCACGATTTCGAGCAGCCCGAAGCGCGAAATACGGCCGACATCGGTGCGGGCCCGGTCGTTTTTAAACGCCGCCCGCAAGGTCTTTTCCACCTCGGCCACGTGCTTGCGGTCCTTCATCTCGATGAAATCGATGACGATCTGGCCTCCGATGTCGCGCAGGCGCAACTGCCGGGCGACCTCTTCGGACGCCTCGACATTGGTTTTAAGCGCCATCTCGCGAAAATTCGATTCCCCGCCGATCTTGCCGGAGTTGATATCCACGGCGGTGAGCGCCTCGGCATGGTCAAAGGCCAGGATGCCGCCGCTTGGCAACGTCACCTCGCGGCCGTAAAGTTGTTCGAT
>JAWRKJ010000031.1:0-3110 GCA_040307025.1 Desulfovibrionaceae bacterium | reverse complement strand
CGGCGGCTTTGACCTGCGTTTTTCGCCCACCCAGTACGACGATCTGGACCATGACCTGCGTCTGCTCGACCGGGGCCTCATTCCGGTGTGCGCCGGGGAGCTGGTCGTTGTCCACGACAAGGCCACGGGCGCGACGACGAGCCTTGGCGGACCGGGATACGGCTCGGGATTCGCCAACCAGTTCAAGCTCCACCACAAATACGACGATGCCGCCCTGGCCCGGTTCGCGGACACGGCCTATGCCGCCCTGGCCCGGGACACGGCGGCCAAGGCGCGCGAACTGTCCGGCGGCGCGCCCACGCCCTGGGACCTGGCCGGCCCGGTGATCGAGGAGGACGGCCATGACCGCTGACACACGCCCCATCGTGGTGATCCAGACCCAGCGTATGGGCGATCTGATCCTTACCTATCCGCTGCTGCTGTGGCTGGGCCGTACGCGCCCGGGCCAGCCCGTGACCGTGGTGGCCGAACCGACCTTTGCCGGCCCCTTGTCCCGGGTGAGCCCGGCGGCGCGCTATCTGCCCCTGGCCCAGGGCGGCAGCCTGATCGGCCAGGATTGTTCCCTGGTCGTGAACCTGAGCATTCGGCCCGAGGCGGCCCGGCTCGCCGGGGAACTTGCGGCTGAAACCAAATACGGTCCGGTCACCGATGCCGCCGGCGTGACCCGGGTCCACGGCGACTGGCAGCTCTACCGCGCCTCCCTGGTCGGCAACAACCGCCACAACCGCTTCCACTGGGCCGAGCTCAATGCCCTGGACGTGGTTCCGTTGCCGGAGGTGGCGGCCACATGCTGGCCCGAACCCCGCCATGGCGGGCCGGGCCGGGTCAAGGTCGGGTTGTTCGTGGGCGCCAGCCAGCCGGAGAAACGGCCGGACGCGGCCTTTTTTGCCGCCTTGTCCCGGGAACTCATCCGCCGGGGGCTCACGCCGGTGCTGCTCGGCGGGCCGGCCGAGGTGGAACTGGGTGCCGCTGTGGCCCACCTGGTCAAGGCGCCCATCGCCAACCTCTGCGGTCGCCTGGGCCTCGGCGCCCTGGCCGTGCTCGGACAGGAACTTGCCCTTCTGGTCACGCCCGACACCGGCCCCATGCACTTGGCGGCCTGGACCGGCTGGCGGGTGCTCAACTTGTCGATCGGGCCGGTGAACGCCTGGGAGACCGGGCCGTACCAGCCCGGGCATTACGTGCTTACCCCGCGCCTGTCCTGCCGGGGATGCTGGGTTTGCGCCGCCGGGGTACCGGCCTGCCAGGGGCTGTTCGATCCGGCCCGGGTGGCCTATGTGGCCGCCCGACTGGCCCGGGGCGAGGATAAGCGGCTCGTTGGCGCCCGGTTGCCCGGTTGTCGCTTGTGGCGGTCGGACCGGGACGCGCGCGGGCTGTACCGGCTGTTTCCGCTGGACCAGCCGGATTCTCCCGAGACCCGGGAGGCGCTCGGGGCGCTGTGGAAGGGAGTTTTCGGCTGGCTGTTCGGCGCCTGGGACGTCGCGCCGGCCCGAAACGCCGTTGCCGGCCTGGTCCGGGAACAGCCCCGACTGGCCGCGTCCTTGGGGCGGGGGTTGGCCGTCCTGGGTGCGGCCTTGAGCCAGGGCGCGCGGGACGGGGACGTGCCGGATGTCGCATTCATGAACCGGTTCGCGCCACATGTGCGCCCCCTGGCCGGCTTTGTCGAACGCGTACTCCAAAACGGTGACGGCTCTCGCGCCGCTCGGTTACGCTGCCTGTCTTTGCTCGAACAGGTGGCCTCTCTTGGCCCCTGGAGCTGACCACCCGGAAAAAAACGCCTCCCTCCGAGCCGGTCGCTTTTGTTCGCTGGCTGACATCGTTCATCTTTTCGAGTTGGAACGGGTCTTGATAGGTCTGCATGCCAGGAGGCCCGGCATGCAAATTCTTCCACTGCTCCAATCGAGTTCCGGCACGACTGCCCAGAGCGGGCAGACGACAGGCACCCAGGCGACCTCGTTCGCCGCACTGCTTGACAAGTACGCCGCCTCGGGTACGAGCGGGACGACGACACGCTCCTCGGCCTCCAGCAGCACTATCGGCAATCCCCTCGAAGCGGCCAATACCCCCAACGGCGCGGACCTTGCCAATCTCAAGCTGACCAAGGAAGATATTGCCGCGTTGCGTGACGAGTTGTTGTCCCGGGGCTTCACCACCGTCGAGATCGACGACATGGAAGCCGGCGTGGAAGGCGGTTCCGGTATGACCTGGGGCCAGATGATGGCCAAGGTGCAAAAGAAGGTCGCTTCCGGCAACTCCCAGGACCAGCACGAGATTCCCACCGGTGAGCAGGCCCAGTTGCTGGGCTTTTTCGGCAAGCTCGGGTTTACCTCCGACGAGTCCCAGCAGCTCGTGGATTCCCTGGCCAAGGGCGAAACCGAGTCCGTGTGGAACGCGGTCAATGCCAAGGTGTCGGGTCTGTCCTCGGATTCCACGGTCAGCCTGAACGCGGCGGAAATGGCCTCCCTGGCCCGCAATCTGAATCTTTCCGACAGCGCCCAATCCCGCATCTCGGCCTTGTTCGAGCAGTCCAACGCTTCCGAGGGTCTGTCCGGCGAGGGCCTGCGCACGGCCATGTCGCTGGTCCAAAACGAACTTTCCACCAAGACCGCCCAGGAAATCCAGTCATTGTCGGACTTTCGCCAGGCGGCGTCCACGGTTCTGCACAGTGCCTGGGAAAAGTCCTCGTCCAAGGAACGTTCGGATATCCACGAGGACGACGTCGCGCGCAAGGCCGCCCAGGCGGTAGCCATGAGCGCCGCGTCCCAAGACGGCGACGTCGCGACGAATGAAGCGGGGCAACCCGCCAGCCAGGCGAAGCTGACGCTGTTGGCCGATGTGCCGGCGGCCGGTTCGCAGACGTCGGGTCACACGGCACAGACGGAAGCTTCCCAAGCTTCGGCGCAGTCTCCGACCCAGACCTTAGCCCAGACAGCGGGCTCGGCCTCCCCGTCGCAGGCCCTGTCTGGGACGGTGCAGGTCCAGGTGTCGGCCGGCCAGGCGCAAAATGCTGCGCCGCAGTTGTCGGTCACGGCTCCCCAGGTTCAGGTTCTGGCCGCCCAGGAACAGGCCACGGTTTCCGACAAGGGAAACGGCGGCACCGCGTCGGCCAC
>JAWRKJ010000030.1:0-16394 GCA_040307025.1 Desulfovibrionaceae bacterium | reverse complement strand
CCCCCCCCCCCCCCCCCCCCCCCCGCCGGAGGCGTCTCCCCCTACCGCTCTCCCCACGCCTAAAACAGCAGCATGGACAACCCGGCGCCCCCAAGGACGATGACAGGCACCGGGACATGGACGGCCAGGGCGATCAGGGACAGCACGAGCACGGTTCCCTGAGGCCAGCCCCAGTGCACGGCCTGGGCCAGGGTAACGCTCACCACCACGATCATCCCGCCCAGGGTGGCCAGGACCCCGGACAGGGCCTTGCGGGCGAGTTTCGAGGCAATGATGGCGTCGCGGTACTGGGCGGCGGCCAGCACGATGATGAACGAGCAGGCGAAGATGGCGATGGAGGCCACCACCGCCCCGATCACGCCCCGCACCCAGTAGCCCACGAAGGCCGAGGCCAGCATGGTCGGTCCGGGCGTCACCTGGGCAAGGGCCATGCCGTCGAGAAAGGTGCGTTCGTCCATCCAGCCGTGCAGGACCACCACTTCCCGGAACATGACCGGGATGACCCCGAACCCGCCAAAGGCCAGCATGTCCACCTTCATCATGCTGATGGAGAGGTCGAAGAGCTGCCGGTCGGCGTAGAAAAGCCAGCCCAAAAGCAGGATATCGAGCCCGGCCAGACCCAGGGCCAAAGGCAGGCTGCGCGGCGGGGGGCCGATGGAACCGAGCAGGATGCCCGGCCCGGGATCGAGAAAAAGCATGCCGCATAAAGCCGCGCCGCCGATGATGGGCACCACCCCGGCTCCGCCCAGAAAAAGCGCCGCTGCCCCGGCCGTCACGGCCATATGCCGGGTCGTGGGCGCGAAGCGCTTGATGAAATCGATGCAGGCCATCAGGCAAATGGCCAGCACCACCACCTTGAGCCCGGTAAAAACCGAAACGGCCAGAGGTAACGATCTGGAATAACTGTAAAAAAGTGTGAGCAGCGTGACCAACGCAAAGGATGGCACCGAAAACCCGGCATAGGCGGCCAGGGCCCCGGCCAGCCCGGCCCGCTTGAGCCCCACCCAGGCCGACAGCTGCATGAGCGTGCCCCCGGGCAGCGACTGGCAAAGCCCCAGTCCCAGTCGGAATTCCTCCCCCCCGAGCCAGCCGAGCTTGCGCACCACCCGGTCGCGCAAGGCCGGCATCATGGCCGGTCCGCCATAGGCCGTCAGGCCGACAACCAGAAACTGCCAGAAAATGCCGCCGATGCCCGTCCTGGTTGGAAGGGTCGGTGTGTCCGTCTCCTGCGCCATGGGCGAACTCCCGCCTGGATAGACACGCTCTGGGAATGTTCGCAGTAGCCGGAGGTTGCCTTGCGGGGCACCCGAAGCCGGGTCTGGATCCGCGCGATTCCCGAAAACATATCGGCTACGCCAAATGGTCGTCGGATTCAAGGACGATGGCTGGATTGACCGGGAGCTCGCCTGCGATCAGGGTGTCAATCAGATGATGGCGGCGCCGCTGAGCAACAAAACGAAGCGTTTGTAGAGATCGAGGTCAAAGGAGCCGGCCATCTCGTGACGCATGATGCGCAGCGCCTCGAAAGGTTTGACCGCCCCGGCGTAGACCCGTTTGGAGGTCAGGGCGTCGTAGACATCGGCCAGGGACACGATCCGGGCGTGCAAGGGAATCTGCTCCCCGACAAGACCGGCGGGATAGCCCTGACCATTGAGCTTTTCGTGATGCATGAGAATGCATTCCGCAGCCATCCTGGACAGATGCAAGGAACGGCACAGCCGGACTCCGCGCTCAGGGTGCTCGCGCACGAACAGAAATTCCTCGGGGGTCAACCGGCCAGGTTTCCGCAGGATGGCCAGGGGAATGTCTTCCTTGCCGGCATCGTGGAGCAAGGCTCCCACCCCGGCCTGGACAATGGTGGCGCTCGGCAGGTTCAGGGATTTGAGCAGGTAAATCGTGTAGACGAAGACATGCACCCCGTGGCTGTAGACCTCGTAATCATGGTCCATCAGGGTGGCTATCCGGGCCAGACCGGTTTCGGTGGAAAGAAACTCCACACTGCCGCGCACGTATGCCACGAACAGCCGGCCATGCTTGTCCGCCAGACCATAAGGCAGCCGGTCCCGGATGATATCCCGGACGATGTCGCAACAATTGTGGTAAAAGGCGCTGGATTTCTCCTTGAGGCTCATGTCCCCGCTGCGCAGGACCCGGGGCAGTTGCCTGCGCACATAATCCCGGTACAGACTCCGCTCTTCGCGGTGTATATAGACGGTATCCACGCCGTATTCCTTGAGCAGGGCGCGGTGCCACTCCGTGAATTGTTCGCCGTTTTTGGCGAACAGGGTATGCGTCTCGCCATGACGGAGATAGATCTCGAATCCGCCTTGGCTGTCAGTAAAAAGATGCCCGACGGGGACGGGCTGATATTCGCTCTCCGGCTCGGCGACCAGAGGCGATGGCGACTTCGTCATAGCAGTGTCATTTTGTTACAATGTGACCACGGCAAACCCGGAACGCAGGGAGATCCGCAGGGATTATCCTCCATAACATATTAAAAATACACGGTTTTAAAAAACCTCATATTCTGCCCCGGGCCGATCAACATTTTGTCCGCCGTAATTGCAAATCCCGGGCCTGGGTGTGGCTCCGCATTTTCCAACCGGATTTGGCCGAAAGCAGGTCAAATCCCGTATTCCGTGATCAAAAAAATGCACTATACATGGAATTGCGAAAATGTTACCACTGCATTCTGCTTTTAAATGAGCTATTTTCTCTGCAACATCTTACGTGAAAAAGAGGAAACAAGGGAAAAATCATGGGGAAAATCTCGATTTTTAGCCTTATTGTCGCACTGCTGTGTACGATATCATCAGCTATGGCCGCAGAGTTTACCGCCGATATGGTACAAACCATGAACGGCAAACAACTTGCCACCGGAAAAGTGGCCATCAAGGACATGAAGATCCGGATGGACATGAATATCGAGGGTCAAAAACAGGTCAGCATCATGGATCCGGCAACCAAGAAAGTGATCCTGCTGATGCCGGACATGCACGCCTACATGGAAATGCAGACCCCGCCGAACCAGCTTGACACTGCGGCGCTGTCCCAGGTGACGCCCGATCAAGGACAATGGCGGACCGTGGGCACCGAAACCATCGACGGCTGGGTCTGCGAAAAACGCGAGATGGTCTCCAAGGACAAGTCCGGCGGCGAGGTCACGGCCTGGTTCGCCACAAAGCTCAACTATCCCATCAAGATCGTGCACAAGGACAAGGACGTCTCCGAGGTCCTCTATAAAAACATCAAACAAAGCCCGGTGGACGCCACCCTGTTCGCGGTGCCGGCCGGCTACCAGATGATGGCCATGCCGGGTATGCCCATGATGGGGCAGTAAGCCTGACGCGAAATGCCGCAACCGGGGCCGCGCTCCACATGCACGGCGCGGCCCCGGTCCACCAGAGCCAGGCCTGCCGCCCCGCCGCTCACGATCCCCGTTGCTCCGTCCCGACCAACAACCGACTGTTGTCGTAGGGTAAGAACACTTGTGCCAGAACCCGGTTGTCAGAGTCCTCGGGGCGCGCTAAGCTCCGAAGGACCTGCCCGGAGGGACAGAGTAACTCGCCTCTGACAATGTTCCTTGGTATATTTGGGATCAAAAAAAGGCCGGTTAACGCCTGAATTATTGAGGTGGTTCTCGCATGGTTGTCCCGCCATCGCACGGGCGCGATATCACTGCTTCGGGTAGTGCGCGTTGTTTATCCTCCGAAAAGTTGCGTTTCTTTTTCACCGGCTCCATCCGTCGGCTCCTTATTTTCCTGGTCGCCATCGCCATTTTGCCCGCGCTTGGCATCATTTTGCTCACGGGCTTCGAGGCCAGGGATCATGCCCTGGCCGAATCCGAGCGCAATGCCCAGCTGCTGGCCCGGGGGATCGGTGAAATCCAGGAGCGCACGACCCGGGGCATCCGCCAGTTGCTCGGACAGCTCGCGGACATGCCGCAAGTGCGCTCCGGGGATTTCCAGGCCGTCACCGACCATTTCAAAACCATCGCCGCGGCCTTTCCAGTGGTGTCCAACATCCTCGTCATCGCGCCCGATGGCCGCGTGCTCGCCTCGGCCCAGCCCGTGGACGACCTCAAGCTCGACGACCGGCCCTATGTGGCCGAGACCTTGCGCCAGGGCACCTTCACGGCCGGCGCCTACCAGGTCAGCCGTCTGTCGCAGCACCCGAGCTTTCCCTTTGCCCAGCCCCTGCGCCGGGCCGACGGCACGATCATCGGCCTGATCGTGGCCACCATCCGTCTCGACACCTATGGTACGGTATTCCAGGATGCCGATCTGCCGCCGCATTCGGTCCTGTCCATCGTGGACCGGGGCGGCCTGCGCATCTATCGGATTCCCCAGGATGCGCACAGCGGCATCGGCAGTCCCCTGCCCGACCCGCTCCGGGACGCGGTTTTGCATGCTGACATACCCCAGAGCGCCGTGGCCCGCATTGGCGCCGACGGCGTGCCGCGCATCTACGCCTACAGCCAGTTGCGCCTGATGCCCGAAGCGGCGCCGTATCTCTACATCGTGGTCGGCATTCCCCAGCGCCACAGCCTGGACAGTGCCAACGCCCTGCTTGTGCGCAACCTGCTTCTGCTGGCCCTGGCCCTGGCCTTGGCCCTGGCCCTGGCCTGGCTGCTCGGCTCGCGGCTGCTCGGCTCCAGGCTCGACAACATCGTGGCCATCACCAGCCGGCTCGGCGCCGGGGACTTGAGCGCCCGCATCGACTGCCCCTTGGCGGCCGGAGCCCTGGGCCGCCTGGAACAATCCATCAACAGCATGGCTTCGGCCCTGGCCGCCAGCGCCGAAGCGGCCAGACAGTCCGCGGCCTCCCTGCGCCAAAGCGAATCGACCCTGCGCACCGTGGCCGACTTCACCTACGACTGGGAATACTGGAAAGGCCCGGACGGCCGTTTTTTATGGATTTCACCGGCTTGCGAGCGCATCAGCGGCCATCCGCCCGAGGACTACCTGGCCGATCCCGACCTCATGTTCGGCGGCATCGTCCATCCCGATGACGCGACGGCCTGGCAGGATCATGCCCGGGCCGAACAGGACGGACAGCTCGAACAGCGTTCCCTGATCCTGCGCATCGTCACCCCGGATGCGCGCACGGTCTGGATCCACCACCACTGCCGGCCCATTTTCAGTCAGGCCGGGGTGTACCTCGGCAGCCGCGGCTGCAACCGGGACATCAGCGCCCGGAAAAAGGCCGAGGAAGCCCTGCGCCGGTCCCATGCCGAACTCGAACTCCGGGTCCAGGAACGCACCCGGGAACTCAAGGAAAGCAATGCCCTGCTCACCCGGGAAATCGCCGAGCGGGCCCAGATCGAGGCCAACCTGCGCAAGAGCGAGGAGCAGTACCGGGTCTTTTACGAGCAATCCACGGTGGGAATTTTCATCATCAACACCAACGGCATCATTCAGGACGCCAACCCCCACGCCTGCGAGATCCTCGGTTACGCGCCCGAGGCCATTCGTGGCCTGCGCTATGCCGACCTCGTGGAGCCGGCCAACCTGACGGCCCATCCCATCGACCGTGACCGCGCCCTGTCCGGGGCGGTCAGCAAGGTGGAACGCGTGTTCATCGCCAAGGATAACCGGCTTGTGCCGGCCAGTGTCAGCGGCCGGCTCATCAACGACGAGCTCTACCAGGCGGTGTTTCGCGATATCTCCGAACGCAAAAAGCTCGAACACCTGCGCGACGACGTGGAACGCATCACCCGCCACGACCTCAAGGCGCCGCTGATGGGCATCATCCACATGCCGAGCCTGCTGCTCAAAAACAAGAATCTGGCCTCCAAGGATGTGGAGCTCATCCACCTCATCCAGGAATCCGGCTACCGGATGCTGCGCATGGTCAACATGTCCCTGGCCCTGTACCAGATGGAGACCGAATCCTACCTCTGCCAGCGCAAGCCCTTCGACATGCTGCGCACGGTCTCCCGGGTCATCCACGAGACCCGCCATGCCGCTGACGGCAAGGACATCCGCATCACGGTCCATCTCGACGGACTGCCCGTGGACCCGGACGACCGGTTCCTGGTCGTCGGCGAGGAACTGCTCTCCCTGACCATGCTTGAAAACCTGATCAAAAACGCCATCGAGGCCTCGCCCTACTCCGGGACCTGCCGCATCGAATGCGATTCCACGGCCCGGGTCCTGCGGGTCATCAACCGGGGCGAGGTGCCCGAGGCCATCCGGGAGCATTTTTTCGAAAAGTACGTCACGTCCGGCAAAAGGTTCGGCACCGGGCTCGGCACCTACTCGGCCTGGCTCATTGCCCGGGCCAACGGTTGGACCATCCACCTGGCCTGCGACACGCCCGACGAGACCACCGTCACCATAGCCTTCGGCGACGCGGAGGAAGGGGCGTAGGGACGCCTCGGGTTTCCAAAGGGCGCGTCCCGTTGGAAACCCACCCGAAAAAAACCGGTACGGAACGTCAGGCCAGGGAGAGCAGGACTTCGGCCACCCGGCGCGGGTCAAACCGTTCGGGATTGTCGGCCCGGGCGAGCGGCGCATCAAGGACTTCGAGGCCCAGGCGGCGCAGCCCTTCCACATCCAGCCGGTTGGCGTACCGACCTCCCACCGTATCCACCAGCACGAAACGCAACAGCCGCTCGCGCGGGCAGTCCCCGTCGCAACCGGCGCGCAACGTGTCGAGAATGCGCGCGGCCTGGGCGGCGCCGGTCAGGCCGAGCTGTTCCGGGTCATGGCCCAGATTGGGGATATAGACCTTGGGACAGGCGGTGGCGGCCACGGACGCGGCCACGCCCTTGGGCAGCAGATTGGCCAGCAGGCTCGAAAAAAAACTGCCATACGGATAGCAGATCACATCCGCGCTTTCGATGAGGCTGACATTTTTGTTGCGGATGGACACGGCAACCGGACTCGGATCGTCCAGGGTGGCGGCCAGCCACAGCCGGGTGATGGGCGCGTCCAGGGGTGCCGCTTCCTTGCCGGTCATGCGGTGCTGCCCGACCACCACCCGCCCGTCGGCCAGTTCGCAGGCCAGGTGCAGGTTGGCGTTGACGATGGGGCGCACCACCCCCCTCGCCTCCACAAGCTTCATGAACAGGTAGATGACCGGATCGAGTTTGCGGTGGTAGTTGAGATAGCCGCCGGTCAGGATGCAGTTGCCGATGCTGGCCCCGCGCAGGTCGAAATCGACCGGCCGTTCGGCCTCGAAAAAGTGCAAATGCATGCGGATGATCTTGCGTAGCGGATCAGGCACGCGCCGCACGAGGGGGTCCTCGCCGCTTTCCATCCGGGCCAGACGGCCGACCAGGGCGGCTTGCGCCTCATCCTTGGGCAGCCGGTAGGCAAAAAGCGCGAAAACGGCCGGATTGCCGGTAATGGTCCGATCGGCCAGGGCCATGATCCGGTTGCGCACATCCCCCACGGCCGGCATGGCAAAGGCTTGGCGCAGGACGGCCGAGGAACCGCCGGAATCGAACGGCGTGATGAGGTGGATGGAATTGTGGGTGTAGTCCACGAGCACTTCTGACAGCTCCCGCAAGGCCGAGCCACCACTGAAAAAAAGCAGTCTGGGTCCCAGTTCGGGCGCCCGACGGTAGAGTGCAACCCGGGCCGGATCAGGCAACCGGGCCGCCCGGGAAATGACGACGGCAGGCGCTTCGCGCAACGCGTTCATGAAACGCTCCTCAAGGCTGGCCAACCGGAACCGGTCAGCAGATCGAAGCTCAACGCGGCGGCCCGCTCCCTTTCCAGGCCACCGGACAGATACAACAGCGGTTGCCTGCCAAGCACGGTCAAAATGTCCGACGTGCGTGCCGCACGAGGTCCCATGGCCACGAGCGGTCCCAACTCCTTGTGCAGGATCGCCGCCAATTCCGGTCGCGTGGCCAGACATGTCCACTCGGCCCGCAAGGCCCCGCCCCCCGGCTTCCAGCCCAGCACCACCACGGCCGTCAGGGCGGCCCGCAGCCGAAAACGCCCCGGGCCGAACGCCCGGTGAATGGAGACATCGTATTTGCGCTCCACGGCCCGCAGTGCCTCTTCGGACATGGCGGCGAAACGGCAACGCTCCGCTTCGGGCAGCAGCCCGACGAGCCGGTCGTTGGCCAGCAACGTGCCGGGATTGACCCGCGGCGCGCGGGGCTGGCCGGTCATAACCGGCCCCTGTGGCCCGGACGCGACCAGCAAGCGGTCGTTGGACACGAAGCAGGCGCCCCGACGGGTCAGTTCCAGGGCAAGGGTGGACTTGCCCGCCCCGGCCAGGCCGGCAATAGCCAGGCCGCGAGAGCCGTCGGACACGGCGGCGGCGTGGAGCAGCACCGCCCCGGCCGCGAGTTCCCGCTCCATGAACCGACAGTTGATGGCGTTGACCACCTGATCCAGGTGGCGTCGGCACGGGCCGAGCACCGCGTTGCCGGCCGGTCCGAAGACCAGTCGGATGCCAGTGTGGCGTTTGCACACGATGCGTCCGTCGGGCAAATCGAGCCAGGATTCCTTGGCGGTCTGGCCGGCCCCGGGCGTGTCCGCGTCGGGCCAGATCGGGTTATCCCCGGGGGTCTCCACCACGTCCAGGGACACGTCGACCGGCCCCTCGTCGCCCGGAAAATCCCAATACGCGTCGGCCAGGGCGTCCAGCAACCCCGGATCGTTGGCATGGATGGCCAACCGCGTCTCCGCCAACCGTACAATGAGGGGACTCGCCCGGTTCGACGCCGCCTGGTAAGGCGCGAGGAACTCGCGGCATGTGGTCGGTGCCGCGCCGAAACCTACCGGGGTTGGCACTTCTGGCTCATAGTGGCGCCCTGAAGAATGAACACCACGGTCTCGGCGATGTTGGCGGCATGAGCGGCCATGCGTTCCAGGCTGCGCGTGGCGAGGATCGCCTGGACCGTGGCTTCGGGCGAGGCCTGGCACTGGGCCAGGGTGGTGGTGATGTGGCGCAGGGCCGCGACAGCCAATTCCCGGGCCTTGGTGTCCTCGCGGCAGACGGTCAAGGCCTGGGCCGCGTCGTCGGTGTTGAAGGCAATCACGGTAGTGGCGGTCATGCCGGCCACATGATCAGCCAGGGTACGCAGGGCCATATCAGGGCTTCCGGGCAGGCCGGCCCCGGACAGGACCGCCTCGGCAATGGTAACCGCCTCGTCGCCCAGCCGCTCGAGATTGATGACCACCCGGGCATAGCCCACGATCCGACGCAGATCCAGGGCCACCGGCTGCTCCAGGGCGAGCAGCTTGAGGCAGGCCTCGTCGATGGCGCAGGTCTGTTCGTTAATGCGACCATCGCCGTCCACGACCTGACGGGCGGTCGCCATGTCCTGGTCGAAATAGGCGGCCACGGCTTGCCGTCTGGCGGATCCCACCAACGCGGCCAAATGTGACACATCGTCCTTGAGAGCATCCAACTCCGCGTGGAAATGCGATCGCGTCTCCATGCCTGTTCTCCCGACGCCAGCCGGCGTCCGCGTTGCACGTCATTCGATATTTGTGGAGATTCCCGGCCGTCCCGCCTGGCGGCGCGATTTATCCGAAGCGCCCGGTCACGTAGTCCTCTGTTTGTTGCTTGGCCGGCCGGGTGAAGATGGTTTCCGTCGGCCCCACCTCGACGAGCTTACCCATGTAGAAAAAGGCGGTGAGATCCGAGACCCGGGCCGCCTGCTGCATGCTGTGGGTAACGATGACAATGGTGTAGTCCCGCTTGAGCTTGGCGATGAGTTCCTCGATCTTCTGGGTGGCGATGGGGTCAAGGGCCGAGGCCGGCTCGTCCATGAGCACCACTTCCGGCGACAGGGCCACGGCCCGGGCGATGCACAAGCGTTGCTGCTGGCCGCCGGACAGGCCCAGGGCCGAATCATGGAGCCGCTCCTTGACCTCGTCGAAGAGACCGGCGGCGATGAGGCTTTTTTCCACCTGGCTTGAGATGAAGTCCTTGTCCGTGACCCCGCCCACGCGCAGGCCGTAGGCCACGTTTTCGAACACGCTCTTGGGAAAGGGATTGGGCTTTTGGAAGACCATGCCCACCCGGCGGCGCAGTTCCACCACATCCAGCGCGGGTGCGTTGATCTTCTGGCCATCCAGCAGCACATCCCCGGTGGACCGGGCCGAGGGAATCAAGTCGTTCATGCGGTTCAGGCAGCGCAGGAACGTGGACTTGCCGCAGCCTGACGGGCCGATGAGGGCTGTGACCTGATTTTCGGGTATTTCGAGGTTGATGTCGTCCAGGGCCTTGAAGCCGCCGTAATAAAAGTCGAGATGCGCCGCTGCCATCTTTGGTTGTTTTTTCATATCGTCAATTGTCCCCTGGCATTGTGGACGTGATTGCACCGGAAGCAGGGGGACAATGGCAGCGGCCCATGACGATCGCGCCGAGGGATTGTGGCAAAGCGGTGACAAACCCGGGCCCAAGGAGGCGTGGAGGTGCAAACGGCCGGGCGGCATCCGGTTGCCAGAACGGGGTCGAAGAGGTAACGTGACCGTATCCGATTGGGGTGCCGCGCCCCGGCGTGTGGCCGGGGCTGCGCGGCTGAGAGATACCCATGGCACCTGATGCGGTTCGTACCGCCGGAGGGAATTCGGATACCCGCCGTATCTGCGCCCCGCCAGCCGCCGCCCCCAGCTTCCCCGAACGCCAACCAGGAAGGGCCGCCATGCCGTTTGCTTCGGCCGTTTTCGCCGCCGTCGACCGCATCCGGACGGAAATGCCGCTTGTGGTCAATGTCACCAATTCCGTGGTCACCAATTTCACGGCCAACGCGTTGCTTGCCCTCGGCGCCTCGCCGGCCATGACCCATGCCCCGGAGGATGCCGCCAGCCTGGCCGGTTTGGCCCGGGCCGTGGTGCTGAACATGGGCACCCCGGGCGAGGCCGAGGTCGCAAGCCTGCGGGCCGCGAACCGGGCCGCCGCCGTAGCCGGGGTACCGGTGGTGTTCGACCCCGTGGCCGTGGGGACCACGCCCTGGCGCCACGAGGTGGCACGCAAGGTCCTCGACGCCGGCCCGGTGGCCGTGGTGCGGGGCAACGCCTCGGAGATTCTGTTTCTGGCCGGGGAAAACGCCGCCTCCCGGGGCGTGGACAGCCTGCACGCCAGTGACGAGGCCACTCAAGCCGCCGCCGCCCTGGCCGCGAAGCTGCGCTGCGTGGTCTGCGTCAGCGGGGAGCTCGATGTCGTAAGCGACGGCCAAACGACCGTGCTTCTGGCCGGCGGCCACGTCCGGATGACCCGGGTCACGGGCATGGGCTGCGCGGCCACGGCCCTGGTCGGCGCCTTCGTGGCCCTGGGCGGACCGGTGATGGAAGCCACCCTCGGGGCCATGGCGGTCATGGCCACGGCCGGTTCCCTGGCCGCGGCCGGCGCGGCCGGACCGGGCAGCTTGGCCGTGGGCTTTCTGGACGCCCTTGCCAACCTGACCGAAGCCCAGATCGACCAGGGCGCGCGGGTGGTGTCATGAACGGAAGGAGAAATCTCGATCTCGGCGTGTATCTGGCCACGGACCGGCCGGCCTTTCTGGGGCGCAATCCGCTGGAGGTGGTGTCAGCGGCCGTGGCCGGCGGGGCAAGCGTGGTCCAGTTGCGGGAAAAGCGGGCCACCACCCGGGAATTCGTGGAGCTGGCCAGGGCCTTGCTGACGCTTTTACGACCGCTCGGGGTGCCGCTCGTCATCAACGACCGGGTGGATGTGGCCCTGGCGGCCGGGGCTGACGGCGTGCACGTGGGCCAGGACGACATGGACCCGCGCGATGTCCGGGGGCTCATCGGCCCGGACAAGATCCTGGGCCTGTCGGTCACGGGAGCGGATGAAGCCCGGGCCGCCCGGGGCATGCCGGTGGATTATCTCGGGGCCGGGCCGGTCTTCGCCACCGCGACCAAAAAGGATGCCGGCGCGCCCCAAGGGCTTTCGGGCCTGGTCACCATGCTCGACCTGGCCGAGGTGCCGGTGGTGGCCATCGGCGCCATCACGGCCGACAACGCGGCTGCGGTCATGGAGACGGGCGTAAACGGCCTGGCCGTGGTCTCGGCCATCTGCTCGGCGCCCGATCCGCGCGCGGCCGCCCAGGTCCTGCGCCGTATCGCGGACGCCAAACGCTAGCACGACAAGGCCGGGGAACGCTCGCCCGCCCCATCCCCGGCCGCTCCGTCCTTTTCTCGCCCGGCTACGGTTTCCGCCTGGGGACCCAGTCCCGGACCATGGCCTGGATCGAAACGATCTGCTTTTGCTGCAGCATGCCTTGGATCTGGTCGCGCAGAGCGATGGCGGACGTCTTGTCCTCGTCGGCGATATCCCCGCACTGCGCGGCCAGCAGGGCCCAGAAATAGGCTTTGACCGGATTTTGCGACACGCCCTTGCCGTACAGATAGAGCACGGCCAGCAGATACTGGGCGCCGCCCTTGCCGGCGAGTCCGGCCTCGGACAGCCATTTGGCCGCCTCAGGGAACTGCTGGGGCACTCCCTGGCCGTAATAATAAAGCTTGCCCAGGCAGTACTGGGCATCGGGACTGCCGCCCTGGGCCGCCTTGCGGAACCATTCCGCCGCCTTGTCGAAATCCTGATCCGTGCCTTGGCCGGTATAGTACATGGCCGCCACCTGATTTTGCACGGCGATGTCACCGGCTTCGGCCAGAGGCAAAAATTCCTGCAAGGCCTGGGCATAATTGCCCTCGCGATAGGCCTGCTTGCCCTCTTCCAGACCGGCGGAGGCCGGCGCGGCCCAAAAAAACAGGGCCAGGGCGAACAGCAGTCCCGACAGCCTCAAGCACCCGGCGGACACTGCCGGCCGGAACCCTATGTCCGAGAGGCGCTTCCCGGTTTCCGGAAAGGGCACAACCACCCCGCCGGTTCCAGGCCGGGGCACGTTTCGCCGGCGGGCAACGCCCCGCCAGAGGTGAAAACAGGCCCGCAGCAATTTACCCATGGTGATGTTCCCCCCGTCCGGGCTTGTCCGCCGCGGCCGGGCTGGGGTCCGGAGATGCCGCGCCGTTGATCGCATCGGTGCCCAGAATAACGTGGCGGAAGATGAACACCGACACCGGCACACCGAGCACCATGCCCCACAATCCGAACAGCTTGTGGCCCACGTAGAGAATCATCAGCGTGATCACCGGACTGATCTTAAACATGGCGGCCACGATGCGGGGATTGAGCACGTAGGTTTCGATGGTGTGCACGATGATGATCATGACAATGGCCCACAGGGCATGGCCCGGCCCGGTGGTATTGACGGCCACGAGCACGATGGGCGCCGAGGAGATGAACGTGCCGAGCACCGGGATGAGGCCGCAAAAAAAGACCACCGTGGAGAGCAACACAATGGGCTTGATGCCGAGGAGGAACAACCCGAGGGCGGTCAGGGCCGTGTTGACTGCGGCGATCATCATCTGTGCCCGGAAGCCCATGCCGACCACAATGGCGAACCGCACCACGCTACGGGCCGTCACGTCGTAGATGTCGCGCAGCCGGGACTCGCGCAGCCGAATGGTCTTGGCGCGCAAATTCGGGAAATCGAGCATGATGAGGAAGCTGAAAAGTGTGCCGAGCAGAAACGTGGAGGCGTAGGTGGAAATCTCGGTAAAAGTGGTAATGACCACTTCGAACAGGGTTTCGGTCTTGATGCCAACCAGGGATTCCAGAGACAGGAAGTCCCTGACCTTACCTAGGGGACCGGCCATATCCGGCACGAGCCAGGCCCATTTATCCAAGTATTGCCGTATGTTTACCAGTGTTTCCGGCAGCTTTTTCAAAAAGGCCGTGGATTCGGACCCGAGCTTGGGCAGTACGAAGGACAGGATGGTCAACACCACGGCCAGGAAAACAATATAGATGATGACGGCCCAGAGGATGCGGGAACGCTTGGTGGCTGCGGCCAGCCGTTCGATGGGACCGTTGAAGAGAAAGCACAGGATGTAAGTGATGAACACCAGCCCGAACAGTCCGTAGAAATTGATCAGCCAGACCAGGGCGAAAAAGGCCCCCCAAATGGTCAGCACTTTATTGATGCGCAAAAACTGCACGATATCAAAGGACATACGTCGCGGCTCCTCGTCAACTCAGTCTGCAAGATAAGGAAACGGGCGTGACGGATACGGCATCATTTTCGAAAAAACGACAGGATCACGCTGACCACGACACTGATCACCAGGCAGGTGACCCACGGGAAGAAGACCGAAAAGTCCTTGCCCCGCAGATGGATGTCCCCGGGCAGGCGTCCCAGGGGCAAGCGCTCCCAAATGACACGCAGGATATCCAGCCGGCCAACGAGCACCAGGGCCAATCCCAGTCCCGTCAGGACAAGTCCCACGACCACAAGCGTCTTGCCGAGAGAGGCAATCATGGGTATGTCGCTTGTTCCTTTTTGCCGGTCTTACCCATCAACCCGAAGGATTGCAAACCCGTGCCCCTGCCACCTTTTCGCCTGGAACGTTTCTTCGCGCAACACGAATTTCGTGCCCCTCACCTGGTGTGCGCCTCGGACGGCGAGACCCTGTCCGTGGCCGAGATCCTCGACCTCATTCCCGGAGCGGAGCGCAAATTCGGCCGGTTGCGCCTGGGCTACACCGATTCCCATGGCTCTCCCGCCCTGCGCGCCGCCATCGCCACCCTCTACGAGACCATCTCCCCGGACGATGTGCTCGTGCATGTCGGAGCCGAGGAGGCCATTTATACTTTCATGGCCGCCGCTCTGACGGCCGGGGACGAGGTGGTGGTCACCACCCCCTGCTACCAGTCCCTGTCCGACGTGGCCCGAAGCCTGGGGGCCCGAATTTCGCCCTGGCGCTGCGATCCGTCCTGGGGATTCGCCCCGGACATGGGCGAACTCGGGGTGCTGCTCGGCAGCGCCCCCAAGGCCCTGATCGTCAATTTTCCACACAATCCCACGGGCTACCTGCCCTTGCGGGAGACCTTCGCCAGCCTCGTCGCCCTGGCTCGGGAACACGGCACCCGGGTCTTTTCCGACGAGGTCTACCGGTTTTCGGAGGCCGAGGGCGTGCCCACCCTGCCGGCGGCCTGCGACCTGGACCCCACGGCCGTGTCCCTCGGCGTGCTGTCCAAGTCCTACGGCCTGGCCGGCCTGCGTGTGGGCTGGGTGGCCTGCCGCGACCGGAAAATCCTCAATGCCATGGCCGCGGTCAAGGACTATCTGTCCATCTGCGGTTCGGCCCCCTCGGAATTCCTGGCCACCTGCGCCCTGAGCGCGGGCGACCGCTTGCTTGCCCGCATGCGGGGACTGCTCGCCGTCAACCGCCGTCTGCTGGAGGCCTTTTTCCTGGAACATGCGAACCTGTTCCACTTCGTGTCCCCGCGCAGCGGACTGACCGCTTTTCCGGGGCTGCGGTCGGGCGATGCCGACGCCTTTTGCCAGGCCGCCCTGGACGATGCCGGCTTGCTGCTTTTGCCCGGACGCCTTTATGGCCCGGAATGGGCGGACCGGTTCCGCATCGGTTTCGGCCGGGCCGACTTCCCCGAAAATCTGAACCGTCTGGACGTGTTTTGCCAAAAATGGAACACTAGGCGGCCTGGAAACGAACAAGAATGGGAAGTTACGAATTAGCTGGTCGGGAAGCCTTGAATTTTCCTGTCAATTCGATCACAAAGGCGTGACACCCCGTCGGTGAAAAAACGTCCGATGCCCGCCACATCCAAACAGGAAGGAGCCTCCCATGATCAGGAAATGCGCTTTGGCCTTGCTGCTCGTCGCCCTGACAGCCTCTCCGTCGCTGGCGAAAACCCTTGTCTTTGCCACTGACGCGACCTGGCCGCCTATGGAATTCGTCAACGCCGACAAACAGATCACCGGCTACGCCATCGAGTACATGAAAGCCGCCGCCAAGGAAGCCGGCTTTACCGCCGAGTTCAAGGCCGTGGCCTGGGACGGCATTTTCGCCGGTCTGGCCGCCGGCAAATACAACGCCATCTGCTCTTCGGTCTCCATCACCGAGGAACGTAAAAAAACCATGGATTTCAGCACGCCGTACTTCAAGGTGCGCCAAGCCCTGGTCGTGCCCGTCAAGTCCGACGCCAAGTGCATCGAAAGCATGAAGGGCAAGACCCTGGGCGCCCAGATCAGCACCACCGGCCACTTCGCCATCAAGAAGGCCGAGGGGGTCAAGGACAAGTCTTATGACGAAGTGGGCCTGGCCTTCGAGGACCTCTACAACGGCCGTATCGACGGCGTGGTCTGCGACGATCCGGTGGCGGCCCAGTACGCCCTGCAAAACGACAAGTACAAGGGCGCCCTCAAGATCGCCTGCATCATCGAGTCCGGCACGGACGAGTTCTATGGCATCGCCGTGAAAAAGGGTGACAAGGAAGACCTCGATCTCATCAACAAGGGGATCGCGGCCGTCCAGAAGAAAGGCATCGACAAGGAACTCCTGAAGAAATGGATCGGCGGCGGCAAGTAAGCCTCATGCCGTCAGCACGCGTCCCCC
>JAWRKJ010000029.1:0-6103 GCA_040307025.1 Desulfovibrionaceae bacterium | reverse complement strand
AACCCCGGCGGGCCTCGGCCCCGTGGACGCTGGTGAGCGGGGTGGCCATCTCCACGCAAAACCGTCGGATGCGTTCATAGAGAGAGGCGAAATGCGACGCGTCCCGTTCCTCGGCGTCCCCGGGGCCGGCGGCGTGTTGGTGCTTGAGGTCCGAGCGGACGTAGGCCAGGATTTCGGAAGAGGCCTGGGTCAGCGTCCGCGGATAGGCCAGGCCGAGTCTTTTTTCCACCGTGCCCAAGGCGGCCACGGGATCGGCGACCAACTGGTCGTAGGTGAGCACGACGTGGGGCCGCCCCTGGCAGGCGGCGAAAGCCTCCCGGTTGTGCACGAGCCACAACAGCAGGCCGTTTTGGAGGTCGAGACCGTCGCGGACGGCCAACGATCGGGCGACTTCAAGCGGGTGGCGCACCAGCACCACCACGCCGGGCCGGAGTCCCCGTTCCTCCAGCGGCCCGAACCACAACGGATGCAGCCGGCACAGGCGCGGGTCGGCAAAGGCCCGCAGCCGGTCCAGGGCGGCCGGAGCGCTTAACAGCCGGTCCAGGCTCCGCCGGGCGGAGATGGCGGCCGGCGAGTCCTGCCAGCCCTCGGGCAAGGCGCCGACCATGTCCCACTGACAGCCGAGGTCGCGCAGAAAAATATCGTGGATGAGAGACGGATGTGGACCGCTCGCAAGGCAAGGCTCCGCACCGGCCGTGGCTGTATTCGCCGGGATGCCGAGAAGCTGCAGGCAACCAGAGAGGACCGAGCTTCCGCTTCGGTGCATCGCAAGGATCATGATGGGGTTGATTGGCGCGGCCATAGTGTCTCTTCTGTTTGAGCTTTTTATCGAAAGACGCGCTGCGCTGACGGGAAACGCTCGGCCATTGCAAACAGACGTCGAGGCATGGAGCGACGCACCGTAACGTACTCCGGGCGCGGCAGTGCCTGTTTCCCTCCCTTCATAACAAGAGGGCGGTCCGTTGCGCCCGGAACACACGCAAGGCGGCGTGTGGTGTGACCGTGTTGCATATGTACCCGAAGGGACATCATGTTGTCCAGGGTCGGGGGGCGTTTGCGACCGCAAGTCCGGTCCCGGTGGTGGCCGGCCCGGAGACGAGGGCGTGCAGCGCCTTCCAGCGGGCGAGCAGGGCGGGCAGCGCCGCGCAGGGAAGCATGGTGTGGGCGTCGCAACGGGCCGTTGCGGGTTCCGGATGGGTTTCAAAGAACAGGCCGCTGACGGCGCCGGTGGCGAGGGCCGCCTGGGCCAGTGCCGGCACGAATTCCGGCTGGCCGCCGCTGGAGCTGCCCAGGCCGCCGGGGAGCTGCACCGAATGCGTCGCGTCGAACACGACAGGGCAGCCGGTGGTTTGGGCCATGATGGGCAGGGAACGCATGTCCACGACCAGATTGTTGTAGCCGAAGGCCGTGCCGCGCTCGCACACCCAAATGCGGCCGGCAACCGGGGCGACCGCCCGGGCCTTGTTCACCACGTTGTCCATGTCCCAGGGGGCAAGGAACTGGCCCTTCTTGAGATGGAGCTGGGCCCCGGTCGCGGCGGCGGCGGTGATGAGGTCGGTCTGGCGGCACAGCAGGGCGGGGATCTGAAGGACGTCGGCGACCCGGGCCACGGGCTCGGCCTGCCAGGGTTCATGGATGTCCGTGAGAACGGGCAGGCCCAGGGTCGCCTTGAT
This sequence comes from Desulfovibrionaceae bacterium, assembly GCA_040307025.1. Taxonomy (GTDB): domain Bacteria; phylum Desulfobacterota; class Desulfovibrionia; order Desulfovibrionales; family Desulfovibrionaceae; genus Solidesulfovibrio. The sequence continues at coordinate 4,430 of JAWRKJ010000029.1, read as the reverse complement.
CTCGGCCAGGATCTCCAGCCCCTCGGAAAGCCCGGGCCCCCGGAAGCTCGCGGCCGACGTGCGATTGGCCTTGTCGAAGGAAGCCTTGAAGTACAAGGGGATGGCGGCAGCCTGAAAGATGTCGGCCAACATCCGGGCGCAGCGCAGGGCGGCCGACCGGCTTTCGATAACGCAGGGGCCGGCAATGCAGAAAAAAGAGCGTGGGTGGATCTGGGCGGTTCGGACGGTTTCCATGGGCGAGGCCGCTAAAAGGAGATGACCTTCTGGGACAGGACGCGATCATAGTAGGCCATGGCCTTGGCCTTGTCGTCGAAGAAGGTGAGTCGGCCCTGGTCGAGAACGGAAAACGTGTCGCAGTATTCCGTTATGACCCCCATGAAATGGGACACCATGATGAGAGAGCGGCTGCTTTTCATGTTGAAGAGTTCTTTTTTGCATTTTTCGTTGAACCGTTTGTCGCCGACGGCGGAAATCTCGTCGATGAGGTAGCAGTCAAAGTCCACGGCCATGGAGATGGCAAAGGCGAGTCGCGCCCGCATTCCGGCCGAATAGCTGGAAACCGGCTCGCGCAGATAGCCGCCGAGTTCGGAAAAATCCTCCACGCGCGTGAGGGCCGTCCGGTAGGGGACGTCATAGACGCGGCAGATGAAACGCAGGTTGTCGATACCGGTCAGGCCACCGACGAAACCGCCCTGGAAGGCCAGGGGCCAGGATACGGACATGGAGCGGACGATGGTGCCCGAGGTGGGGATTTCCGCACCGCTGATAACGCGGATAAGGGTGGACTTGCCAGCGCCGTTGCAACCGAGGATGCCGAGCCTTTTTCCTTTGGGCAGGGAAAAAGTAATGTTGTCCAGGATGCGCCGGGGGCCCTTGCGGGTCGGATATTCCTTGACGACATTAGTAAGGGATATCATAGGGGTCACGCGTATTTTTCATGGAGAAAAACAACTGCAGTGTAAAGTAGGTAAGGACGATGTTGAAAAATACGATATACTTGATATCGTAATAGCAGGTGACGATGTCACCGAAAAAACCGAACCGCATCAGTTCGGTGGCGTTGGCCATGGGCAGGTAGAGCACAAGCGTGCGCAGGTCGGCCGGAAGCCAGTCCATCATGGCAAAAGCACCGGTAAGGAATATATGACCGGCGGCTACGACCAGGATGATGCGGTCGCCAAGCGGGGTATATGACGACAGCAGCGCGCACAAGAGGCACATCCCCGCCGTGTACCAGATGACCAGCAGGAGGGATACGACGATGGCCATCGGATCATGAAAGCTGAAATCGCCAAGAAGGGCCTGATTGAGCAAAAACAGGAGAACGAAACTTACCAGGGTGGAGAAGATGGACAGGATGGTGCGGCCGAAAAAAATGTCCAGGACCGTTATCTGCCGGTGATAGAGGAAGGAGGCGTTGGCCCGCAGCACGCCGGACATGCGCTGCACCGGATAGCGGCACATCCACATGATGCCCCAGCCGGTCAGGACGAACGAGAGGACCGGAAAGGTGGAGGGTTGGCGCAGCCGGCTATAGGCGACGATGCCCATGACCACCCCCATGATCACGAGCGGTTCGGCGAACATCATGAGGAAACCCAGCCCGCGTCGGCCGTAGAGCGCGATGAACTCCCGTTTGACCAAAGCCTTGATCACCCGGATCTGGACACGCAGGTCCCGCGAAAATTGAGAGGAGGGCATCTCCATAGGGGGTGTGTTTCTCCACAGGCTAAACGGCGCGCCGCTGACCGGCGCCCGGGAATGCTGTAGTCCGGAGCTCGCCGGGAAGCAACCTTCCCGCCTCCCCGGCCCTAGGGACAGAACAATTCTATAAAACGGCGCGCCGCAGCCGTGAGATCGAACCGGCCGGCCCTGGCCCGGGCGGCAGCGGTCGCCCGCGCCAGCAGCGCGGGGTCGCTGGCAAAGGCGGCGAGGCTGCGGGCCAGGCCGGGCACGTCAATAGCACCGTGGCGCAGGGGAATGAAGGCCCCGGCCAGCGGCGGTTCCGGTCCCAGCATCTCCGGCACTTCGCCGACAGGCGTGGCCAGGACCGGCTTGCCCCGGGCCAGGGCCTCCATCACCGTCAGGGGCATGCTTTCCCCGGCAAAACTCGTGGGTAGCAGGCCCAGGTCGCTGACGGCGTAGTAGGGGCCGGACTCGGGCACCAGCCCGAACAAATGGACCCAGTCGGGCAGGGGCAGGCAGAGAAATTCGTCGTAAAGCGGCCCATCGCCGAGCAGAAGCAGCCGGATGTCCACCCCGGACATCTCCCGGGCCAGCTCCACGCTTCCTACCGCCTCGCGCCAGCCTTTGCTCTCCAACGCCCGGCTGGCCAGGCACACGACGAAGGCCCGGGCGGGGAGGTGGAGGTCGCGGCGGGTCGGGCCGCCGGGCTGCGGCGCCTCCAGGCCGTACGGAAATTTGATGTAGGTGGCCGGATCGTAGAACCCGCGCGCGCGAAACGGGACGACGTTCTTGTCGGCCACGTAGGTCCAGTAGTCCGCGCTGGAGCACAGGCCGGGCAGTTCGGCATCGAGGACCGCCTCGGGCATGGCTTCGTACATGCCGTGCATGCTGGCCACGTGGACCACCTTGGCCAGGGCTTCGGGCCGCAGCTTTCGGGCGGTGCGCACCAGGGACTGCACGGCGTGGTGGTGGGTGTTGATGACATCCGGGAGCACCTCGTCGACCAGGGCGAGAAAGGCCTCGGGCGTGGCGGCGGCCACGACGGGGATGTCCGTGCGCAGCCGGCAGCGCACGGCCGGTTCGGCGGGTGCGCCATCCAGGCTGTGGACGACGACCGTGAGCCCGGCCGCCTTGAGGGCGTTGGCTAGGCGCAACGGCCAGATTTCTCCGCCCCCCAGGGAGAAGGCGAACAGCGAGATGATCACCGTGGGGATGCGGGGCGCCCGGAGGAAGTCCGCGACCCGGGGCGCGTAGAGCGCGTCCAGCGTATCCCCGGCATCGGGAAAGTGGGTCGCGTGGAACCGGGCCACCAGCTTGCGGTGGCGGGCGAGCAGACCGGCCTCCACCTTGTAGAGCCGGGCCACGGCCCGGGCCACGGCTTCGTGTTCGCGGTAGTAGGCCGGACTGGAGTAGCTCCGGGCCCCGGCACTGCGTTCGTCCAGGCGGAAGTCGCTCGTGACGTCGGCCCGGAAGGCGATCCGCCCGCCGGCCAGCAGGTGCAGGTAGAACAGCCAGTCGCCGCACACGCGCATGGACAGCCAGTCCGGATCGTCCAGCAGTGGCAGGCCGGCCGGATTGCGGAAAACGGCCGCGCTGACGTTGGGAATGGTGTTGCGTACGCCAAGTCCGCCCCGCACCTCGGCCAGCGCCGGCCGGACAAAGGATTCCCGCCAGGTTTCCGGCCCCACCGGTTGCAGGTAGTGGTCCAGTGTGAAGGGCGTCTCCAGGCCGGTGGCGTCCACGAAGCGGCAACGGGCATGGGCCAGCAGGACCGCCTCGTCGTCGAAGGCCGGCACCAGCCCGGCCAGGAAGTTCGGTCCGCATCGGTCGTCGCTTTCCGCGATCCAGCACAGGGAGCCCCGGGCCAGGGCCAAGCCGGCCCGCCACTGCCGGAACACGCCGCCGCTGTTGGTGCGGTTGATTTCCAACTGCGTTCTTTCCGGGTAGCGGGCGGCGTAGCGTTCGAGGATGGCGGCGCTGCCGTCGTTCGAGGCGTCGTCGAGAAGGATCACCTCGAAGTCGTCGAAGGTCTGGCCGTAGATGGAGTCCAGCCGTTCGGGCAGATAGCGGGCATGGTTGTAGCAGGGGACGATGACCGACACCCGGGGCCGGGGCCGAGGGGCCGGGGCCCGGGCCGGGATCGCCTCCGGGGCCGGGGCGAGGGGCCGCGTGGAAAGCCAGTGCAGGAACGGGTTGAGTTTCTGGCGGAAAAGGAACGGGTTGGCGGCCGCATGGGCGGCCGGGTCAAAATCCGGATGCGGGGACAGGCCGAGACGCCAGCCCGTGCGCACGTAGTGTTCCACCGGATCGAGGCGCGTCCAGTCGAGCGTCGGGGCCTGGGCTTGGTAGTAGGCGCGGTCGAAATGGGGCAGGCCGGCCAGGGCCGCCTGTTCGGCCGGATAGTTTTTGACGGCCGTGTCCCGGTCCCACAGGGCGTACCGGTAGCAGAACTGGTCGAGGAGCGTCTCGCCCGTGCCGGCCAGCAACAAAAAGCGCACGAGGGGGTCCAGACCGGGAACCGGGCGCCGGTCCCTGTCCAACTGCTCGTAGAGCGCGGGCAGGAAACAGTGGGCCAACAGCGTGGCGGGTCCGGAAAGATGCAGCAGATAGCGGCGGGCGGCCTGGAACGGTTCCACGTCGCCCGTTTCGAACAGACCGCTGGCGCCCAGAAAGGCGGCCTGGACGTCCAACCCTCGTTCCGAGTCCGGGGGGCAGGCGAGCACCGCGGGGGGGGGGGGGGGGGG
>JAWRKJ010000028.1:0-10496 GCA_040307025.1 Desulfovibrionaceae bacterium | reverse complement strand
CTCGCCGTCACGGCCGCGGAAATCGCCCGGGGAAACCTCGACGTCCAGGCCCCGGCCACCGCCGCCCAGGACGAGGTCGGGGTGTTGGCCCGGTCCTTCGACCAGATGCGCCTGGCCCTCAAGGATTACATCGCCAACCTGACCGCCACCACCAAGGCCAAGGAACGGCTGGAATCGGAACTCAAGATCGCCCGCAACATCCAGATGAGTTTTCTGCCCAAGCGGTTCCCGCCCTTCCCGGAGATCGACGCCTTCGAGCTGCACGCCGCCCTGGAACCGGCCTGGGAAGTGGGCGGCGACCTGTACGACTTTTTCCTGACCGGCGACGGCCGGCTGTTGTTTCTGGTCGGGGACGTTTCGGGCAAGGGCGTGCCGGCGGCACTGTTCATGGCCGTGACCAAGACCCTGATCAAGGGCATTGCCGAGCAGGAGTCCGATCCGGCCCAGATCCTGGCCAAGGTCAACCGCGAACTGTGCGTGGACAACGAATCCCTGCTGTTCGTCACCCTGTTTCTGGCCATTCTGGACACGGCCACCGGCCGTCTGACCTATTCCAACGCCGGGCACAATCCACCGGCGCGCATCGGCCCGGACAGGGCGGTGTCCTGGCTGTCCCTGCCGCGCGGAGTGTTTCTCGGCATCATGGCGGAGGCGGTCTACCACACGGCCGAAACCCGGCTGGCCCCGGGCGAGACCCTGGTCGCCTACACCGACGGCGTCACCGAGGCCATGGACCCGGACCAGAAACTCTTCGGCTCCGAACGCCTGCTCGACCTGCTGGCCACCCAGGCCGAACACACCCCCGAAGCCTTGGACAACGCCATATTGGCCGCAGTGCGCGCCTTTGCCGGCAACGCCCCCCAGGCCGACGATATCACTGTCTTGTCCCTGCGCTTTCGCGGCCGACACGACAGCTGATTGCTGTTGCAAGGGAGGCCGAGATGTGGCGCAGTTATGCGTCACTACTGTTACCGTGTTAGGTCTGCATCTTCTTTCCAATTTCAGTTGCGTTTCAGTGGCAACCCTTGTATAAAGTTTGGAAGACGTTACCAGGAGAAACCGATGGAAGATTATTTGAAAGCAGCCTTAGAAATCGTAAAGGCCCAGGCCTCGGTCCGGACCATGACCGATGAGGAAATCACGTCCATGCTCAAAAACGTGGCCGCAGGAATCCAAGCGGCCGCCGATGCGGAGACTGCTCCGGCAGAAGCTTCGACCCCGGCCATCGAGCCGTCCAAGGCTGTCAAGGAAAACAGTGTGGTTTGCCTTGAATGCGGCAAATCGTTCAAGGTCCTCACTAAAAAGCATCTTGCCGCCCATGGCCTCACTCCTGAAGAATACCGGGCCAAATACGGCTACAAAAAAGGCGCGCCCCTGGCCGCAAAATCCCTGCAACGGGAACGGCGCAAGAAAATGAAGGACATGCGACTGTGGGAACGGCGTCGTAAGACCCCGACCGAGTAGACCGCGCCAGCCCGATGGCTGTCCGACGCAGTCCCGCGTCCGGCACACGGCCGGACCTGCCACCGTACGTCCCGAGGGGCTCTGACGACCTTCGGGACGTGCGTGTGCATCAGGCGGCACGGTTCTTCCGGAGAAAAGCATGCCCTGCCTCGACCGCGCCCTGACCGAAGTTCGTGCCAGCCTGACCTGGACAATCGAAGAAGTCGCCTCCGACGCCGAAGCGCCCGAAAGCTGGTCCAATCCGGAAACCCGGGCCCATGTACTGCTTACCCCCCGGCACCCGGGGAGCCGGCTGGCACTGTTGCGCCAACTCGTCCACGCCGCCCTGTGCGAACGCATGCCCCGCCTCTATGCCTCGAGCACGGTCTGGGGCGTGTCCCTGGGCGGACAAGTCGTGGCCCGCAAGCACTACCTGCGCGCCACCCGGGAGTGGTACGCCACGGCCCGGCTGACGGAGCTGTGTCCCGAAGAGGCCGATGCCGCCCTGGCCGACGCCTCTGCCGCCGCCCGGGAGCGGCTGGCCACGGTCCGGCCCTTTGTCCTCGACCGCCTCAACCTCGGCCCGGACGAACGTGGCCGCCTGGCCGACGGGCTACTGCTGGCCCAGGTCAAACGCCGGCTCGATCCGTTCGCGGACACGGCCGACCCCGTCACCGGGGCCGTGGCCGTGGCCTACGGCCAAGTCGACCCCGCGGCGCCGGACATGCCGGGATTTCTCACCGTGGTCAACGGGCTGTGCGCGGCCACGGGCCGCCGTCCCTTCACCCCGGTGCCCCGCAAGGGCTACTGGATGGTACGGGAAACCGACACCGCGCCCTAGGTTCCGGTCGGTACGATGACCTTGAGCGGTTCGGTAACCGCGTCGTAACGGGCGAGTTTGAAAATGTGCTCCAGGGCCACGCTGGACAGCTCGGACCCCTTGGGCAGCACCTTGACCTGCTGCCCGCCCCGGGTCACGTACATATCCTCGGCCAAAATCATCCGCTCCCGCAGCCCCCGCAACCCCACCTGGGTGATGACGTATTTGCGCTCGTCACCAAGCACCTCGCCCAGTACGGCCACCACGTCCGGATCATACATCCCGGCCGCCTGCTTGATGGCGTTGTAGGCCTCGGGCTTGGATTGGCCGGCGCTGGTGAGGCGATCGAATTCCAGCACCACCCGCAGGATGCGCGCCCCGAGCGGAATGTCCTTGCCCCGCACGGCATCGACCGGGAAGCCGCCGCCGTCGAAATTCTTCTCCTGGTAGGCGATGATCCGGGCCACACCGCTCATACGCGGGATATGGGCCACAAGCCTGGAGGCCACATCGGTATGCTGGTGGTAGATGGCCGCGTCCTCGGCGTTCAGGGGCCGACCTCGCTCCACCTTGGCAATGATGGTGTCGGGGAGCATGATAAAGCCCATCAGGCACAACATGGCCGCGGCATCGGTCTGCCAGGGGCTCAGGTCCCCGGCCAGCCGCGACATGCGGCGTACGTACGGCGCGATGCGCGAAACCCGGCCATAGACCTCCGGCCGGAGCAGGGACAGCACGTCTGACAGCATTTTGAGACTGCCGCGAAGCGTTCCTTCGAGCAGTTCCCGCTCGGCCATCACCAACCGATGCTGCTCCACAGCCGCGGTGAGCGCCGCCTTAAGGGACTCGGTCTCGCACGGCTTGGTCAGGAAGCGGAAAATATTCCCCTCGTTGACCGCACCGATGGCGGCCGTGAGATCGGCAAACCCGGTCAGCATGACCCGGACCGTGTCCGGCCGCATCTCGCGCACCCGCGACAGCACCGTGATGCCGTCCATGCCCGGCATGCGCAGATCCGACACCACCACGGCAAAGGCCGGACTGTCCTTGACCTTGGCCAACCCGGCCTCGGGTCCCAGGGCCGTTTCGACCTCGAAAGCGCTGTGGAGATTGCGCCGGAAACCGGCCAAAATCCGCTCGTCGTCGTCGATGAAGAGTACCCGCTTATTCAACGTCCTCTCCTTGCAGCAGATTTCGGCAGACCTCGCGCCAGACCGGCAGCCGGCTGGCCAGACTCCGGGCCACCAATGCCTCCATCCGCAACGGATGCGGGGCATAGTGCTCGTTTATGACCACGATTTCGTGTTCCAGGGCATTGGCGGCATGGGTCAAGGTGACAGCCAGGGCCTCGGCCGCTCCGACCCGATCCGGTTCGTGATGCCGGGCCACGGCCAACACCACGGTCTCCTCAAAGCCCCACAGCCCGAGCAGATACCCGCCGATCTCGGCGTGAGACACGCCGAGCACCGCCAGTTCCGCCTCCCGGCTGGTCACGTTCTCGGCCTCGGTCAGGGCGAGCACCCGCTTGTAGTCCTCGGGAAAAAGCTCGGCCAGCACGAGCTTGCCCATGTCGTGCACGAGCCCGGCCATGAAGCAGACATCCTTGTCGGTCTTGTCGGCCCCCTCCACCCCGGCCAAGGCCTGGGCACACCGGGCCGTGCCCAGGCTGTGCCGCCAGAGGCTGTCCAGGGAAAAGTCCGGAAACCGCTTCGCATCGAACCGGGAAAAAAGGGCCTGGGACAACACCAGCAGCCGCAAGGTCTCGACCCCGAGCAGCGTCACGGCCTGTTCGGTGGAGGACACCCGCATGGGCAGGCCGAAAAACGACGAATTGACGAGTTTCAAAATGCCCGTGGCCAGGCCGATGTCCCGGGCGATGATGGCGCCCATGGTCTTGACCGAGACATTGGGGGAATGCAGGGCATCGGTCAGTTCGGTAAAAACCGACGGCAGCACCGGCAAGGTGTCGATGCGGGCGATAGCCGGACGCAGGCGCTCGTCCCGGAACAGATCGCCCAGGCGCAACACCCGGCCGATGGTGGCCTTGAGTTCCTCCGGCGGGCAGGGCTTGGACAAGAACTGGTGGGCGGGACGGATCGAGCGCAACACGAAATCCCGGTCCGAGTGCCCGGACAGAATCAACCGGGCCGTACCCGGCCAGCGCCGACGCACCGTTTCCAGGAATTGCGGACCGTCCATACCCGGCATGCGCGCGTCCGAAACCACCACATCCACGGGCAGTTCCTCAAGCAGGGACAGAGCCTCGGCGCCGCTTCCGGCGAAATGCATCTCCCAGACCTCGCGCTTGTCCCACAGCATGCGGCGCAAGCCGCTCAACAATTGGGGTTCGTCATCGACAAACAGGATGCGTTGCCGCATGGCGGGACTCCTCCCAGACCGGGGCACATGCAAGGACGCGCCCGGCCACGGACGCCGTTTTTCCCAAGTGTGACCATGGTAGCCTATCCCGAAAAAAAGGAAAGAACCCGGCGTTGCCCTTTTCTTGCCAGCCGCCGGCTCGACGCGTATCCGGTGTGTAGGCCAAAAGGCGCGTTCGCGTAAAGGAGAGCCCATGCCTGCAACGTCCGCAACACGGACCCGCTTCGATGTCATCATCGTGGGGGGCGGTCCGGCCGGCCTGTTCGCCGCCCACCACCTGCGCACCCACGCGGATCTGGACGTCCTGTTGCTGGAAAAGGGCCAGGAAGCCGGCAAGCGTCGCTGCCCCATACAGGGCCGGGGAGCCTGCCTGCGTTGCAAACCCTGCAACATCCTGTCGGGGATGGGCGGAGCGGGTCTTTTTTCCGACGGCAAACTCAATTTCATCCCCAAGCTCGGCAAGACCGACCTGACCCAGTTCATGCCCCTGTCCCGGGCCCTGGCCCTGATCGACGAGACCGAGGCCATTTTCACCGCCCACGGCATGGACGGGCCGGTCTATCCCACGGACCTCGACCAGGCGCGCACCATCCGCAAGGAGGCCCGCAAGCTCGGCATCGAACTTTTGCTCATCCGGCAAAAGCACCTGGGCAGTGACCGGCTGCCCGATCATATCGCGGCCATGTGCGAGGGGCTGCGGCGCGCGGGCGTGGTCATCCGCACCGGCGAGGAAGTGCGCGACGTGACTGTGGAGGCCGGCCGGGTCACGGGCGTCGTGACGCACCGCGACCGCTACCGGGCCCCGGCCGTGATCCTGGCCCCCGGGCGGGTCGGCGCGGAATGGATGGGCACCCTCGCCCGGCGCCACGGCCTGTCCTACAGCCAGCGCGGCATTGAGGTCGGGGTGCGGGTGGAGGTCCACAACGACATCCTCCAGGACCTGACCGACGTCATCTACGACCCGACCTTTTTCGTGCGCACCCGCAAATACGACGACCAGACCCGGACGTTTTGCACCAACCAGGGCGGCTACGTGGCCCTGGAAAACTACCAGGACTTCGTGTGCGTCAACGGCCACGCCTACCTGGACGCCAAGTCCGACAGCGCCAACTTCGCCTTTCTGTCCAAGGTGGTGCTGACCGACCCGGTCTCGGACAACCAGGCGTACGGCGAGGCCATCGGCCGTTTGGCCACCATGATCGGCGGCGGCCAGCCCATCCTCCAGCGCTTCGGGGACCTCAAGCGCGGCCGCAGAAGCACCTGGAGCCGTATCCGGCGCGGCTCGGTCGAACCGACACTCACCTCGGTCACCTGCGGCGACATCGCCATGGCCCTGCCCGAGCGCATCGTGGCCAACATCGCCGACGGCCTGGAGCAGCTAAACGCCGTGGTGCCCGGGGTGGCCAACGACGAGACCCTGCTCTACGCCCCGGAAATCAAATTTTTCGCCACCCAGATCGACACCTCGCCCGACCTGGAAACAGGCGTGGCCGGCATGTACGTGGCCGGGGACGGCCCGGGCGTGGCCGGCAACATCGTCTCGGCCGCCGCCACCGGGCTCATTCCGGCCAAGGCCATTCTGGCCAAACGGACAAGCGGGAAATGACACGCGGCCCCTCGCCGCGGGAAGTAGCACCGATTTTGATCATCCGGGTGCGGGCGAACACCCGACAAACAAGGAGGCCTGCGCATGCGCCAATTCCAACGCCTGATCATCCTTTTTCTGCTGCTGCTTTTGCCGCAGTCCGGCCTGGCCGGGGACGCCCTCTTCCTCAACCCGGACCAGGTCGATCTGTCCCGGCTCCTGGCCCCCCCGCCGGCCATCGGTTCCCCTGTCCAACTGCGGGAAATGGCCGAGCTGCTCGCCCTGCAACAAACCCGGACCCCCACCCAGGTGGCCTTTGCCCAGGCCGATGCCGAACGTTCGGTTTTCCGCTTCGCCGACGTGATCGGAGAGAAATTCACACCGGAAAACTGCCCGGTGACCGCCGATTTCTTCAAAAAAGTCGCCCGCAGCGCCTCGGCCGTGGTCGATCCGGCCAAGGACCACTGGAACCGGACCCGGCCCTATGTGACCAATCCCGCCCTGGACCCGTGCGTGCGCAAGCCCCATGGTCCCTCGTACCCCAGCGCGCACGCGACCTTCGCCACGGTCTCAGCCATCGTCCTGGCCAACATGTTTCCGGAAAAGGCACCCGCCATCTTTGCCCGGGCCGCCGAGTACCGGCTCAACCGCGAAATCGGCGGCGTGCACTACCCGAGCGACGTGGAAGCCGGCTATCTCGCCGGCACGGTGATCGCGGCCTTCGAGCTCGACAACCCGGCCTTCCAGCTCGAATTCGCCCAGGCCAAGACCGAAGCGCGCCGCGTCCTCGGCCTGCCGTAAGCCGCGGGAGAGGGGGAGGAGCGGACGCCTCCGGCGGCCAAAGGGCGCGGCCCTTTGGAAACCCTTCCGGAGAGCAGGCCCGGGGGAACGCTGCCGCGCCATGAAAAAGGCGGCCACGGGCACAAACCCATGGCCGCCGGATCGTTCCATCGACAGTTGCCGCGTCTCAGTGGAGGCGTCCGTAGCGCAGCCGGTCATCCTCGCCCGACGCGAGCCGGACCCAGACCGCCGCGCCCCAGCCCCACAAGGCGTTCGTGAGCAGTACCACAAGCGGTGTCCAGGAGCCGAGCCCAAGGCCGGCGAGCCCCGCCCCGTCCTGATCGGGATAAAGGATGAAAAGTTGGACCAGGGTGGGCCCCAGGCTCAACAGCAAGCCGCGCCAGAAGACCGAGGTGCCACAAACATCCGGCACGAACACCAAGCCCCAGACCCCGCTCCACAGCAGGCGCGGGAAAATCCAGGCCGCATCCCATTGGGGGGCGATGGTCACGCCGAGAGCGGCGGTCCAGCCGTACCGACCGGCCATCCAGGCCCCGACACTGGCCAGCAATCCCCCGAAGACTCCCCCCGTGAAACAGGCGCTGACGCGCCCCAGAAGCCCCTGCATAATTCCTCCTCCCCCAAAGGCAACGGCGACCGCCCCGGCTCGCTACGGTCTGGCCACAATGACCATGGAGCGCACGCGATTGAGCAGAATGTGCGACGGCCCCACGGCCGGTACTTCCTCTCCGGCCCGCAGCGTGGTCACCACCACCCGGCCGATGACCAGTCGGCCGTCCCGACCGGTGCCGTTCCCCGTATGCAGCCCCCACATGTCGTGAAAAACCGCCGGATGGCCTTTCCACTCGCCCACATACACCAGGATATGCCCCTTCATCCACAGCAGGGTGCCAAAGGGCACGCCTTGGGACAGGATGGTGGACTCCTTCTGGGCGCCACCCATGTCACCCAGGGGAATGGCGCCGCCGGCCGAGGCCTGGCTGCCGGAATTGCGCGGCAGATAGATGCCGAACGGCACGAACAGGTCATGGGTCATGGCCGAGCAGTCGCGCCGGCCGTCCAGGCCGCCCCAGCCGTAGGGTTGGCCCATGAACTGGTTGCCCACGGCGGCCACGTTGCGCGGGGTCATGGGCATGGGCATGGGCACGGTCGCGCCCGGCTCCGCGCTCGAACGTACGAACCTGGCCTGGCCCGAAGCGTCGCGCACCGGCACGAGCACGTCCTGGGCGGCCGCGCCGGACATGGGGAACACCGCGCCCACATGGGCCGTGACCCCGGTCCCGGGCAGGGCGACCTGCTCCTTGATCACGGCGGCAAGCCTGGCCGAGGCAAAGGTCCCGATCAGGCTGTCGTCCACGAAGGCCACGTCCGTCGCCGGCAGCCAGCCGAAGGTCAGGGACGATTCGGCCAGATACCAGGCGCCGTCGCGGCTGACATGGGTAACAAGCACGGGCGTGGCCGGCGGCAGGGCCGTGTGCTGCAGGTAATCGAAGGGATAGCCCTCGCCGGGCAGGCTCGGATCGGAAAAACGCGGCCGTGTGGTGGGCATGCCGCGCAGACTCGTGTTTTTCACGGTCACGGCCCGGCGCACGGTGTTGGGATAGGCCCGCAAGTTGGCTTCGGCATGGAGCGATCCCGCGAATTCCGGTCCGTTGCGCTGGTTGCCGGTGCCAAAGCCCGGCGACTTCTCGAAGCGCACGAAAATTTCTTCCACCTGATGGCGGGTATAGGCGGGCCGGGTCTGGGACCAGGGCGCCATCCAGGTGCGCCGGAAATCCTCCATGCGCAACCCGAGTTGTTCCTTGGGAATGAGCGGCCGGTTGGCCGTGTCCGCGCGTACGTAGGCGTTCAGGTCCTGGGGCATGACCCGCAGGTCCTCGATCTCGCCCGCAGCCTTATGCGGGACCGGTGGCGGCGTGACGACGGGCGGGGTCGGCCTGGCACAGCCGGCGGCGAAACAGAGGATGCAGACCAGCAGCAGGCGGCGGGAGACCGAAAGGAAATTACGCATGGAACACGCTCCAGCGGGTAGCTTGACCACCGGGCGGTTGGCGACTACCCCGATGCGTGGGAGGGTAGACGTTGGCGGGTTCGAATTCAAGTCCCGGCAGGGACATCGGCGCAAAGACCGGTGCCTCGCCTCGGGAGCGTGCCCTGGTCGGACCGGAAACGGCCCAGGCCATTGCCGCGTTCCTGCCCCATCCCTTGCCCGTATCGGTCCGCGTCAGCGACCGGTCCAAGGGCGTTTCCCTGCGTTTTCTACCCGAACGCGGCCTCGAGGTGGTCACGCCGCCCGGGGTGCCTTCCGATTATCTCGTCGCGGCCGTGGGCCAGCGTCGGGAATGGCTGGCCCGGGTGTGCGAACGTCTGGCCGCCGAGGGCGGGCTGCCGACCGGCATTGCCCCGCCACGGCCCGAGCGGCTGGTCCTCACGGCCTTTGCCCGGCAGTGGCGGGTGGACTACCTGCCCCGGGAGCGCGAAGGTTGTCTGCTGACCGTGCGCGGCCCCGAGTCGGTGGTGGTCTCCGGGGCGGTGCGGGACGTGGCGGCCGTGTCCGGGGTGTTGACGGCATTTTGCCGGGACCGGGGCGGTGCGCTGTTGCGCCAGGCCCTGGCTGCGGTCAGTAAGGAGTCCGGCCTCGCCTACGACGGGGTGACCATTCGCGCCCAGCGCACGCGCTGGGGCAGTTGCACGGCCAAGGGGCATATCAGCCTCAACTACACCCTGGCCTTCCTGCCCTGGGAGCTCACCCGGCTGGTGCTGCTCCACGAGCTGTGCCACACCAGGGAACTCAACCATTCGGCCCGGTTTTGGAATCTGCTCGAAGGCTACGTGCCCGGTTGCCGCATGGTGGACGCCCGGCTCGGCGCGGCCCGGCACTACCTGCCCCTGTGGCTACGCCAGGACTTCACGGCTGCTCCACGGTGACCTCTTCGAGGTTTTCCCCGCTCAAATAGAAGACCGTGATCGGCTCGTCGGCCCCGCGCAACACCACCAGCCGCCCCAGCGGCCCGTCGTCGGCAATGCCAAGCAGTGCCTCGCACACCGCCGCGCCTTCCTCGGGGGAACACGCCTCGCACCAGACCTCGAAACGCAGGGCGTCCGGCCCGGGCAGCACTTCCAGGTGGGCCACGGCCAGCCCCAGCAGCGCCTCTTCCAGCAGGCCGCCGGCCTCGGTTTCGATCTCGCCCACACGTTCGAAGGCGTAATCGTCGGGATAGCGGATCTCGCCAAGCAGCCGGCACGGAGTATCGGGCATGGCCAAAGCCCTCCTTTTCGCGTCGGAAGCGTGGCTATCACGCCGAAAGTAGAGCCGCAACGCACCGTCGGACTTGTGCCCGACCGGGCTGGGATATAGAGAGCAGGCATGACAAAACGCAAACGTGGAAAATCGAAAAAGGGCCTCGGCAACGGCCCTGATGCCGGCGTGATCCTGCGCATCTTTCGCGAGGGGGGCAAGCCCCTGTC
>JAWRKJ010000027.1:0-2570 GCA_040307025.1 Desulfovibrionaceae bacterium | reverse complement strand
TCCGGCTCGGGTCAGACGCATGGATGCCTCTTAAATTGGATTAATCGGACACGATTGATCCAATATCCGGGCCGGCCCCATCTGTCAATGTCTTTTCCGCTTTTCGCTCTGAAATTGAGTCGGATACCGGGTAAAAAGGGTGGGAACCATGCCGGGATCATAGCATGCCCGATGAAAAGGGAAAGTGGCAATCGCGCGCCGGCCGGGGCGACGGGAAGGCGAGAAGCCGGTGCGCTCCGGGTCTGCGTGGCTTGCCGGGGGCTTTTTTCCCCTGCGCAGCGAAAAAAACTGGAAACTGAAGCCTGCTTTGCTATGGTGCAGGCTGGAATACATCCGGTAAGGAGGGAAACATCATGAAACGTGTGCTGTGCGTGGTTCTGTTTCTGATCGCCCTGGCCGCGGCGAGCACGGCCCTGGCCTGGAAAAAACCGCCTTTTGAAAGCGTGGACAACAACCACGACGGGGTGATCGTGTTCGAGGAGATACGGGTTTTCAACCCCAAAGGCATGACCCTGGAGGTCTTTGCCATCGTCGATCTGAACAAGGACGGCAAGATCGACCGGGCCGAATACGCAGCCATGGGCGGCCGCCGGGCCCGGATGGGCCATGGCCGGACTCGGGGCTGGTGGCGCTGTTCGAGCGCCGCGGGGATCAAGCTTTACACGCAGGGGACCGATTTGCTGTTGGCCGGGAAAAACGCCGAGGCCGCCGCGATCCTGGGCCAAGCCGTGACCAAGCCTCTTTGCGTGGATTACCTGGGGTTCGCCTACTACAACCTGGGGATCGCCTGCATGCGCCTCGGCGATGACGCCTGCGCCCGTACGAGCCTGGAACGGGCCCGGGCCCTGGATGTCAACAATGTGGTGCCCCCCAACGATTTCGGCCTCGAGGGGACACCGCGGCGGGGTGCGTGCCGCTAAGGCCCGGGGGCCTTTTGCGAACAACCGGTTTTTGAAAAGAGAGACGCGGCTCCGGGGCCTATCCTTCCCGGGGCCGCGTCACGAGGCGAGGGATGATGCGGGGGTTGAGGGGAGATGCGTTTGGGACGAAATTTTAGTGGAACTGCGTGGCGCGCAGCCAGCGCTTGATTGCTTCGGTCGGGGCGTAGACGCCCTTGTTGCCGCCGTGTTCCTCCATGAATTCCCGGGCCAGGGACTCGGGCAGGGTGAAGGAAGCCAGTTCCACGGCATCCTCGGAATTGCGGCGCACGAGCGACACCTCGGGCTTCCCGTTCCAGGTGTTGACGACGAAATAATTCGAGAAGTCGTTCTTCGAGGTTACCGGCTTGTGCTGGGCGTGCCAGGAATTGTTGCCCCACTCCAAATACAGGGTCACGGCATCTTCCGGTGTCATGTCCCAGTCGATAACCAGGCTTTCCAGGTCGGTTTGCGTCTGCATGTCGTCCTCCGCCCGGGCTGTGTCCCGGATGCTTGGTGCCGTTTTTATATAGGATAAAAATAATCCTTTTAGTCTTTGAGTCAAGAAAAAAATCGGGGCGTGCACGAGGGCAATCGGCACGCCCCGGGTTTGGGGGAATGGAGAGGACGGAGGGAAGCGGGGTATCAGCCGCCGCGACGGGCGGCGGCCAGTCGGGTGCGGGCTTCCTGGCGGCGTTCTTCCAGGTAGGCGCGCACGACGGTCATTTTTTCCGGAGGCAGGACCGCGGCCAGCCGGGCTTCGGTTTCACGGGCCAGGGCGCGCAGCGCGTCGCGCAGGCCAAGGAGCGCCCGGGGATTGGCCCGGTCGGCCAGCGTGGCCCGCACCAGCGCCTGACGTTTACGGGCCGAGTCGGTCAGGATGGGGCGCAGGGCAGTGGTTTCCTGGGGGGTGAGGGCGATACGGCCGGACAGGTCGTGCAGGGTCTTTTCCGCCACGGCTTCGGGCGCGGGCGGCGCGGGGGGCTGCATCTGAGCCCGGGACTGCGTGGCGGCCAGCAGCAGGACGGCTGCCAGGAGCAGGGCCGTCAGCAACAGACTTTGGCGCATGGGCGAACCTCCGTGGGAACGTGTCTGCATGCCTCGAAGGTCGCCCGGTCCCTGGGCGCGGTTACACGCCGCCCTCCGAGGCCAGGGCCGCTCCGGCCAGGGCGCCCACGGTGGTTTCGCGAAGCCGGTCGTCGGCAAAAAGGGTCAGTTCGGCCCTGTCCCCGACCAGCCCGGTCAGGCGGGTGGCGATGTCCGGGTTGGCCGGCCGGCCCAGGCGGGACAAGGCCAGGCAGGCCAGGCCCCGGGCCGTCGGGTCCGGATCGGTCAGGGCGCCGTAGAGCACGTCCAGGGCTTCCCGGCGCACGAGCACGGGCCGGGCTGCGGCCAGTCGGGCGATGGCCCACCACACGCCCCGGCGCAGCGGTTCGTGGTCGATGAAGGTCGAATCACCGGGCAGCTCCCGGACATAGCCGAACAGAATGCGGTGGTAGGCGTCGGCCAAAAACGGGCTTCGGGCCAGGGCTTCGCCCATGACCTCGGGGATGCCCCAGCCGATGGTGCCCGACTCCTCGTTGAGCCGCCACATGAGATTGCGCCAGAGGTCCCGGGCCGATTCCGGGGCGGCCTCCGCCAGATCGGCCGCCG
>JAWRKJ010000026.1:0-13716 GCA_040307025.1 Desulfovibrionaceae bacterium | reverse complement strand
TACTGGTGGTTTGTGTCTGCCTGTTACCCTGCGCCTCCTGCGGGGGCGGCGATGCCCAAGGAAGCCGGACCGATCGGCCGGCCCCGGTGCTGGTGGCCGCGGCCACCTCCCGGACCGTGCCGGTCACGGTCAAGGCCGTGGGCAACGTGGAACCCATGGCCACGGTGGCGGTGCGGCCCCGGGTGGGCGGGGCCATCGTGGCCCAGCTCGTGCGCGACGGCGCGGTGGTGGCCAAGGGGACGACGCTTTTCCGCATCGACCCCCGCCCCTTCGAGATGGCCGTCCGCGAGGCCCAGGGCAAGCTCGACCGGGACAAGGCTCTGCTCGTCAAGGCCAACGAGGACCTCAAGCGCTACGCCACCCTCAAGTCCAAGGACGTGGTCGCCCAGGAGCAGTACGACCAGACCCAGTCCCAGGCCAAGACCCTGGAGGGCACCATCCGCCTGGACGAGGCCAGCCTGGACCGGGCCAAGCTCGACCTCGAATACACCGACATCAAGGCCCCCATCGCCGGCCGGGTGGGCACGATCCTTTTGACCACCGGCAACGTGGTCAAAGCCGACGAAGGGACCCTGTGCGTCATCAACCAGCTAAGCCCCATCTTCATCGCCTTTTCCGTGCCCGAACGGCATCTGCCCGCCATCCTGGCCCGGCGCAAGCTCGCCCCCCTGTCCGTGACCGCCGCCCCGGACGGCGAGGGGAAAAGCCCTCCCCTCACCGCGCCCCTGGTGTTCGTGGACAACACCGTGGACGCCAAGACCGGGGCCATCCGGCTCAAGGCCGAGTATCCCAACGCCGACGAGCGGCTGTGGCCGGGCCAGTTCGTGCGCGTGGACCTGACCCTGGACACGCTGGAGGACGCCCTGATCATCCCGACCCAGGCGGTCATGGACGGGCTCAAGGGCCCCTACGTCTACGTGATCGGCCAGGACAACCGGGCCGAAGCCCGCCAGATCACGCCCGGGCCCATCGTGGACGGCACGACCGTGGTGGAAAAGGGGCTCTCGCCGGGTGAACGGGTGGTGGTGGACGGCCAGGTCCGGCTGGCGCCCGGGGCGCTCGCCGCAATCAAGCCCGCGGACAGCGGTCCGGCCGCCCAAGCCAAGGCCGGGGCCAAGCCATGAATCCGGCCGCCATTTTCATCACCCGGCCGGTCATGACCACCCTGGTCATGGCCGCCATTCTCATTTTCGGGGCCTTGGCCTACGTGAAGCTGCCGGTCTCGGACCTGCCCAACGTGGACTTCCCCACCATCGAGGTGCGGGTGTCCCTGCCCGGGGCCAGTCCCGAGACCATGGCCTCGGCCGTGGCCAATCCGCTGGAAAAGCAGTTCTCGACCATCGCCGGCCTCGACTCCATGACCTCCATCAACTCCGTGGGCTCGACCCGGATCACGCTCCAGTTCGCCCTGAACCGCGATATCGACGCCGCCGCCCTGGACGTGCAGTCGGCCATGACCACGGCCGGCAAGGACCTGCCCGACGACCTGCCCTCGCCGCCGTATTTCCGCAAGGTCAACCCGGCCGACGCGCCCATCCTCTACCTGGCCATCGCCTCGGACGTCATGCGCCTGTCCGACGTGGACGAATACGCCGAGAACATGATGGCCCAGCGTATTTCCATGGTGCCCGGGGTGGCCCAGGTCTCGGTCTACGGTTCGAAGAAATACGCCGTGCGCATCCAGCTCGACCCCGAGGGCATGGCCGCCCGGGGCATCGGCGTGGACGAGGCGTCCGAAGCCGTGAAAAAGGCCAACGTGAACCTGCCCGTGGGCACGGTGTCCGGTCCTTCCAAGGAATACACCGTGCGCTCCAGCGGCAAGCTGCTGGCCGCCGCCGGCTACCGGCCCATCATCGTGGCCTGGCGCGACGGCTCCCCGGTGCGCCTGGGCGACATCGCCAAGGTCACGGACAGCGTGGAGGAAACCCGGCGCCTCAACTGGTTTTCCGGCACCCCGGGTCTGGTGCTCGCCATCCAGCGCCAGCCCGGCACCAATACCGTGGAAGTGGTGGACGCGATCAAAAGGCTGCTGCCCCGTTTCCAGGCCCAGCTTCCGGCCTCGGTCTCCCTCAAGATCCTCTACGACCGCTCGGTGTCCATCCGCGATTCCGTGTCCGACGTGAAGTTCACCCTGCTTTTGACCGTGTGCCTGGTGGTCATGGTCATCTTCCTGTTTTTGCGCAACATCCCGGCCACGGTCATTCCGAGCCTGGCTCTGCCCATGTCCGTGGTCGGCACTTTTGCCGCCATGTACCTGCTGGAGTTCAGCCTCGACAACATTTCGCTGATGGCGCTCACGCTCTCGGTCGGGTTCGTGGTGGACGACGCCATTGTCATGCTCGAAAACATCGTGCGCCACCTGGAGATGGGCAAAACCGCCCTGGCCGCCGCCCTGGAAGGCTCGCGCGAGATCAGTTTCACCATCGTTTCCATGACCATTTCCCTGGCGGCGGTGTTCTTGCCGGTCTTTTTCATGGGCGGCATCGTGGGCCGGCTGTTTCACGAATTCGCGGTCACCATCATGGTGGCCATCCTGGTCTCGGGCTTCGTGTCCATTTCCCTGACCCCCATGCTGTGCGCCCTGGTCCTGCGGCAAAAGACCTCGGAGGTGCGCCACGGTCGGCTCTACAACACCATCGAGGCCGGCTTCGACCGGCTGCGCGACTTTTACGACGTGAGCCTGCGTCTGGTGCTGCGCCACCATCTGGCCACACTGCTTTTTTCCCTGGTGCTGCTCGGAGTCACGGTTTGGCTGTTTCGGGCCATTCCCAAGGGCTTTTTGCCGAGCGAGGACACCGGCCAGCTCACGGCCACCACCGAAGCCGAGGAAGGGGTGGCCTTTTCCGTCATGGCCGAGCGCCAGCAGCGCCTCAACGCCCTGCTCAGCCGGGACAAGGACGTGGCCGCCTACATGTCCGTCATCGGCGCCGGCGGCCCCAACAACACCACCAACAACGGCCGGTTCATGATCACCCTGCGGCCGCTGGGGGAAGGCCGGGCCTCGGCCGACGCGGTGATGCAGCGCCTGCGCCGGGAACTGGCCCAAATCCCCGGTCTGCGGGTGTATCTGCAAAATCCGCCGCCCATCCGCATCGGTGGCCGGACGTCCAAGGGCCAGTACCAGTTCACGCTCCAGGCCACCAATACCGAGGAGCTGTTCAAGGCCGCAGCCGCCTTCGAGACCAGCCTGCGCCGCCTGACCGACCTCCAGGACGTGACCTCGGATCTCCAGATCCGAAATCCCGAGCTGCGCATCGACATCGACCGGGACAAGGCTTCGGCCCTTGGCATCACGGCCTACCAGATCGAGGATGCCCTGGCCACGTCCTACGGCAACCGGCAGATTTCGACCATCTACGCGCCGAACGACACCTACCAGGTCATCATGGAGCTGGCCCCGGCCTACCAGGCCAATCCCGACGCCCTGGCCATGCTGCACGTGCGCTCGCGCGACGGCCAGCTCGTGCCGCTCGATACCCTGATCCGCCGGGAAGTGTCCGTGGGCCCGCTGTCGGTCAACCACTCCGGCCAGACGCCCTCGGTGACCCTGTCGTTCAACCTGCGGCCCGGGGCCTCCCTGGGGCCGGTGGTGGATGCCATCGACGAGCTGGCCCGCAAGGAGCTGCCGGCCACGATCTTCACGAGCTTCCAGGGCGAGGCGCAAGCCTTCCAAAGCTCCCTGACCGGCCTGGCCATGCTCCTGGCCATGGCCGTGCTCGTCATCTACATCGTGCTCGGCATCCTCTACGAAAGCTTCATCCACCCGCTGACCATCCTGTCGGGGCTGCCCTCGGCCGGGGTGGGCGCCCTGGCCACGCTCATGGTCTTCGGCCTGGACCTCAACATCTACGGCTTTGTCGGCATCATCATGCTGATCGGCATCGTCAAAAAAAACGCCATCATGATGATCGACTTCGCCTTGGAGGCCCAGCGCGGCCAAGGGTTGCCGGCCAGGCAAGCCATCTACGAAGGGGCGCTCACGCGGTTCCGGCCGATCATGATGACCACCATGGCCGCGCTCATGGGCACCTTGCCCATTGCCCTGGGATTCGGGGCCGGGGCGGCGGCCAGACGGCCTCTCGGCCTGTGCGTGGTGGGCGGGTTGGTCGTGTCCCAGATGCTGACACTGTACTTCACTCCGGTGTACTATATCTACCTCGACGCCTTCCAGGGCTGGCTCGGACGCAAGTTTGGCCATCGCGCGCCGGCCGAGGCCGGCTCGGGCGCGTAGGCCCGGGCGACCCGACCGCCGGAAGACATCGGGAACTGGTGCCAGGGAGAGCCATGCCGTTTGATGCGCCCCCGGCGAGCGGCTTGCGCCAAGGCGCGGCTCTGAGAACACATGCCGAGACCACTGCACAAGAGGTCGCAAAGGGAAGCCTCCGGCGGCCAAAGGGCTCTGCCCTTTGGAATCCCTCAGGACTTCAGGCTGTTGCAATTTCGAGTTTGGAGCAATGGTCTGGCTCCAGGCCATTGCGCAGCGGTCGCATGTCGGGGGAATCGAAGCATGGGCTGTATGTGGCTCGGTCTGAGCGGACTGGCGCTTGGCGCCGTCCTGCTGCTTGTGGTCCTGGGCAAGAGCAGAAACCGCCGGGGCATCGCCGCGGGCACTCCGCCGGTCGATGTTCCGGCCAGCCCAGCGGTCGCGCCCCGGCCCGTTGCGCCGCCGCCGGCCGGGTGGAACCCGTTCGACGAAGGTCCCGCGCCCAGCGCCCCGGGCGCGGCCTTTGACCGCTGGCGACGGTTCGGTCCGAGCCCCCGCCTGACCCAGGCCATGGACCGACTGCGTGGCGGTCTGTCCGGCAGCGCGGTGCTGGCCAGGCTGGAAGATCCGCATTTGCATCTGGCCGAATTGGGACGCCTTATCGCCACCGACCCGGTCCTGACCTCCAGCATCCTGCGTCTGGCCAACAGCCCGCTGTACGGCCGGCGCGAAGCCGTAACGGACTTGTCCCAGGCCCTGGGCATCCTGGGGCTGACCAACATCGAGCTCGTGCTCCACGCCGAGTTGCTGGAGGCGGCGGCGATCCACTGCCGGCTGGGGGTGCGGCCACGCGCCAACCTGCGCCGGCATCTGGCCATCACGGCCGTGATCGCCCGGCAGATCGCCCCGGCTTTTCCGAGCCTCGATCCCCGGACGCTACACACCCTCGGCATTCTGCACGACCTGGGCAAGCTGGCCCTGTACCAGAACGGGGAAATGGCATTTCTGCCTGATCTGGCCACCGAAGTCCGCGCCTTCGGAGCCGACCATGCCCTGACCGGTGCGTTGATCTGCCAGGGCTTCGGCCTGCCCGAAACCTTGCTTTCCGGCATCGCCCTGCACCACGCGCCCCGGTTCGTCGAACTGGAGGAACTGACGGCCGGCGTGCGGGAGATCACCTACGCCCTGGCCCTGTGCCTGGCCGACAGCCTCGCCCATCGATGGATCGACGGACCGCAGGGGGAAGGCTTCGGCGGGCTGTCCGAGGCCGGTATGCCCCGATGCGGCGTGCGGGAATCCTACCGTTTCCTGGTCAAGCTGCCGGTCCTGACCGGCCTGATCGAAGCGCCGGCCCTGGGCGACACGATTCGGCAAACCCTGGCCATGTTGCGCGCCTTGCCGGGCCAGACCGCATAACCGCCGAACGTCCGCACTATCCCGAAAACCGGGAGAATCCGGGGATTGTGAATTTACATCCTCATGGGATTTGCTGTAAGCAATCCTCGCCTTCGCTCAATAGTTCGTATCAGCATTCGCTATTGGTTTCCGCTCGACGCTGCCGCCCCCTGGTCCCGGACCAAGGCGCAGCCCCATGGATGTCCGGGTGGGGTTTTCGCTTGGAAAGGAAGGAGGGAATATGCTACAATTTACGGTCAGTCCGCCCGGGCACGAAAAATTGCATGTGGTCATATACCCGGAAGAGTCCCGGATCGAGACCAACATCCTCCAGGATATCTCGATCAAGGACCCGAAAATGTGCAACAAGTGTAAAAAAAGCAAGGAGACCAACCGCTGCAACCTCTTGCAGGCGCTGGTACCCATCCTGATCTATTTTTCGGACTTCCTCTCCTTTGAAAAAGTCGTCATCGAATACGAAGAAGAGAATTGCTGGAGCCGCTATATAGAATCAGCGCAACGCGCCGGGTTCATCCTTTGCCTCTACGCAATGTTCCATTCGTCCTGCGATTATTTCAGCCAGTTCAGTTTTATCCTCAAATACTACCGCGTGAACATCACCTATGAGATCTTCATGCACCTGATTCTGACCACGGCCCTGCTCAAGCGACAGGTGGATCTCGACAGTGTTCACGACAAGGTGGATGTCTTCGCGGAAGTCAAATCCATGGCGGCCGAATTCCGCAACCGGCTGATCTTTATCCTGGAGGACGCCAGGGCCATCGAAAAAAAGGACGCCGCGGTCAACGCGCTCAACATCATCTTCAGTCTCAACAGCTTAAGTGCCGATTATCTCAGGGAATACTACAAGGAATTCCTGGAGAACATCTCGCACATCCACCCCATCGCCTAGCCGCCTCCCACCGACAAAAAAGGCCGGCCGCGTCCTCCGCAGCCGGCCTTGGCAGGCAAAAACCTCGGAAGAGCGGCTACAGGGCGGGCCAAAAAACCGCCGACATCCCACCCAGAAATCCGGTCAAGGCCACGATCGCCCCAAGCAGGGCCACCACGAGCAGAAACTTGTGGCGCAGGGCGTTTTCCTGACTGGCCACGAACCCGCAGGAACCCAAAGCCAGCAGCATGCCCGAACCGTACAGGGCCACGGCCGCGCTCTGGCGCGAAGACAACTCTCCCACCACCGGCAACAGACCCGAAGCCACCCACACCAGGCAGCCCAGCGACACGATGCCGGCTCCGAGCCCGACCCGGGCCGCCAGCCGCAAGGTGAAATTGTAATAGTCCCGGCCAAACTCGTCCTTGTCACGCCGCCACACGAGCCAGGCGCCGGTCATGGTGCCGGCGAAAAAAAGCGACAGGGCCAGGCCCTCGGCCAGCAAACGCCAAAAAACCGCCGAAACCGGCGGCACAAGAAGCGAAAGCCAGTCCAGGGCCGGTTCATCGATGGCCACCGGACGCAAGGTGGCCAGCCCGGCATAGAGCGTCAGCCAGAAAAAAAGCGTTGCGGACAGGCCCAGGCTGGCGTGGGCGGCCTTTTTCGCCTTGAGCCGCTGCCACATGCCCCGATAAATCAAAAACACCGCCGCGCCGGCCAAAAGCGGCGCGCCCACCGCAGCCAGGGGGAACGGAAAGCCGAAAGCCAGCCGCACCCGGTCCGGCGCCAGGAAATGAATGATGGCCCCGGCCCCGAGCAGGCCCAAAAAGACCCACAAGCCGCCGAGCAAGGCAAACGTGGACGCCTGCTGGCCAAACTTGTCGGTAAAGATCTTCAGGCGTTTGACGGTGCGCAGTCCAACCAAGGACGTGACACATGGAATTCCGGCCGCGGCCAGGGCCAAACCCAGGTGGAGCGCGACCAGAACCATAGCCGTCCAAAAGACGGCAGCGCGGAGAGCCTCTGACATGGGGCGCAATCTCCTTGGAGAGCCTCGGGTTCCATGGGAAAGGGCGCGGGGAGGCTGTCGCGTTTCCCGCTTTGCAGACGGCTTGTGCCCTAATTTCACATTTTCTGCAACAAATCCGCCCTCCCCTTCCGGGCACACGGCAAGAATCGGCTTGCGCAACCGGTCCATGTCACGTAGTTTTACAGGGAACTTGAAAGGATCGGCAACTTTAACGCCGCGCGTTCCCCATGATCGGAAAAAACGCCCTGACTGCGACGCTGGCCCTTCTCCTGGCCGGTCCGCTCGGTGCCTGCGGGCCGAACAATACCTTATCCCTGCACAACACCGGTTCGGACTCCCGGCTCAAAGCCGTGGAGTCCTCCTTGCAGAAGACCCAGGAAGAGCTCAAGGCCCTGGAACGCAAACAGGCCCAAAGCGACGCCCGCCTTGCCGCCTTGCAAAAAGCCCTGTCCGGGCTCCCGGGCCAATCCGGAGCCGCCGCGCCGCCCGTGCCCCAAAGCAGTGCCCTGGGCGTGGGCTTTGCCCATCCGGCGGCCGAAACCACGGGTGCCCCCGCTGCCGGGCCCGTGCCCCAGGAGCCACCGGTCCCGGAAAAGGCGCCTGAAACAACCGCCCCCGCGCCTCCGGCCGGTCCGGCACCGACCCAGGCCCCCAGGCCAAACGCGCGCACAAACGCCCAAACCACAACCCCGGCCGTGGTGCGTCCGCCCCAGTATTCGCCTTTGCCGCCGGTCAAATCGCCCCCGGAGACCCGGCATCGGGGCCGGGTGGGACCGGCCGAGACCGCCACGCCGACCACGCCCGAAGCGGCCATAGCCGCCGATCGGGCCAGCCGGCCGGCCAAGGCCGAGCACGAGCCGGCAACGCCGCCCCAGGCCGCACCGGAACCAACCGTGCCCCAGCAGCCGGCGCCCCAAGCCGCGCCGCCGGCCGACAAACCAGCCCCCCTGGCCACCGCCGCACCGGCGGCACCCGCCGCGAACGCCTCGCCGGCCACGGCCAGCCCGACCGAAAAAGCCGCCTACAACAAGGCCTTGCAGCTTGCCATCAACGGGCATCAGGCCGAGGCCAAGGCCGCTTTCGAACAATTCCTGGCCAGGCACCCCCAAAGTCCCCTCGCGCCCAATGCCCTGTACTGGGTGGGGGAAGGCGCCTACCAGAGCGGCGACTACAAGGCGGCCCAGGCTGATTTCGAAAAAGTGGCCAAGGACTGGCCCGGCCACGACAAAGCCGCCGACGCACTCTACAAGCTGGCCCTGACCCAGGAAAAATCCGGTGACGTTCCCGCCGCCCGGGCCACCCTGGAACGGTATCTCAAGGAATATCCCAAAGCCGACCTGGCCGGTACGGTGCGCCAGAAACTGCAGGCCCTGCCCAAATGAGTCCGCCGGAGTCCAGCGGTCCGGGCCTGCGGGCCTGGACGGACGATCCGGCCTTCGTGGCCGAGGTCACGGCCGCCTTGCGCCTGCGCCACTGCCCCGGGCTTGGTCCCCGGACCTGGAAGCGGATTCTGGGCCGCCATGCCACGGCCACGGCGGCCGTGGCCGCGGGCCGCGACCTGGGGCCCCAGGGGCTGTGCGACGACGCCGTGGCCGGTGCCCTGGCCCGGGGGATCGGTGCCGACGCTGCCCGAAAGGAAGTGGACGCGGCCGCCGCCCTGGGACTTGTTCCCCTGCCTTTTTCCCACCCGGCCTATCCGGCCCGGTTGCGCGACATCCCCGACCCGCCGGTGCTGCTGTATGTCCTTGGTGACGCGAGCCTGCTTGGCCGGGCGAGCGTGGCCCTGGTCGGCGCCCGGCAGTGTTCGCGCTACGGCTTTGACACGGCCCTGCGCATCGCCACCGACCTGTCCGCGGCCGGGGTCACGGTGGTCTCGGGCCTGGCTTTCGGCATCGACCGCCAAGCCCATCTGGGCGGCCTGTCCGGCCCGGGTTCGTCCGTGGCCGTGCTCGGCACCGGACTCGATCTGGTCTACCCCGACGCCAACCTCGACGTCTGGCGCGAACTGGCCGCAAGCGGTGCCATCATCAGCGAATTTCCGCCCGGCACACCGCCCCTGGGCCAGAATTTTCCCATCCGCAACCGCATCATCGCCGGGCTGACCCTCGGGGTCATGGTGGTGGAGGCGGCGGCCCGCTCGGGCAGCCTCATCACGGCCCGGCTCGCCCTGGACCAGGGCCGCGAGGTCTTTGCCCTGCCCGGGCCGGTGAACCTGCCCACCTATGCCGGCTGCCACACGCTGCTCGGCCAGGGGGCCACCCTGGTCCAGTCGGCCGCGGACATCCTGAGCGCCCTGGAGCGGGACCTGCGGGCCAGCCTGGAGGCCGCACCGGCCACGCCCCCGGCGCCTTCCCGGCCGCACCGGACGCCACAGGCCGCCCCGTCGGCCCGGCCCCGGATGCCTGCCCGGAAAACTCCGCCACCGGTCGCGCCCACGCCGACCGCCCCCCCGCGCCTCGATGCCCTGGAGGCGGCCGTCCTGACGAGGCTCGCGGACGGTGCCCGCCACCATATCGACGCCCTGGCCCGGGAACTGGACAGTGCCTCCGGGGCGGTCAGCCGCGCCCTGGTCACTCTGGAACTCAAGGGGCTTGTGCGGAAATGGCCGGGCATGTACTACAGTCGGGAGCTTGAGGAGCGCGACGCGCCATGCAGAAAATCCCGTTGAACCTCGCCCGCCCCGGCATGATCCTGGCCAAACCCGTGACCCGCCCCGACGGCATTGCCGTGGCCGCCGCCGGCTCGGCACTCTCCGAATCCCTGCTCGACCGCTTCGACACCATGGGTGTGAGCCATCTCGTGGTCGAGGGCGAGCCGGTCAAGCTCGACGGTCCGCCCGGGGGCACGTCATTCGACAAGCGCCTGGAGCGGCTCGACTACCTGTTCCGCAAGCACGCGGGCAACACCTGGATGGCCCAGATCCGGCGGCTGATGGACCATTATTTCCGCATGCGCGCCGCTTCAAGCGCCGCCATGGCCCAGGCCCAGCAGGCCGCCCAAAACGGCAAGGATGCGTGATGGAAGACCTGCGTACCGAACGCAAGGGCCGCATTCTGGCCGTGCGCGACCTGCCCACCCTGCCCAAGGTCCTGGAGGAGGTCAGCAAGCTCGTCGAGCGCTCGGACTCCTCCACCGAGGAAGTGGCCAAGCTCATCAGCATGGATCAGGTGCTTTCGGCCAAGGTCCTTAAAATGGTCAACTCGCCGGTCTACGGATTTCCGGGCCGTATATCCTCCATCCAGCACGCCCTGGTCCTGCTCGGTTTCAACGTCCTGCGCTCGATCATCGTTTCCACATCCGTCTTCGAAGTCATGAGCGAAAACATGGTCGGCCTGTGGGAGCACAGCCTGGGCTGCGCCATGGCCTGCGGCACCATGGCTCGCGGCCTCGGTTTCAAGGACGCCGAGGAATATTCCGTGGCCGGGCTGCTGCATGACCTCGGCAAGGTCGTGGCCACGGTCCAGCTCCCCGACCTCAAGCCCGAGATCGAAAAGGCCGTGACCGACGGCGACCTCTACTACCTGGAGGCCGAGCGCCAGGTGATGGGGTTCGGCCACGACCGCATCAATGCCTGGCTGGCCGACCACTGGAAGCTGCCGGCCAACATCAAGGAGGGCTTGTCCTACCATCACAAGCCGCACCTGGCCCAGCTCTACCCGGAGATGGCCTGCGTGGTCCACCTGGGCGACTTCATGGTCAGGCTCTTCGAATACGGTTTTTCCGGCGACGTGGGCGTGACCTATCTCCAGCCCGAGGCGCTCAAGATCCTCAAGATCAAGCCGGCCGAGTTCGAACGGCTCCTCGACCAGATGTGCGAACAGTTCGTGGAAATCGCCGATCTGAGCTTCGCGTAGGAAGGCAGGGAAAAACGCCTCCGGCGGCCAAAGGGGACTCTCCCCTTTGGAATCCCGCCAAAAAAGACCGCGTGACGGGACGCATCCCCAAGGGGTTGCGCGCAACCAGCCTCCATCCGAAAACAACCGACACACGCCATGACCAGCCTGCCTCGCGCCTTCAGTCGGACCCAGAAGATCATGATCCTGAGTTCCGATCCCGTCCTGGCCGACCTGCACGCCCAGGCCTTTGCGCCGGAGGATATCGAGGTGATCGCCCTGCCCCGGGGACGCGGCGCCATCGAACACCTGTTCAACGACCCGCCGGATCTGCTCGTGGTGGACCAGAAGCTTCCCGACATGCCGGGCCTCGACGTGGTCGCCATGGTCAAAAGCGAAAACGTCTACCGCCAGTTGCCCGTGGCCCTGGTCATGGACGACGCCGATCTGGCCACGGACGTGGACTGGACCGTGGCCGAGGTGGACGAACTGCTCACCCGGCCTTTGACCGCCCCCATGCTCCGGGCCCGCATCAGCCTGGCCCTGGCCCGGGCCTCGCGCTCCATGGACGCCAATCCCCTGACCAAGCTGCCCGGCAACACCTCGATTATCGGCCGCATCCAGGACCTCATCGACCGCAGGGAAGACTTTGCCCTGGCCTACGCCGACCTGGACTACTTCAAGTCGTTCAACGACAAATACGGCTTTTCCCGGGGCGACGAAGTGCTCATGATGACCGCGCGCATCATCGTCAACACCGTGCGGGCCGTGGGCGGCCCCCAGGCCTTCGTGGGCCATGTGGGCGGGGACGACTTCGTCTTCATCCTCACCCCGGACCGGGTGGAGGACGCCTGCAAGGCGGTGGTGCGCAGCTTCGACGACATCGTGCCCCACTTCTACGACGCCGAGGACCGGGAACGCGGCTTCATCCATTCCGTGGACCGCGAAGGGAACCATCGCACCTTCCCGCTCATGGCCCTGTCCATCGCCGTGGTCTTCAACCGGGGCGGCCGCCTCAAACACTACGGCGAGGCCTCCCAGACAGCCATGAACCTCAAGAAAAAAGCCAAGGAAAATCCCAAGAGCTGCTATGTCCTCGACCAGCGGCAAGGCTGACGCCGCCCCCGTCGCGCCGGAACTGCCCGAACCGGCCACCGCCTTCCTGGCCCACCTGGCCGTGGAAAAAGGCTACTCCGCGGCGACCGGCCGGGCCTACGCCAACGATCTGGCCCAGTTCGAGGCCTACCTCCTCCGGCGCAAGGCCACCCTCGCCCGACCCGACGCCATCACCAAGGACCATATCCGGGGCTTCCTGGCCGAACTCCACCGCCTGCGCGAGGCCAAGACCTCCATGGGACGCAAGCTCTCCAGCCTGCGCAGCCTGTTCCGGTTCCTGCGCCGCAAACACCTCGCGACCAGCGATCCCCTGGCCGGCGTGCGCAACCCCAAACCGGAAAAACGCCAGCCCCGGGCCCTCAACGTGGACGAAGCCGTGGCCCTGGTCACACCCCACCCCGGCACGCCCCAGGCCGAGGATACCCGCGAGGCCTGCCGCGATCTGGCCCTGGCCGAACTGCTTTACGGCTCGGGCCTGCGCGTGAGCGAAGCCGTGGACCTCGACCTCGACGACCTGGACATCGCCCAAGGCATTGCCCGGGTCTTCGGCAAGGGCGGCAAGGAACGCCTCGCCCCCCTAAGCGACGCGGCCCGGGTGCGCCTCAAGGCCTATGCCAGGCGCCGGGAGGAATTCCAGCCCGTACCGTCCGAAAAAGCCTTCTTCCTGGGCAGCCGGGGCGGCCGCCTCAACCGCCGCCAGGCCGCGCGCATCATCGATGCCCTGGCCCAATCCGCCGGCCTGGCCAAGCATACCCACCCCCATACCCTGCGCCACAGCTTCGCCACCCACCTGCTCGAATCCGGCGCCGACCTGCGCAGCGTCCAGGAACTCCTCGGCCACGCCCGCCTCACCACGACCCAGCGCTACACCCACCTCGAACTCTCCCGCATCATGCGCGTCTACGACCAAGCCCATCCGCGATCAAGCGAGTCGGAGAAAAAGTCGTAAGCAGAGAGGAGAAAATGCAAGGATGAGGAGGGAAGGCTCGACCGGATGCCTCCGGCGGCCAAGAGAGGCGCTGCCTCTCTTGGATCTCTCCGCCGGGGGAACGAAGTCCCCCCGGACCCCTCGTATGGAGCCTCGGAAAGACGGGAGCCGCGCGGTCGTCTGCCGGACGCGGCAAACCGTCGGGAGGCGAACTCCCGCCAACGGCCAGAGCGACCACCCGCTTCCCACGTCACCGCGGCCCCATGCAGGGGGTCTGGGGGGGATGATCCCCCCCGGTGGGGTGGGTCCAGGGGGGGG
>JAWRKJ010000025.1:0-7806 GCA_040307025.1 Desulfovibrionaceae bacterium | reverse complement strand
CCTGGAAAGACCGCGTAAGCCGCTTCGCTAGGCTGGACGGTAGGCGTCGAGACGCTCGAAAAAGCGGTCCACGTCCGTGGCATTGTTGTAGAAATGCGGCGACAGCCGGATGCCCGCGCCCCGGGGCGAGACCATCACCCCGTGTTCCATGAAATAGCGGAACACCCCCACCGGATCGGGATGGGCAAAGGACAGGATGGAGGACCGCTCCGTCGGTCCCTGGGGCGAGAGGATCGTGAAACCGCGATCGAGAAGGCCCGCGCGAAGCCGGTCCTGGACCGCGAAGATCCGCTCCCGCACGCGGGGGAGACCGACTTCTTCCAACAGCGACAGCGACGCGCCGTAAGCGGCAATGGCGGCCACGTCCTGGGTCCCGGCCTCGAACCGGCCGGCTCCGGTCTTGAGCCGGTAGGTATTGCCGAGGTGTTCCTCGTCCTCCATGGACCGCCAGCCGACCATGACCGGCGCGAGCAGCTCCTCCCGACCCGGGGCCACGTAGAAAATGCCCAGGCCCATGGGCCCAAGCTGCAGCTTGTGGCAGCCGGCGGCCACGAAATCCACGCCCAACGCCGTGACGTCCAGGGACAGCACGCCCAGGCTCTGGATGGCGTCCAGGCACAACAGCGCCCCTTCCCGGCGGCACAGCGCCGCCAGTCCGGCCACATCCAAAGCAGCGCCGGTTGTCCAGTCCACGGTGGAGGCCACCACCAGCCGACAGCCCGGAATGCGCGTCGCCGCCTCATCGAGGTCGATGCGGCCCTCCCGCCGGGGAATCTCGACCAAGCGCACCCCGCGCCCGGCCAGGGCATCGAACGGAAAGCGCAGAGTGGGAAAATCCGGCCAAGTCACGGCCACCCGGTCGCCTTCACGCCAGGGCAAGCCGGCGGCCACGATGGACAGACCCGACGAGGTGTTGCCGGTAAACGCCACCTGGGCCGGGGCGGTGCCGAGCAGCCGGGCGGCGCGTTCCCGCGCATCGCGCACCACGTCCAGCCAGCGGAAATAATCCATGGACGCGCGCAGCCAGCGGTCGTCGAACACGGCCATACCGGCGTCCCGCGCCCGGCGTGGCAGGGGCGACACGGCCGAATGGTTGAAAAAGGCCATCTCCTTGACCACCGGAAACTCGTCCCGCCAACATGCCTCGTTGCCCATGGCCGCCTCCTTTACGCGTCCTTGCCCAACCCCCGCTGATCCACCACGCGGATGGTCTTGCCCCTGACATTGCGGGCCAGACTGCCCGGTTCGACCAGGCGCACGGCAATGCCGACCCCGAGTTCCGAGGCGAACCGCCGTTCGATCCTGTCCACCAGCACCTGGTGCTCGGCCACCCGGTCGAACAGCAGCTCCTCGGTGGGCTCCACTTCGACGAGCGCCTCGTCCAAGGCGCCGGAGCGGGTCAGCACGATGCGGTAATTGGGCGTGACACCCTCGGCTTCGAGGAGCAGCGACTCCACCCGGGACGGGAACACGTTGACCCCGCGCACGATGAGCATGTCGTCGTTGCGCCCGACAATGCGGCCGATGCGGCGCATGGTCCGGCCGCAAGCGCACGGCTCGGGCAGGATGCGGGTGATGTCGCCGGTGC
Organism: Desulfovibrionaceae bacterium; assembly: GCA_040307025.1. Lineage (GTDB taxonomy): Bacteria > Desulfobacterota > Desulfovibrionia > Desulfovibrionales > Desulfovibrionaceae > Solidesulfovibrio. Next base: position 6,218 of record JAWRKJ010000025.1, on the reverse strand, counting down.
GAAACCGGATCATGGGAAAGGCTTCCTTGGTCAGGGTCGTGATGACGAGTTCGCCTTCCTCGCCGTCGGGCAGCGGTTCGCCCGTGACCGGATGCACGATCTCGATGAGGAAATGGTCCTCGCTCACGTGCATGCCGGCCTTCATCTGGCATTCGCCGGCCACGCCCGGGCCCATGATTTCGCTGAGGCCATAGTTGTCCGTGGCCGTGAGCTTGAGCCGGTCCTCAATGGCGGCGCGCATGGCCTCGGTCCAGGTCTCGGCCCCGAACAGTCCGAAGCGCAGGGACAGGGCGTTGACGTTGACGTCCATGGCCGTAAGAGTATCGGCCAGATGCAGGGCATAGCTCGGCGTGGCCACGAACACCGTGGTCCGGTAGTCCTGCATGATGGCCACCTGCCGCCGGGTGCCGCCGCTTGAGGCCGGTATCACGGCCGCTCCCAGGGTCTCGGCCCCGTAGTGAAAGCCGATGCCGCCGGTAAAAAGCCCGTAGCCGAGCGCGATCTGGACCAGATCGTCCCGGTTGGCCCCGGCCGCCACCAGCACCCGCGCCACCAGGCGCGACCAGGTCTTGATGTCGTTTCGGGTGTAGCCGGCCACGACCGGCTTGCCCGAAGTGCCGGAGGAGGCGTGGAGCCTGACCACCTCGCGCAGGGGCACGGCAAACAGTCCGTAGGGATAGGCCTCGCGCAGGTCGGCCTTGGTGGTGAACGGCAGCCGGCGCACATCGGCCAGATCGGCAAAGGCCTCGGGATCAATGTCGCGCTCGGCGAAACGCCTCCGGTACAGCGGCACGTTGCGGGCCACCCGATTGAGCGTTGCCTGGAGCCGCTCCAACTGCACCTGGGCCAATTCCCGGCGGTCCATGGTTTCGAGCGCCGGTTCGAAACATTCGCGCATCATGCCCTCCCCCGCGCGCCGGATTCGGCCTCGCGTTCGCGGCCGAGATAGGCGCGCCGCACATCCCGGTTGGCGAGCAGCTCCTCGGACGTGCCAGAAACGAGCACCCGCCCGGTCTCCAGCACATAGCCCCGGTCGGACACGGCCAACGCACTCTTGGCATTCTGTTCCACAAGCAGCACGGTCAGGCCCTTTTCCTGCCGCAGCAAGGCCACATGGCGGAAAATCTCCTTGCACACCTGGGGCGCGAGCCCCATGCCCGGCTCGTCCAAGAGCAGACAACGCGGCCGGGCCATGAGTGCCCGCCCGATGGCCAACATCTGCTGCTCGCCGCCGGAAAGCGCCCCGGCCTGCTGCCGGCGCCGCTCGCACAGCACCGGAAACATGGCGTAAATCTCCTCCATGTCGGCCTCGGCCTCCCGACGCTTGAACCGGCTGTAGGCCCCGAGCAGCAAATTGTCCTCCACGGTGAGCGGCCCGAACACCAGCCGCCGCTCGGGCACGTGGGACAGGCCCAGCCGCACGATGCGCTCGGGCTTTTCCCGGACAATGTCGCGGCCGTTAAATTCGATGGCCCCGGCACTGGCGCGCTGCACCCCGGAGATGGCGGAAAGCAGCGTGGTCTTGCCGGCCCCGTTGGCGCCGATCAAGGCCACGATCTCGCCCGGCGCCACGTGCAGCGACACCCGGCGCACCGCGTGCACCCGGCCGTAATGGACATCAATATTGCGCAGGGTCAGCATGGCCCACTACTCCTCCTCGCCCAGATATGCCCGCACCACTTCCGGGTCGGCCTGGACCTCGTCGGGCGTGCCTGTGGCCAGGGGGCAACCGAAATGGAGCACGGTGACCTGGTCGCTTATGCCCATGACCAGATCCATATCGTGTTCGACCAGGCCCACGGTGACGTGGAGCCGGTCGCGGATGTCACGGATACAGGCGCCAAGGGCGGCGGTTTCCCGGGTATTGAGTCCGGCGGCCGGTTCATCAAGGAGCAGAAGCTTGGGTTCGGCGGCCAGGGCCCGGGCCATTTCGAGCAGGCGCTGGCGGCCGTAAGGCAGTTCGCCGGCCGGGGTATCGCGCTCGTCGGCCAGGCCCACGAAGTCGAGCTTTTCCAGGGCACGTTCGCGGCAAAGGCGTTCGGCGCGGCGGAAACCGGGCGAGCGCAGCAAACTCGCGACGATGCCGTAGCGCGTCAGGGCATGGCGGCCGGTCATGACATTTTCGAGCACGGAGAGGGAGGTGAAGACCTCCAGGTTCTGGAAGGTGCGCACCACGCCGGCGGCGGCCCGCTCATGGGGGGGCACGTGGGTGATGTCGCGGCCGTCCAGGACGACCCGGCCGTCGCTGACCGGGACCATGCCGGTGATGGCGTTTAAAAGAGTGGTCTTGCCGGCGCCGTTGGGACCGATCAGGGCCGTGACCGAGCCGCGCGGGATGGCGAAATCGGCGCCGGTCAGGGCATGGACCCCGCCGAAGCGGACCGTGACCCCCGACAGGTCGAGCAGGGGCGCGGCATCAGTCGACCTTTGCATGGGACACCTTGGCGCGACGGCATTTCCCGGTCAGGCGGCGCAGACCGCCGGCCAACCCGTCGGGCAGAAACATGATCGTGGCAACCAGGATGGCGCCGTAAACCAGAATATCGATGTCCTCGAATTCACGCAGGAACTCGGGCAGGGCCGTCAGAAAAAAAGCTCCGGCCACCGAACCCCAGACACTGGCCATGCCGCCGAGCACCACCATGACGAGAAGCTGGACCGAGGCGGAAAAACCGAAGGAGGCCGGGGCGATAAAGCTCAGGTAGTGGGCGTAGAGCACGCCGGCCAGACCGGCCAGGGCGGCCGAAAGCACGAACACGAAGCGTTTGTGGGCGGCGATGTCGATGCCGAGGCTGCCAGCCGCCTTTTCGCTTACGTGCAGGGCGCGCAAGGCCCGGCCGGTGCGGGAATGCATAAGGTTGAGCGACAGCAGCACCACCAGGGCCAGCACCACGGACACGACATTGTAGTAGCCGCGATCGGTCTCGAAGACATGGCCGAACAGGGCCAGGCGCGGGATGCCGACATAGCCCGAGGGGCCGCCGGTGAGGTCCACGGTCTCGTTGAAGACGATGGAGACGATGATGCCGAAGCCCAGGGTGGCCATGGCCAGGTAGTTGCCCCTGAGCTTGAGGGTGGGCACGGCCACGATCCAGGCAACCGCCGTGGCCAGGGCGATGCCGGCGAGCATCCCGACCGGGATGGGCAGGCCGAACCGGGTGGTGCAGATGGCCGTGGTGTAGGCGCCCAGGCCATAAAAAGCGGCATGGCCCAGGGACACCTGGCCGGCATAGCCCATGAGCAGGTTGAGGCCCACGGCGATAATCGCGCTCAGGCAAGCCAGGATGCAGATGCTCAAATAGTAGTCGTTCGGCAGGGCCGCCGGGGCGGCCAGCAGAAGCGCCAAAAACAGCGCGGCCTGGACGGCGTTGTTGCCGCGGACGGCGAGCCTCATACCCGCTCCACGCCGGCCTTGCCGAACAGTCCGGAAGGTTTGACGAAAAGAAGCAGCAGCAAGACCACAAAGGCAAAGGCGTCCTTGTAGCCCGAGGCCACGAACCCGGCCCCGAAGGCTTCGAGCACGCCGAGGATGAGCCCGCCGGCGGCAGCGCCGAAAGGATTGCCGAGTCCGCCCAGGATGCAGGCGGCAAAGCCCTTGAGCCCGAGCATCATGCCGACGTCGTAGGCGGTCATGGTGATGGGGGCGAGGATGGCCCCGGCCACGGCGCCGATCAGGCCGCTTAAACCAAAGGACAGCAAGGCCATGCGGGAAACGGAGATGCCGACCAGACTCGCGGCCTTTTGCTGGCAGGAGCAGGCCAGCATGGCCTTGCCCTGTATGGAGACGGTGAAAAAAAGCTTGAGCGCGGCCAGGAGCGCCAAGGTCACGGCCAGCACCCACAGGCTCTGGGGCTGGATGGCCGCGCCCAGGGCAAGCAGGGGCCGCACGCCGGTGAAGGCGGGCAAGGCCACGGTATCCTTGCCAAAGGCCAGCATGGCCCCGCCGCGCAGCAGGATGGACACGCCGATGGTGACGATGACGGCGTTGACGGCCGGCGCACCGGCCAGGGGCCGGATGGTCAGGCGCTCCATGAGGGCCCCGACCACGGCCGTGGTCAGACAGGCGGCCAGCACGGCCAGGGCCAGGGGCAACCCGGCTCCGAGATAATACACGGACAACAAGCCACCGAGCATCACGAACTCGCCCTGGGCGAAGTTAATGATGCCGGTGGTGTTGAAGATCATGGTGTAACCCAGTCCGATGAGCCCATAGGCCGCGCCTTGGGTGAGCCCGGAGACCAGGTATTGGGGCGCGCCGGCAAGCATCACTCGGACAGGATCTTCCAGTCGCCCTTGTCAATGACGAGCATGATGAAGGCATCGGGCCCGAGACCGGCATGGTCCGTGGGCGTGAAGGTGAAGGTGCCGCCGATGCCGGGGAAGCCCTTGGTCTTTTCCAGGGCGTCGCGCACGGCCTCGGGCTTGTCCGAGCCGGCCGCCTTGATGGCGTCCACGGCCAGGTGCAGGGAATCGTAACCGTGCCCGCCGAAGGTGGAGGTCGGCGCGTGGAAACGCTCCTCGTAGTCCTTGGCATAGGCCACGAGATGGGCCTTGCGCGGATCGCTGTCCGGGAGTTTTTCCGGGGCGGTGATGGGACCGGCGGCCAAAAGCAGGCCTTCGGCCGCGTCGCCGGCCAGCTCGATGAACTTTTTACTGGCCACGCCGTGGCTCATGTAAAGGGGCGTGGCAATGCCGAGCTGGACCCGGTTTTTCGCCACCACGGCCGGGCCGGGATTGGTGCCCCAGCAGATGATGGCATCCGGGGACGTGCCCTGGATCTTGGTCAGATGGGCGGTCATGTCCGTGTCCTTGGGACCGAACACCTCGTCGGCCACGAGCTCGAACCCGGCCTCGGGAATCTGCTCCTTGAGCATTTCCCGGCCGGACTGGCCGAAGCCGTCGGACACGGTCAGGATGGCCAGCTTCTTGTATCCCTGCTTCTTGGCGTGTTGCAGAATGCGGGCCACGGCCAGGGCGTCGTGGGGCGCGACCTTGAAGATATAAGAATTCAGGGGCTTGGTGATCTTGCGCGAGGCGGAGCAGGAAATAAGCGGCACCTTGGCGGCGGCGGCCTTGCCCATGACGGCCAAGGTGTTGCCCGAAGTGGTGGGGCCGAGAATGGCCGCGACATGTTCCTTTTTGATGAGCCGGTCGGCCGCCAGCACGGCCTTGTTCACGTCGGTCTCGTCATCGAGGATGATGACTTCCAGGGGGCGGCCCAGGACCCCGCCGGCGGCATTGATCTTGTCCGCTTCCATCTGGATGGTGTTTTTCTCGGGCTCGCCCAAAAACGAGGCCGGACCGGTCACGGACAGCACCGCGCCCACACGGACGGGTTCCACGGCCCGGGCGGGCAGGGCCGCGAGCAGGATGGCACAAAGGGAAAACAGGAACGCAGGGGTCCGCATGGCATGCTCCTCTGGCTGGATATCGGTCTGGGTGTCGCGCGTTCCGTTTTCATATGTCGCAAACGGCCGCGATGCAAACGGGGCTTGGGACAGCCGGAATTCGCCGGCGGTGATGGTGACCATGACACGGGCCGTCTCGTCAAGGCTGTTTTGACCGCGACGCGTGGAAAACACAGCGGAACATCCCGGACCGGTCCCACGAAAAGGTCTGATTTCCTGACCGGCTTGCCAAAGACCGAACCCCTGGATTAGCAATACAAAGTCCCATCACTGCACGCAGTCAGGAGGCCGACCATGCGTTTGTACGCTCTCGCCATCGCGCTGCTTTTGCCCCTGCTTGCCTGGGCCACTCCGGCCCCGGCCCAGGACGCGGCCAAGGCCCAAGCACCCCAAGCCGCCCCGGCCGCGTCCGCGACCGGTCCCCAGAAGACCCCGGACCAGCCCGCCCGCAAGACCCCGGTCGCGGTGGAGCACGACGACGCCGATCCCCTGGGCGCCCGCCTTGCCTACCATGTCAAGGAACTGCTCGGCCGCTCCGCGCTCATGGTGCCGAGTACCAAGGACGAAAAAAAGCTCGTCATCGTGCTCAAAACCAAGGAAGAATTCCCCGGGCGGCCCAACCTGTGCTCCATGTACGCGGTAAGCTGGCTGTTTGCCGCCAAGGAAGGCTCGCTCAAGTACTTTCTGACCTCCGAAGTCGGAACCGTGGATGCCAGCGGCGTCGATGCCGCGGCCGAGGCCATCCTGGGCCAGACGGCCAAGCTGGCCGGCACCTACGGCTATCTCTTCTAGCCTGCTCGCGGTCGGACG